>CAUGRT010000088.1 GCA_959602045.1 uncultured Clostridia bacterium | reverse complement strand
GAAACTGCATTCGGCAGACGGAGAATTTTAAAAGGCATACATTCACCGGATATGGGAATGCGTTCCTACTGGCAGAGGTGTGCGCTGAATACTCCGATTCAGGGAACTGCCGCAGATATTTTAAAGCTTGCAATGGTACGAATCTTATCAAAGCTTGAGGAATACCCGTACATAAAACCGCTGCTTACGATACATGACGAAATTTTGTTTGAAGTGCCAAGAGACAAAGCCGATGAAGCTTGCGCAATCATAAAAGAGTGCATGGAACAGCGGCCTTTTCCGGAATTTGATGTGCCACTTAAAGCAGAGGGAGCAAAGGGTTGCAGTTTCGGGAACATGGAGGAACTGTAACATGAAAAATATGCTGCGCATCTTACCTATTTTCGAGGTTCGGAGTATAAGCATACGCCGTCACCTCTCAAAAAGGCAACCTGCTTGCATATTTTTCATGTTGAGATTTGTGCCGGCAGAAAGGAGGTTTAATATGGCAAACTACTTTAATGCAGAGAAATATCCCGACCCGACGGCATATACAGCCATTAAGAATATAGAGAAACAGGAAAAGTTAAAACCCAAATCAAAACAGAAACAAAAAATAAGGAGCGAGGAGGCAAAGTGATATGGATATTAAAACATTTTTATCTGCATTTTATTCGGAGAATGACGAGGCTTGTATCCGTGTATTTTCCGACCGCAAGGCAGAAGATCCGGAATACAAAGGGAATAAATACACGGAAAAACTAAAAAACATTGACGTTTTGCTCTCGACACTTAAACAGCACAACGAAAAACACCGCGGCATATTCTTTGTTGTAAATTGCGGAGGGCATACCGATGAGGAAATAACAAGGATAAATGCACAGTTTGTTGAGATGGATACCGGGAGCTTTAAAGAACAGCAGGAGAAAATCAACGCATTTGCTCTCCCGCCGTCAATCATTGTGAAAACAAGGAAATCACTGCA
The DNA here is from genome assembly GCA_959602045.1 of uncultured Clostridia bacterium. Classification (GTDB taxonomy): domain Bacteria; phylum Bacillota; class Clostridia; order UBA1381; family UBA1381; genus Ornithomonoglobus_A. Next base: position 1,776 of record CAUGRT010000088.1, on the reverse strand, counting down.
TTGCTACTGGCTGATGCGGGACGCAGAAGTATCAAAATTTCGTGAAATACAGCTTCGTTTGGTAAAACAATTTGCCGGTGATTCAATGTGTCAGAATGAAAGCCGGTGCATGAGAATACCGGGGTTTTATCACTCGAAACAGGAGCCGGTATTGGTTGAATGTATAAAGTTTGAACCGCAAATTCAGTATACGCAGGCAGAATTGGCTGAATACTTGCTGGAAATTAAAATACCCGATTACAGTGAAGGTTTACGAGCAGAGTTTAACGGCGAGGTCGGCAGCGGTCAAAGGCTTATGGACAAATGCGAGTTTTGCAGATATTGCAAGGAAAATGCCGCAAAGCTTTCAGAACCCGAATGGTATGCTTTTGTTACAAATATGTCGCTTACAAAGAACGGAGCGGAGCTTGTACATGAGATTTCAAAACCGTATCCGAGGTACAGCAAAGCTGAAACCGATGATAAAATCCGTCATGCAATAAATGAGCATAAACCGCATACCTGTCGGTATATACAAGAAAGACTCGGTTTTAAGAACTGTAAAGATTGCAGCGTTAAAGCACCGGTTGCCTATGCTATCTTGAGCATGGCGGAACAGGCAGAGGAGCTTGCCGACGGTGACATATCCGAGGATATGATTTTTGATAACAAAACAATCGAGCTTATGGCATATGCAAAGAAAAACGCTCCTGCGGCATACGGCAAGTTTAAGCAAAAAATCAAAGGGAAATGTTCTATAAAGGACTTCGAGGCGGCAGTGAATTTTAAAAATAAATCATATATGGTGATTGAGGACACTGCTATGCCGCTTAATCTTGACGGGATTGCTTTAAACGGTGCGGTTCAGCCCGCAAACTGGAATGTTACAATGGAGCATGGAATACAAAAAATTGTGTATTCAAAGGATGGCAATACTGTTGTCACGGTATGTCCATCCCCTGTGGTTATCACAAAGAGATTTAAAAATATGGATGCGTGTTCGGAAAAGGTTGAACTATCGTTTTACCGAGATAATGTGTGGACAAGTATTGTGGTGACGAGATCGGCGGCGTTTAATAAATCGTCCATCATAAGCTGTGCGGACAGAGGATTTCCGGTGGCTTCAAAAAACGCCTCGGATATGGTGGACTATTTATATGATTATGAGAATGCGAACGTTAAAAATATTCCGCTTATGAAATCGACAGAGCGGCTCGGGTGGATTGATAATACATCATTCTTTCCCTATACCGCAAAGAACAATATATGCTTTGAAACGGATTTTGAAGATTCAAATGAAATACATAAAAGTCTCGCGGAACAAGGCAGCTTTGATGTGTGGCTTGAATATGCCGCAAAACTCCGAGAGAACCCTTACGGCAGATTTATGCTTGCGTCGTCCTTTGCATCGGTGCTTCTGAAACCGTTATCGCATCGTGTGTTTTTCTTAAATATCTGGCATGATACAACAAGCGGTAAGTCGGCGGCATGTAAGATGGCGGTGTCTGTCTGGGGCGATCCGTTAAAGCTTATGGGCAGTTTTAACGCAACGGCGGTAGGTTTGGAGAGAAAGGCCGATACTTTAAGAAACATCATATACGGTCTTGATGAACGGCAGCTTGCAAACGAAAACCGCCTGCCTATGGCACAGATTGTTTATGGGTTGTCGAATGGGTTCGGAAGAATCAGAGGCAGCAAAGAAGGCGGTATTCAGAGCATGACAAACTGGAGATTGATAGTGCTATCAACGGCAGAAGAACCTCTTCTTTCGGACGATTCGCATGACGGAATGAATAC
>CAUGRT010000087.1 GCA_959602045.1 uncultured Clostridia bacterium | reverse complement strand
ACAGGATATATTCGTTCAGATTGCCCACCGCTGGAGGCTCCGGTTCCAGTTGGAAAATGTGCTCTGCCACATAGGAAATGATGCCGTCATCGTGCGGATTGACTTGGTGTTTTGGTATGTATCCGGTCATATTCCATGTAAAATCATTCAGCATAGCGCACCTTCTTTCAACTTTCAAAATCTATTCAGTCAAACAATATGTGCTGCCCAAATATGTACCCTGATTTTTTGACCATTTCTATTCAAAATGATTTGAGCATGCTTCAACTCTCCATATCCCGTTTCCACATCTAAAAGACTACATTCTCGTGGAAACGGGTAGGAATATTTATCAAAATGGTTGAAAATGTTTTTATAACCCAAATCGAAGTTTTTGGCAGTGGTATAAACTATCAAAAAAGTGTACGGGCAACCGTTGGGGTCGTATTTTGTAAGAACTTTATTCATGTGGGAGTCTAATCGCTCTCTTTCCAATGAAGATACCTTTATTCCCTCTATCATTACAACAGGTAATCCATCATAACAAAGCTGAATATCAACCTCCCCAGCCTCGTCACCGTTTTCTGAGTCTCCTTGCCTTGTTTGATCTTTCATGAAATAGCTCTCGCCCAAAATATCCCGAATATAATCATTCATTGTATCTTCGCTACTATCTGCGTTGTAGTGGTGATTACGCTGTAGCTTTGAAAGTGCTCGTAACATTTTGTCGCATATTTCTTTTTCGGGTATTCGGCTATCATCTTCTATTTGTGCAGTACTACAATCTTCTTTGTATTCGTCCAAATGATCCTTCAATACATATAATTTTGACTCTAATTTGTCAAATCGTGTTTTGTCATCCCATCCGGTAAAATGGGATGACAATGCAATTATTTCGTCAATGTATGCGTCACCTTCTATTTTGGCAAGTTCAAAACACACTCGGTCTTTCCACTGCAAAAAGACTGGATTCTTATATATGGTTTGCAGATCTATGCTGGATGTTTTATGCGTTCCAGTATTGTAGTCATACATTGAAGCCACTGGGTAGCTCTCTGTGGTAAATAGTGTTTTGATTTCCGGTGCTTGATCAATCAATTCTTTTATAGCATCCACATTAATCATAGTTTTTTCCTTCCAACGCTTCTTTTCTTAATACGCCTTGTCCCATTTCTTTTTCATAATCGCCCTTGGCATAGGCTACATTGCTCAATGCCCGGAGCATTTTATCCTTTGCCAGCTTCTTCATAACCTCTGCAAGATCAGCGTCCAGAGTACCACGCTTCACATAGCGGTTTATGGTATTTAGCCGCTTTTCATAAATCTGTTTCAGCGGATGATCGTCCGCAAGTTCCCGCTGTTCTCTGCCTTTTAGATTGCCGATCTGCCGACAGGTGCGGTGCAGCTTGTCCCCCGGCGCATAACCGCCGCAGTATTTGGTGTGCCTTGCGTTGGTGGTCAGAAACCATTTGCCGCAGATCCGGCATTTTTTCGGTGCATGACCCACACACAAACCCTCAAAGAAATCAGACCGGAACATTCCCACAAAGGATACATAGTGCATCCGCTTGACCAGCTTCGCTATGTCCTCGCCGGGACGGATGGTAGCCACATACTGAACAGAGTTATTTGCAACAGACATCCAGGCATTGCCCTCTGTGATAGAGAACTTAGGCGGGAAATAGCTGCCGAACATTTTTGCAAAGCCCTCCGCTGTGCGGTCTGCCTCGTTGCCGTCTGATTTTTCTGCAAAATCAAGCATTGCCTTTTGATATTCCTCAAGAGAGTATGCCAGATGCCCGCATACAGCGGTATAGCGCTGGAGCATCACCGCATCAGCATATTTTGGAACTTCTTCGAACGGTAAAGAATTGGTTACGGCTTTTATGGCGAACTCCACATATTTCAGAGCATTGTCCGCAGTAAAAACCTTTTCTATCCGTTCCCTGTGCTTTGGTATATCCATATAGGAGAACGGCGGCGTTTTGCTGAGAATCTCTAACATTGTCAATGCAGCTTCCTTTGCCATAGGAAAGAGTGCAGAAGTATCCTGTCCGGCGTTTAATATTCCAAGCAGCAGATTGATTTTCTCGCATTGCTCGTTCATCCTTGAAATGGTATCCGCAGGGACATTCAGCGCATCACAGGCAAGCATGCCGACAGGGAATGTTTTGCCCTCATATATGACCGTATCCTGCCAGAAGTCCAATGTCATCAATTCTTGGTTCATGCTTACCCTCCTGTCCTGTTTTTTCATTTTTCTAATTATATCATGTAAATGTGAAGAAATCTACGTCCTCAGATAAGTTGTCCTGTTTTTTGAAACAGGATTGTCCTGTCATTAGCCTGTTTTTTGAAAAATCCGTCATAACCATAATAGAAGGAGCGAAGCACCTGCCAATCACGGCGGGTGCTTCGTGCTTTCCAGAATATTATGAACGGAGGGTTTTCTATGACAATCTATGAAACCATCAAGGCGGCAATCAGCGTCAAGCAAGCCGCCGAACACTACGGGCTGAAAGTGAGCCACAACGGCATGGCTTGCTGCCCGTTCCACAACGACAGGCATCCGAGCTTGAAGCTGAATGAGGACTATTTTTTCTGCTTTGGCTGTGGAGCAAAGGGAGATGTGATCGACCTTGTGGCAAGGCTGTTCAATATGAGCAGCTATGAAGCAGCGCAAAAGCTGGCTTCGGACTTCGGACTTGACCCGAAACCGCCCACTGCCGCAGCTATGGCCAAGCCAAAGCGTCCTTATATCCGTCAGTTCCGGGAGGATGAAATGCTGTGTTTCCGGGTGCTGACGGATT
>CAUGRT010000086.1 GCA_959602045.1 uncultured Clostridia bacterium | reverse complement strand
TTTATTCTCCAGTGTTAAGTTGTACGGCTCACGCCGCCCCACAGCCCCACAAACGTGCCAAGCGGTGGGTGTTCTGGCTGTTTCGTATCCGTGGTGCTGCGTGTGGCATCTGCCCCACACAGGGCGGATTTGGGCGGTTACTGCGAGTGAATCAGAACTGATTCACTTTTATGCCCTGTCCTCTGAATAGTGAATCAAATCTGATTCACTTCCAATAAATTTCCCGAAAGTATACGGTTCTGATTCCCTACTTTTATTAGACTGGAAAACGTGAATCGGTTCCGCATACTTTCGGGATAACTTTTCGACTTGCAGCTGCATTTGTCCACTTTGCCCCAGCTGCGGGGACGACTTGCAAGGCTGCCGTTCGGCTGCAACGGCATCATGGGTATTTTTACCCCAGCCAGGTTCTCTGCCTGCCGCCCTCATTGTGTGAACTGTGACTGGACGGAAGTATCTTTATGACCACATCTGTCATTGCGCTCCACTCCGCCACGGAGTGTTTACCAGAGATTGAATCGCTCGTGCCCGGTGGCAGTCATGGCGCGTACTCTGTCTGCGCTGCCGTACTCGTAAGTTGACGGCAATGTGGTGAATGTACCTTGCTTGTCGGATATGCAGTTTTCAAGGTGCCGAATCTATTTGAGACGGGGAGGTGCTCTTGCCAAAAGCAAGATTTTCTCCTACGCGCTCACGCGGGTTTGACCGCACGGACTTTTCAGAACATAATTGATCACATTGATTTTGGGGATTTTGTAAGCGTTTGCCAGCCGGATGCAGCTGATTTCGCCCTCCCCCAGCAGGTCATACGCCGCGTGGCGGCTGATGCCCAGCATGGCTTGCAGATCCTTGACCGTTACAATGTCCGGGTACTCCGCAAACATGAGCTTGTACATTTCTCTGATTTCTTTACAATCCATTCGATCACCATCCTTAAATTTCAGCTTTCGCATATTTGCGATGTAAATATAGAATACTGCGCTTTTATGCGAATGTCAATAGTTTTCGCAAAATTGTTACTTTTTTCTTGCGCTTTTATGTTATGGTGTGGTACAATAAGGAAAATCCTTCAAAGTGAGTGAACGAAATGAACATCGGAGAGAAAATCAAGCGCATCCGCCAGCACCGCCGCATGACCCAGAAAGAGTTGGGCGAGTTGGTCGACCTCAGCGCAAACCGCATTGCGCAATACGAAATGGGTTACCGCGTACCAAAAAAGCCCCTGCTAAATCAAATAGCAGAGGCTTTGCGTGTTTCCCCGTTGGCACTTTCCGATGGCGGAAACGGCCCGGCAAACGATATTCTGGAGCAGCTTTTCTGGCTGGACGAGGAGCAGCCCGGCGTTATCAAGCTGGTTCCCACCGAGCGCGGCACAGCGCGGTATAATGCCAACCCAGACCTTGCGCTGCACTATGATGACAACGATAACTGGCCGCCGCGCTCCCCCGTGGCGATGTGGTTTGATGATACGATTCTGGATGATTTTCTAAAAGATTGGGCTGCGGTTCAGAAGAAGTTGTATGCTGGGGAGATTACGCAGGCAGAGTATTTTGAGTGGAAGATTATGTGGCCGGAAACTCAATCTGCGGTCTAGAAATGGAGTAAACATCAATTTAATAATATCGTTTATTTTTGTTCCATAAAACATTAGAATAATAAAATATATGTATGAAAGGATGCGTTCTTGTGCCATATTTTTCTTTTTCTCAAAGAATGGGGATTAAGCCGATAGAAGTGCCGATTCAGACAGATTGTCTGAATGAGGATACACGGATGGACATTTGGAATAGATTTTATCAGTGGTTTAGCCGTTATGTGTCGGACTACGGATATATGATCAATTTAAGTATGAACAAAAGAGATTTTTGTTTTCGCATTTGGTCTCAATATATGCGGCATGATTTATCGCAACTTTACACCTGCCAACAGATTGTAGACTCTGCTAAAAAGATTATCCTTCTGCAAAAAACTGCTTGGTACGATATTTTAGATTTCTGTGAGAAAGTTGTCAACGACACCTACCCTTATACTTATATCTTTTCCAATATGCTTGATAATGTATTTAAAGCAGATAACGTCGGCTATCGCATTATCGGCAAGCAGATTTCTCCCATCACAAACGAAACGGAAATTCAATCCATCGAATCTGCGCTTGCATTAAGCGGGCCGTTTTCCGGGGCCAGAATCCATATTCAGACCGCCCTTGAGAAATACTCCGACAAAACCGATCCCGACTACCGCAACTGTGTGAAGGAATCCATTTCCGCAGTAGAATCCATGTGCCAGATCCTTGCCGACAATCCGAAAGCTACCCTAGGCGCAGCATTAAAGGTACTTAATAACGGCGGCATCGACATCCATTCCGCCCTCGCAGCGGGTTTTGAAAAAATCTACGGTTATACCAGCGACCAGGACGGCATCCGTCATGCCATCCTGAACGAGAGCAAAACCGTAGAGCCGGAGGATGCGCTGTTTATGCTTGTATCTTGCAGCGCCTTCTGTAACTATCTGCAGCAAAAAGCTGTAAAAGCCGGTATCATTTAACAACCTCACCCCGGCAGGGCACAGGCGGAGGCATAGATGGGTGAAGCCCTTTGCTACTAGCGCACGCGTCACATCGCGTTGGTATGGTCTGACACTCGCGTAAGGACTGGTTACTTGCTGCCTGTAAACAGGCTCTTTAGAAGTTCGGCATAGTGCTTTCCACATTCCCAGCCGCTTTCGTTGAGAAAGTCGGACGTCACAAATTCCAGTAACCATACTTTGGTAATCATATAAAATTGGACATCCCATAAATATAAGGCTTACGCTGATGAAGGGTGATAAGGTGGTCGAGCTGGGTTAGAAATAATCCGA
>CAUGRT010000085.1 GCA_959602045.1 uncultured Clostridia bacterium | reverse complement strand
AATATAAAATAAGAGGAAGGAGATAACTTATGAAAAAATTAAAATCAACCACAGCGATGCTCTTGGCAATGATAGTGCTTTTAACTAATATCCTTGCACAAGCGCAAACTGTAACTGACAAATCGGAAAATACAGATGATCAAGTGTCTGTTTCCGAAGAACAATCAATTGATACGCCAAGCAATTCTGATTTGGAAATTATGGTCTATCAATACGAAAATGGAGAACGCAATGTGGTCTACACAGGTGCTCTGGGAGGATATGACGGTGGTCGATGGAGCAATATTAATTTTACTGGAATCCAATTTTTTATGTTATGGAATTTAAGTAATTCCGATAATAATGAGGTTCTGTATATTGCCCCGGTTGAACCTCAGGACGAACCTCAAAATGAAGTTAAGGATGAGCAGAACACTACTGATAATGCGGTGTTAGCGCTGCAAACACGGGGGATAGAATGTAATGTGAATCTGATGTATGATGGGGCATATTCAGAACGCATTATGATTCGAAATCAGCAGCTTAGTGTACCGATCAAAATATCAAACACGAGTAACAGTGATCGGAATATTATTTGCTATTTTGCCGAATATGATGAAAACGGTCAATTATTGAGCACGGTTTTGGGAGAAAGTATTCCGATAGGGAAAAAGCGCTCCATCGCTACGAATATTACAAAGACCTTTTCGCCCAAAGCAAAGACTGCGAAAATTTTTGTTTGGGATAATGAAAATCTGCAACCGGTAACGGGAGCCATTACGCTGGATGAAAACGATGGGGATTACTATGCCGATACAATGGAAGAATCACAGACTTATGATATGCAGTATTCTATTAAAGGCATGATTAACACCGAGAATGATGTGGATTATATTAAAATTGTGCCGGAGGTAAGCGGACTTTACACTCTTAACTGTATTAGTCTGACTAATGCAGTGGCGACGTTATATAATCATCGTCACACTGTGCTGTTATCTCGATTTAAAAGTTATCAAAAAACTCTTTATTCAAATCAGGAGTATTACATAAAAATAACGGGAGATGTCGGAGAGTATCTTTTGACAGTCCAATGCGATGCACCAAGCGCAGCGGAAAATTTCAGCATTTATGATTTTGATGTTGATACCAATGTCTATAAAAAATCAATTCTGAATATGTGTCAGGAGCTTTTGTACAGTGACGAGGAAAACTCCCGGAAAATGTATCGCGAATATGAAAAAATTCTTCAAAAAGAATCCGAATTGCATAGATTGCCGGATTTTTTGGCAGGACACCCGAAAGAATTAGAAAACTTTGATGAAGTGGTAAACCAATATTATGCGACCAAATACAATGAATTGGCAGCTGTGCGGCAGGAATATCTGGATTTGATTGATCAATATACAGATGTAAACTCAGAAAGCGTGCAGCTGATGAATACAGAATCGGAAAATGAGTATCCGATTGTTGGTAAATATTATCCGAGTTTATACTCAACAGAAGGCATAGAGGATCCGGATACGGAAGAGGAAGAGTCAGTTTCTTTAATGGCATCACAAAGTACTCCATCTTTGACCATAACGAAAACAACAACGACATCCATTACGTATAATGTGACTTTCCCGGTATCGGGAGCAACGGGGAATGCAATTTATCTTGTCAATTTTAATAATTCTAACGGATATACCACGGAAGCTAATGTATATGGCTCTAAGTCGATACATCATCAGAACGGAACGTATAACATTGATCACTTGCATCCGGGTGGAATATATATCGTGGAAATGTTATGGTCAACCGATGGCGGGAAAACTTATGGAGAAGAAAATTCAATATGTCGTTTTGTACAGCTGCCTTGCGAAACCACAGAAAATTTGCAAATGTATGATAATGGCGGTCGAGTGGCGGCGTATATTGAACCCGAAGATAAAAAGCTTGCGAATTATGATGATTTTGAGACATGGCTTGACAGGATGGATAAAACATACGGAGCGCTCAGAGAGCTTACGGGATATACTCCTTATAATGCTCAAAAAATAATTATGCAATCCACGCGAGAGGATTTGAACGAGAATTTTGCAAATGTTAATGGACAGAATTATTGGCAGGTGACGCTGGGGTATTATGATTATACGCGAATATTTAAGCATAGCAAAGCATTTACGCAAGGACACATGCACAGGCTGTCACAAAACGATTGGGGATTTACACCAATACATGAATTGAGCCATACTTTTGACTGTAATGGATGGAATTTTGATTCTGAAACATTAGCACAGTTCAAATCATATTATGTTTGTGATAAGCTTAAAGCGAAAATTTATGAACCCGGACGTTTTAACAACAGTAGTCATGGATGGTATACGGGATCAAACTTTTATACCCTGTTAAAAACAGATCGGTATTTGGACAGTTATACCAATTCATTTGATAAAGGTACTTATGCATCTGAGGGGTTTGCAGCAGTGTTGATTGAGATACAGCAAGAAATCGGTTGGGAGCCGTTTAAAAAGACTTTCCGATATTTTTCGGGTTTGTCTTATAGCCAAGCACCAAGCTCGGATGGGGAAAAGCTAAAGCTGTTTTTAACCAAATTAAAGGATTATTCGGGAAAGGATGTTCTTTCGTACATATCAGCAAGAGATCAAGGGATTATTAATAGCCATTACGGAATCACGCTGGATTATGTGACGCCGATTATACCGATTATCGGGAGCGGGGATAGCAGTGCTGTTATTTCTGCGGAACAGGGCGAGTATGCAGTGTACACCTTTACGCCGAGCCAATCGGGGAACTATTATGTTTACACCTCGCCATATGCAGGCAGTGGTATCAGTAATGATACGTATATAGAGGTTTATACAGATTCGGAAATGAAAAACATGATTGCCTCAAATGACGATTATGGCGGCAGTAGGTTTTCAAAGGTTAATATTGCGATGACAGCCGGAACGGCTTATTATGTCAAGGTTCGGCATTATAAAAACGGGCAGTTGCTTTCACAGATTAATATTACACAGGATATTCCTACGCAAGCCTTGACAATCGGCGACAGTCAAGATATAATAACAGCATACGGGGAATATGCGATGTATACGTTTACTCCGGAAGTGTCAGGATTGTATGCTTTTGAGGTAACGGGCTACAACGGCGGAACCCTGAATTATGATACGTATATCAAGCTGTACACGGACGAGGCTTTGACGCAACAGACTGGAAACGATCCTACAAAAATTGTAGCTAATTTAAAAGAAGGTCACACCTATTATCTGCAATTCAGCGGCTTTTT
>CAUGRT010000084.1 GCA_959602045.1 uncultured Clostridia bacterium | reverse complement strand
ATATCATCTTGGAGGTCTCGTAAAGACTTTACACAAAATTCGGGGTTGACTCGAATAAGGCTGTATACCGGCAATCCGGGATGCTTGCCACCGAGTGAATACCGTATAAGGAACTGTGAAAAGACCGCGGCATAAACTTTCTTCAACCGACGGCATAGATTATATTCAGAAACAAAAATCTGTCAAGGTTAATACAGAGCGCCTTGGCGACCTTGACAGATTTCCGTTTCCGAATGGATTGTTAGTTATGCCGGTTGAAGAATTAAAGTAGTTTCAGAAATTTTGGGTAAATTTCGACTGCACTTTTATTGACATTTCCATTATGATATTGAATTTAAGAATGTTGATTTCGGGTATGATACGCGTAAGGTTTTACAAGATGTCAGCTTTAAGATTCCCGAAAAAACATCAACCGCCATTGTCGGGCCGTCCGGTTCGGGAAAAACAACGATTTGCAGTCTGCTGGCAAGGTTTTATGATCCACAAAGCGGCAGTATCACGGTCGGCGGTCATAACCTTCGAGAATTTACCTGTGATAGTCTGCTTTCGAATATCTCAATGGTGTTCCAGAATGTCTATCTGTTTAATGATACAATTCGGGCGAATATCTGTTTCGGAAAGCCTGACGCGACCGAGGAAGAAATGATTGAGGCAGCAAAAAAAGCGAGATGTCACGACTTTATCATGGCGCTCCCGAACGGCTATGATACCGTAGTCGGCGAGGGCGGCGGAACGCTTTCGGGCGGTTTTATTTAGTTTAAATTATCCATCTTCTATTGAAAAATAGGGGACTTTGTGGTATAATTAAAACAGTTATGAAACAAGGCTGCCCCGAGGGCGGCTTTTCAAAAACACACTGGTTAGCCGGTTCTAACCTGAAAGGCGATGACAGTGAAGAATTTTTGGGACAGAAATGCAAAATTCTATGATGGATTTATGCGCAAAGACAGAGATAGACCACACAATGAGTTTGAAAATTTGTGAAAAGAGGAAAGCGTATGTCAAAGAAAGCAACGGAATTTCAAAGAAAATCAATGAGCAAAATGTATCGCGGCAAAGAGATTTTTAAGCCGCTGAACACAGGTTGGATTGATGAAAATGTTGCCTGTGTGCGTGAGTGGGTGGCGAATATTTTTTTCTATCGCAAGGGCGATACCACGATTATGATCGACGCCGGGTACAATTATGAACGTCTTGCCGAAAAAATGAGCTGGCTCGGAATTGACCCAAAATCAATTCGGGATATTCTCATCACCCATCAGGACACCGATCACATCGGTGCGGTGGAGTCGGACAGTCCGGGACTTTTCAAAAAAGCCAAATTATATATCGGTGAAACTGAAAACCGCTATCTGACAGGTGCGGTTCGCCGAAAGGTGATTTATCATCTTTATAAGCTGCCGCAGGTGACGATTAACAACAAAAAAGCGGCTTTTAAAAGACGGTGAGACCTTCGGTATCGGCGATATTAAAATCCATTGTTTTCTCGTTCCGGGTCATACATGGGGACATATGCTGTATCTCATTGATGACAAATGCTTGTTTACGGGTGATACGATTTGGTTTGGTGCGGACGGCGGTTATAGCTTTATTTCCGCATTGGCGGAGGATAACAAGCTTGCCGTAAAATCGCTCGGCATCCTTGAAGCAAAGCTAAAAAAGATGGGGATAAAGCCGTTGTTTATCACAGGACATACCGGCTTTACAGACGATTTTGAATTTGCTTTTGCGCATAAAGATCAGCTGTGTTCTCCGTTTAAAAAGAAAGTGCATGATCCGTCGGCACCCTATGACGCTTATGACGAATCGGACGATACGAAGGAAAACGCAAAAAGCGGATTTCTTAAAATGGTATAAATAGTCGAGGTCAAGGCGGCTGCTTTTAGAAAGTGAGGGAATTGTTGTGAAATATAAAATCGAGAAAAACACCGTGCAGGAAACACTGATTATTCTGCTTTATGCGCGAAAAATGTGTTCCGAACTGTTTCCGGATTTATATTATGATGAAACCGCCGTTCAGCTGATTGATAGAATAGATTATGATTTTTCGGCTGTTTCAGAAAAGTCCGGTAGCCTTATGCAAAAATTCGGTTTTCTGGAAGTGGCAGTACGGCAAAATGACATTGCCTTTGAAATTCGGGACTATTTAAAAACGCATCCCAATGCGGCAGTAGTCAATCTGGGCTGCGGTCTTGACAATACCGGCAGATCCTGCGATAACGGAAGCTGTAAAATTTATAATCTTGATTTCCCTGATGTTATTGCCGTGCGCGATGCACTTTTGCCGGTCGGAGAGCGCGAGGAAAATGTGCCGTGTGATTTGAATAATACGGAATGGTTTGACAAGATTGATGCTTCCGGCGGCGCTGTGTTTTTTGCATCGGGTGTTTTTTATTATTTTCTCAGTGAACAGGTGAAATCGCTTGTTCAGGCTATGGCAAAAGCGTTTCCGGGCAGCAGGCTGGTATTTGACGCTGCGGGGAAATCGGCAGTAAAATTGATCGCTAAAACATGGCTTAAAACTGCGGAAATTCAAGATGTTAATGCTTATTTTTCCGTTTCGGATGCAAAAAAGGAGCTTTCTTTATGGGATAGCAATATGAGCGTTTCAAGCCGAGGGTATATGCTTGGATACAGTGATTTAAGAGACCCGTCTGTCAGCAAAATTTTCCGCCTTTTGGCAAAAATCGGCGACGGTATGATGAAAATGAAAATTGTGCGTTTGGATTTCGGAGATATATCGTAACGGCTTGATTTCACCCGATAAAAACAGGAGGGATAAGGCTGAATCAAATCGCCTGTAGTGCAACTTTTTTGCTCGGGGTAGCAAAGCGGCACTCTGAACGATTTTCTTTCAGACTTAAGTTTTGTGCCTTACAGCACGGAAAGGAATGGTTATAAAAATGAAAACAAGCTATCTGATTAAGGGCTTTAAAAAGACAGTATCGCAGCGATTTTCTGCAAAATCGTCAATGCTCAGCAATGCACTTTTTGAGCGGCTTACAACCCTGCGCAGGGAAAATAACGGTGCTTCAAAAGAGAAGCAGTATCATTTGGAAAGACAAATTCTTCCCGGGATTGCTATTTACGAAACGCTGCAAAAGGTTATGACAAAGGAGGAGGCACTGCGAATGGTGCATGGCTATGTGGAGCGGCATGCGCACCGTATGAAGAAAGTGATTCTTGCTTTAATGCACATTCCGGGATTGTACCGAAAGGTGCCGGGGATTTTTGCAAAACAGACTCCGAAGCTTTTCGGTATAACTGCCGGATTTGCCGCACGGGAGATACAGATTTCGGATAAAATTTGGAGAATTGATATGATAAAATGTCCGTATCACGATACCAGTGTTCGATATGGCTGTCCGGAGCTGTGCCATTGTTTCTGCGACAGTGACGATATTTCTTATGATGGCTTGCACCCAAAGCTTTATTGGCATAGAACAAAAACAATTGGGCGAGGCGATGAATTATGGGAACCTCTAAAAATTGATTCCCAATCATAATATTTTGCTATTTTGATTA
>CAUGRT010000083.1 GCA_959602045.1 uncultured Clostridia bacterium | reverse complement strand
ATAAGTATCTGCCAGTACTTTCGGCAGATTGATTTTTGCGCATTAGTTAGAGGCAGCTAACCGCAAGGAGGTGTTGACTTATTATTATTTCATACCCTGAGGCTCGTTTTGTTCCCACCGCTGTAAGCATTGCTGCATCAAGTCAGATTATGCAGGCGAATAAAACAGCCGATAATCAATATCTCATTCCCCTCATAGATGGTACTATTGAAAACATTGATATTGCCGATGGAATATTGTTGACAACATCAGAGTTTGTTTCACAGGAAGATATTGAAATGACAACAACGCACGACGATTTGAGCCTGTTTCAGATTTCCTTTTGCATTGATGGCAATATGGAGTGGTCTTACATCAATAACGAGGTTGTTCATCAATTTCAAATTGCGGCACAGCAGAGCCAAGTACGCTATGGAACATTTAAGGAGTGCCGAAGTAGAATAAGCGGAAACAGGAAATTCAAAGGCATCAGCATTACTTTGGATGAAAAAATTTTTGAGCAGATTTTCACCTGTATCAAAATAAGGGGGGCATTATATGATACAAGAAAAACAGCGCCCGTAAGAGTATATACCTACACACCAAACATCAGTAAAATTCTCTCTGAAATCCTTGCTTGCCACTTTTGTGATGAAATGAAAAAGATCTATCTGCAAGGAAAAATTTTTGAGTTAATTGCTGTTTACTGCGACGAGGTTATTTGCAAATCTCCTACAAATGACTTTGGCATCCGTATTAGTGTGGAAGATTACAATGCGCTGTTGAAGGCACGGGAATTTATTGGTGAGAACTTCGCCCAGCCCCTCACAATTCCAATTGTTGCAAAGGCGATTGCTATCAACGAGCAAAAATTAAAGGATGGATTTAAGCGGTGCTTTGGAGTTACAGTTAATGATTATGTTGTAGAAAAACGGCTGGAAGCAGCGATACGATTATTGAAAACTGGAAAACATACAGTGCAGGAAGTGACATGGATGGTGGGGTATTCTCATACGGGATATTTCATCGAGCTTTTTCGGAAGCATTATGGAATATCCCCTGGCGAAATGTTAAAAAACAATAGATAAGAACTTCATGTAAGTCTGAAAAGACCGCATGAAGTTCTTTCTTTTGTGACATAGGAACTTCCGATAGTGACACTATGCAGAAAATCATCGTGCTATACTAATAGCAGTTAGCGTTATCTAACCAAAAACTTGGAGGTTATTGCTATGAGCAGAACTAATGAAAACAAATTAAAAATGAAGGACATTGCGACCATAGGCATCTTTAGCGCACTCCTTTTTGTGGTGACAATGGTAGCAGGAGCTTTGATGGGAATTAGCATGGTGTTGAATATGTATTCCGTTGCGGTTGTTGCCGTTTTATCTGCGCCGCTTTATATGCTGATTATGGCAAAAGTACATAAGAAAGGCGCAGTCTTATTGACTTTTGCTATTGTCGGCATTCTATGGGGGCTGTTTGGCGGTATTTTTGTCTTGATTTGGATGTTAGGGTTTGGCGTTGTAGGCGAAGTCCTTGCCAGCAAATCAAAGTATCAGAATTACAAAATGCTTACCGTTTCTTTTGGATTGTATTCAGTTGGATATTATTTAGGTGCCATCGCACCCCTCTATTATTATCCCGCATTTTGGTATGGATTTGACCGTCCAAAGGAAACCGTGGATGCAATGATTGCAGCAGCACATTCTACGACTGGGCTTGCTGCAATTCCGGTTACATTGATCGCAATTGTGATAGGTGCTGCAATTGCAAAGAGAATGTTGAAGAAGCATTTTGAAAAAGCAGGAGTGATTTAATGCACCGCATAGACCCCCGGATAGTGATTATTCAGATTGTGCTTTCAGGGATATGTGCATTTTGGATTTTTAAGCCGTTAGCCATGCTTTGTGAAGTGATTTTTCTGATGAGCTTTCTGTTATATTTGCAACACCCGAAGGAGGCTTTGCGGCTGGGAGTATGGTTTGCGTTCCTTGTCGGATTGTATGCCTTACTGAATGAGAGCAACGCTCCGCAAATCATAGTCCAGCCCGTTTTCCTATTACGCAAGCTCTCTCCCTTACTGGGCGTAATGGTTCTGTCACTAAAGGCGTTGACCGTGAGTGAGCTGTTCATGGGGCTTCAAAAATTACATTGCCCTAAATCAGCTACGCTTGCGCTTGCTGTCGCATTGCGATTTATTCCCACCATTCGCCATGAGCTTGAACAGATTAGAAACGGCATGAAAACAAGGGGCGTCCCCTTAAATGTGATTACTTTTGCAAAAGCTCCTGCCATGACCACAGAATACATGATTATTCCCTTTATCATGCGCTGTATAAAGGTAGCGGATGAATTGTCTGCGGCTGCGGTCACTCGTGCAATCGAAAATCCTGTGCCAAGAGGGATGAGAGTTCCTCTGAAAATCAGAATAAAGGATATTGTGTATCTGATGATGGTGATTTGCGCTAATATCGGAACACTTCTTTATTCATTGTGCGGGTAGCGCGGAGGTTCAGAATGAGTATGATCACAATAAGAAATTTACAATTTCAATATGATGCCGCACCGGAGATAAATGCTCTTTATGGAATTGATTTGGAAATTCGTAAAGGAGAGTGCGTTATTTTAACGGGAGAAAGTGGCTGCGGAAAAACAACTTTAACACGATGCCTCAATGGTTTAATACCCAACTTTTTTGAAGGAACACTTACAGGAGAAATATTGTACGAGGGTGTTCCAGTAAACAAATTGGAACAGTATGAGCTTAGTCGCAAAATTGGCACAGTGTTTCAAGATCCCCGTTCACAATTTTTTGCAGTAAACACAACGGACGAAGTAGCTTTCGGGTGTGAAAATCTTGCCTTTTCCACGGAGCGGATAAATCAGAACGTGGACGCCGCATTCTCCCGAATGAATATTGACGTACTGCGAGATCGGAGTTTATTTGGGTTATCCAGCGGCGAAAAACAGCGGCTGGCAGTTGCTTCTATCTATGCAATGGATACCGATGTCATTGTTTTGGACGAACCGACGGCAAACCTTGATGGAGAAACAATACAAAATCTCCGTGAGCTTTTATTTACACTAAAAGCCGAGGGGAAAACTCTCATTATTTCTGAACACCGCCTTTCCTGGCTTGGAGGAATTGCCGACCGATATGTATATATGCGCAAAGGGAGAATTGAAAAAATATGGGGTGCGGCGGAGGCTGCTTGCCTTTCGCCCGATGTGCTGCGAGAATACGGTTTACGCAGCATACAAAATGTGCTTTTTCCTACAAAGAAAACTCCTGCAAGGTCTGATGCAAACGAGCTGACGTGTCAAAACCTCTGTATTTACTACGGAAAGCAGGAAATTATCCATGATTTGAATTTTTGCTTTACATGGGGCGAAGAAGGTCGGATTATCGGAATTGTCGGTGCGAACGGTTCCGGGAAAACAACATTTTCTAAAGTGCTGTGCGGACTTATGGCACCGCGAACTGGGGAAATCCGTCTGAACGGCAAAAAAATGACCCATAGAGAGCTGCTGAAAAAAACATACTTTGTTATGCAGGACGCGGATTATCAGCTTTTTA
>CAUGRT010000082.1 GCA_959602045.1 uncultured Clostridia bacterium | reverse complement strand
ATTCTTCTTGCAGTCTCAGCCCCTCGACACGGTTTCCCTTATGAAATTCTACCATAGACACAGTATAACACAGCTCCTGTATCTATGCGATCTCTTTTTTATTGTTTTTGCCGATAAGAACTCATCTTCTCCACAGTTACCTCCGGATAGAAGTAAGTAAGAATCGTCGCTTTCGGAACTCCTGCAGCAAGAGCCATCTTAAGCTCTTCCTTCTGCTCAGGTGTATATGACCAGTGAAGCATTCGATTTGTAATGGTATCTTCCCACTTAGGCTTTTCCCTCTCAGAATTCCTTACAGGCTTAGCACCAGTACTTTCCCTACCTATGTGGACTTTAACTTTTCATTTCAGCTAAATTATCATACAAATCGCATTTTCTTTGTCAATCATAACAGAAAGGACGAATGCTCAAATACATTCGTCCCCAAAACGGTTATATATTTAGTATAAATTGTTGTAAACTTGCAATGAAAACATCTACAAGTTTAGTTAATTGTGCATTTCAGCAAATACATACTATTTGTAATCTTTGTTTTTGAGCGACGTACCGACAAACGGTATCGTTGCAAATTCCCGAGGGTTACTACGTATAACGTAATCGATATAATTAGCCACCATCAATGCGTAAGCATAGTACCCCATCGGGTTCGGATGGAAGCCCAGCCCGAACGATTTACGCATTTCGGCATCGTATACTGGCGCATGCGCAGTCATATCCAGCAAGTATGTAAAGTCAAACATATCGCACAATTTGGCAAGTTCGCTTGCGATATAGCGAATATCTTTATCGCAGGCTTCACCGCGAAGTTGCGGAGTAACGACAAAAATACGCGCATTTGGCTCGATCGTTTTAAGTTTGCAAACGATTTTGCCCATATTGCCGAAAAACGTATCGGCGTTATCCTGCGGACATTCTGCGTTAACGTCCTTGACGCTTCCCAACGGATGTCCGCAGACAAACGAATCGTTGTTGCCCAGCGCAATGATATACGCTTGATTCCATTGCCAAAATCCGTTTGCATCC
The DNA here is from genome assembly GCA_959602045.1 of uncultured Clostridia bacterium. Lineage (GTDB taxonomy): Bacteria > Bacillota > Clostridia > UBA1381 > UBA1381 > Ornithomonoglobus_A. Next base: position 2,576 of record CAUGRT010000082.1, on the reverse strand, counting down.
GCCCAACTTTGCATATACTCGCGCGCGGTCATTCCGCCGCGAGAATAATTGTTGTACTTCGTCCCCGTAATGCGCTCCAAAACAGCGGGCCACGAATACTCGTACATATCGGTATAAACTATGCTGCCGTTTTCGTCGTGGCTTTCGAACTCACCCGACGCCAAAGAATCCCCTATCACTCCTATTTGTTTGAATATGCCTGCAAAACCGCATGTTTCCTTGATAATATCCAACGGCTGTTCGTTTGCGCCGAGTTCAAACCATTTGTTATCCATTTTTATTCACCCTCCTGTGTTTCTTCTTTAATTTTTTTAGGCTTATCCCATTCCGTACCCGTTACCTTTTTAAGATCCAGTCCGCGAGTTTCGCCGACAAACAGCCACATTATTACGATTGCGCCCACAAGCCCCGGCACAGTCAAACCCAAGTACATATAGCCAAACATCTTTTCGGGAATGACAGGAAGCAGTATCATAGAGATAACCGTTGCAAGTCCACCCATAACTCCGTTAAGCAACGTGTTGATTACAGTTACGGACGAACGCAAGTTTGTAGGAGAAGACTCGGAGAACATTATTCCGCCGATAGTATCGCCCGCGCCCCAGTAACTGCCCATAAATCCGCCGATTGCAAAGCCTGTCAAATACGGAGTCCACTTGAACATACCGCTTAAAATAAACAGCAAATAGCACGCCAACGCCGAACAAGACATCGCAATTATAGTTATTTTGCGCCCGAATTTGTCCGACACAAAACCCGATATCAACGTAAACAGCGCGTTGCCTACGGGATACAAGAATAGAGCAAGAGTTATTTCTTCTTCCGTCATCAAAGCAGACTTTGCCATAACCGTACTGTACGTTGCCGTACCTAACGAAGCAAGATAGAAACAACAGCAGGCAATGATCAAAAAGCGTAATTGCCTGTGTCTGAATGCGAATTTTACAGCGGTCAGAATTCCGCCTTGAGCGTTTTGCTCGCACTCTTCCTTACTGCGTTGTTCGCGTTCTTCGATGGGAGTTTTTAAGTACTCTATTCTTTTTGTTAAAAACGCGTTTGTTTCCTTTGCAAAAAGCAACGCGAATAACGCCATTACAAAACCGATAATTGCCGGAACTAAATATACAACGTGCCAACGCTCGCTTACATTTTGCATAAGCGTAGCCCTAAGCAACGGAACAAGCAACGTACCCAGTATCGCCACCGCTTTTACGATTGCGTAGTTACGGGCGCGGGACTTTTCGTCGGAGCATTCCAGTATGTACACACATTGCATATCGTGCGACACCATAAAACTCATCAACGTGCCTCCTATCATGTAAACGTATATATCCTTAGATAAATACACAAGGAACAGCCCTAACCCCATACATAACGTGTTAATAACCAAAAACGGCTTACGCCCGAATTTGTCCGCAAGGGGACGGTAGAAAATAATAAGCACCGTTACCGGATAGGAAATAAAACCTATGGCGGAAAAGAGCGATAATCCCGCGCCGTATTCCATACCCATATTTTTTACGAAGAATTCCGTAACTATATTCGCCTGAAACTGAATGGATATAGTAGATGCCATTTCGTCCGTTATGTAGATGAGCGACAAAATCATAAACAAGTAAATCATATAAAACTTATTGCGTCTTGCGCCCAACTGCTTTTCGCGGCGGATAAGTTCTTTGGCTTCGCGCGCCTGTAATCGTTCAACATTTTTTGCCATTTTGAGTTTTCTCCTTTTGAAAATTGTATACAAGAAAATTCTTGGTCATCTCGTCGGTAATGCCGTAGCGCTCCGCCAAATTGTGTATGGCTTGCAAAAAATCCGCACCGGAGCAACCCTTGGACAACAGGTTTTCTTTTTCGATAAGTTTATTCCAAAAAACATTCAAAACTATTTCATCGGTGGCAAGAGAAACAACCGAATGATTGCGCGTATGCACGTAAACATTGCGATCGCCCTCTTCGCCGACTAAGCACTCTCCGCCGTCGATTATGATTGTTGTTCTGCGGTAGGGAAACAGAGTTGAAACGTCGTTGATATTGTACGAATACACCGTTGCGCCGGCGACCGAAATACTTTCGAAGGTAAAAATATACACCTTTACTCCACGGGATATTGCGTTTTCGATATTACTACGCAGCACCTCGAACGACTCCTGCCAAATGGACAGCGAAATTTCCGCTTGCGCGCTGTCGATAAGTTCCTTTGCCTTGGCAACGTATTTTTCTTCGCCCACTATATTCATTACATAATCGACGTCGACATTTTCCGTTGCGAGTTGTTGAAGTTCGCGTTCGGCGCAGGCAATATTCTTTTCGTTTTCTTCCTTAATGCTGCGGATAAGATCTTGATACTCGATAGGCTTGTAAAAATTAGGTTCTCCGTCTATACGGATGACCGCGCCTTTTGCAATCAAACGATTGATGACTTCATAAACCAACGAACGCGCAACGCCGGACAATTTGGCGATTTCGTAGCCGTTTAGCACTTCGTGTTTTATCAACGTGCCGTATACTTTTGCCTCGTTAGATGAAAAACCGAGTTTTTCCAAAAATTCAAAACTATTCATAGTAGTTAT
>CAUGRT010000081.1 GCA_959602045.1 uncultured Clostridia bacterium | reverse complement strand
TCACTTTTGCGGAGCAAAAGTTTCCGATAGCGAGTTCCGCGCAAGGTGCGGATGTTTGAGCTGTAGGCTTTTGATTAAACTTTTCTCCGAAAAGTTTATGCGCGGGTGTCAAGAGGGGGTTCGCATTAACCCCCTCTGCGCCAACAGAAAGACTGATGTAGGAATCAGCCGTAAGAGGGGGCGGCGCACGCCCCCAACAAAAAAAGAAGCCGTTGCATATAGCAACAGCTCCCATTCACTTATTTGACAACAATGTTCACCAGTTTCCCGGGAACGGCAATAACTTTTACCACCGTCTTGCCCTCGGTTAGGCTTTGAATCTTAGTGCTTTCCATTGCGGCACTTTGCAGCGCATCTCTGTCCAAACCTGCCGGAACCAGAACCTTGTCCTTGATTTTTCCGTTAATTTGAACCACGATTTCCACCTCGTCGTCAACTGTCTTTGCTTCGTCATAGGTCGGCCATGCATGAAGCGATAGCAATCCCTCGCCGCCGTAGATTTCCCAAAGCTCCTCCGTCATGTGCGGCGCAACAGGGTTTAGCAGCGTGATGAATGTCATGTATTCACCTTTCGTAATGGATCCCTTTTTCGTAAACTCGTTGACTAAACTCATCATCGCAGCAATCGCAGTGTTGTACTTCATTCTCTCATAATCCTCACCGACCTTCTTGATGGTCTTGTGCATGGATTTTTCAAGATCAGCACTGTAGCCTTCCTCATCCGTTGCAATCGCCTGTAAATTCCAGACTCTCTCCAGGAATTTATAGCAGCCCTTTAACCCTTGCTGCGACCACGGTGTGGACTGGTCAAATGCGCCGATAAACATCTCATATGTTCTGAATGCGTCTGCACCAAATTCGTTTACAACCTCATCCGGATTGACAACGTTTCCTCTGGATTTGGACATCTTTTCTCCGTTTTCGCCCAGAATCATGCCGTGCGAGGTCCGCTTCATGTACGGCTCCTTTGTCGGAACTACGCCAATATCATAAAGGAATTTGTGCCAGAAACGGGAATACAGTAAATGCAACGTGGTATGCTCCATACCGCCGTTATACCAATCCACCGGCGACCAGTATTCCAATGCTTCTTTTGACGCTAAAGCCTCGCTATTATGCGGATCCATATAGCGTAGGAAATACCAGCTTGAACCTGCCCACTGCGGCATGGTATCCGTTTCGCGCTTTGCCGGGCCGCCGCAATGCGGACACGTTGTTTCAATCCAATCGTATGCCTTTGCCAACGGAGATTCTCCGTTTTCGCCCGGCTCAAAATGCTCTACCTCCGGCAATGTCAGCGGCAATTCGCTCTCATCCAGGGGAACCCAACCGCACTTTTCACAATGTACCAGCGGAATCGGCTCTCCCCAATAACGCTGTCTGGAGAATACCCAGTCACGCAGCTTGAAGTTTACCTTGCGCTTGCCGAGTCCCTGTTCCTCCAACCATTGAATCATGGTCGGAATCGCCTCTTTGACCGGCAAACCGTTCAAGAATCCGGAGTTTACCATATTTCCCTTGTAAACATCCGTGTATGCCTCCTCCTGCACATTCTTGCCGCCCGAAACAACCTCAATAATCGGCAGACCAAATTTCTTTGCGAACTCCCAGTCACGGCTGTCATGCGCCGGAACTGCCATAATCGCACCTGTACCATAAGTTACCAATACATAATCACTGATCCAAACCGGAAGCTTTTCTCCGTTTGCCGGATTTACCGCATAGATTCCCTCTAATGCAACACCCGTCTTATCTTTTGCCAGCTCTGTTCTCTCAAATTCCGATTTTCTCGCCGCCGCCGCTTTGTATTCTTCAACCGCGCTATAGTTCGTAATCTGATTCTTCAGCTTTTCAACCAACGGATGCTCCGGCGATAAAACCACATAGGTTGCACCAAACAGCGTATCAGCACGCGTTGTATATACCACTAACGGATCGCCGCTCGAAAGCTTGAATGTAACCTCTGCACCCTCGCTCCGTCCGATCCAGTTTTTCTGCTGCGTCTTGATCTTTTCCAGATAATCCACCTCGTCCAGATCATCAATCAAGTGCTGCGCATACTCTGTAATTTTCAGCATCCACTGACTCTTTCTTCTCTGCTCAACAGGACTTCCGCAACGCTCGCAAACACCGTTTACAACTTCCTCGTTCGCCAAGCCTACTTTACAGCCGGTACACCAGTTAATCGGCATCTCCTGCTTATATGCCAAGCCTTTCTTGAACAGCTGCAAGAAAATCCATTGCGTCCATTTGTAATATTCCGGGTCGGTCGTGTTGACTTCTCTCGACCAGTCAAAGGAAAAGCCCAGCATCTTCAGCTGTCTTGTAAAATTCGCAATATTCTTTTCCGTAACAATTTTCGGATGAATGTTATTCTTGATGGCATAGTTCTCTGTCGGCAAGCCGAATGCGTCCCAACCGATCGGGTATAGAACATTATACCCCTCCATACGGCGTTTTCTGGAGATAATATCCAGCGCCGTATAGCCTCTCGGATGTCCTACATGCAGTCCCATTCCGGACGGATACGGGAACTCAATCAATGTGTAATACTTTGGCTTATCCGAATTGTTGCTTGCATGGAAAGCGCCCTCCGCTTCCCATCTTTCCTGCCATTTTTTCTCGATATTTTTGAAATTATACTGCTCCACTTTTCCAATACTCCCTTGTTTTTTATTATTCCTCTTCACTTTCCGAAACGGTTCTTCCGGCATCGTCCCAAAGACGCTCGATTGCGTAAAATTCTCTGGTTTCCTGCTGCATAACATGCACAATGACATCCCCATAATCCATCAGAATCCACGAACCTCCGCGATAACCCTCTTTATGATTCACAGGAAATCCTGCCTCATCCATTTTTTCCTCAATCTCATCCACGCAGGCTCTGACCTGAACGTTGGATTGACAAGACGCTACCACAAAATAATCGCCCAAGGAGGTCTGCTCCGCAACATCAAGCACCTCAATGTTGGTTGCTTTCTTATCCTCCAAAGCTTGTTTGATGATTTCAACTTTATTCTTTTCCATATCTGCTCCTTTCCGATATTGATCATAGGTCATAACGTGAATTTTCATCTGTTTTTCATTCTATCTCCGCTCAAACATCCGCACGCTGCGCGGAACTCGCTTCCATAGCCTGAAAAACAGCCGAAAATTTATTCTCCTATTATCGTCTAAATATTAATCAGTGATTCTCCCTGCCGATCCATTCATTATAACAAATCAGCGTATCGGGGTGAATCATTTTATTTTCCTGTATATTAAAGATCAGCGATTGCCGAACACAGTCAAAAAATGCAGCTTCAAGATCCTGCTCCGCTTCGGCTCTGAGTCGCTCCACTCCGTCAAACTCACGGTGCGGTTCAATCATATCCGCGGTATAAAGAATCTTATCCAGTAACGTCATTCCCTTACCGCCGACTGTGTGACGGCGAATGGCATTCAGAATTTCTTCATCCCGGATTCCATACTCGCGTTTTGCCATCTCCGCTCCCAACGGCGCATGAATTACCGGCGCGCATTGCTGCGTGATTTCATCCAGGGGCAATCCGCATTCCGCACATTTCTCTATCTGCTCCGGTATTTTCATTCCCTTTGCACAATCATGCAAAATCCCGGCGACCGCCGCTTTCTTCTCGTCTGCGCCGAATTTCCGCGCCAATCGCACTGCCGTATCACAAACACCCTCGGAATGTTGATACCGCTTTTTGCTGAGTGACGCTTTCAGTTTTTCCAACAATGCCTTGTCCAATACTTCCTCCAAACGGCATCCTCCCTATATAATCTTAGTTTTTCTTTAATTTTCTCCGTTTTTCTTACAATTTC
>CAUGRT010000080.1 GCA_959602045.1 uncultured Clostridia bacterium | reverse complement strand
AGTGAACTCCTTTTTGTCAAACCTCATTTTTGTTACTTAACAGGAATGCTCCTTTCAGAGGATATTTTAACATATAGGCAGTATTATTGAGAATATTATATTCAATTTTTTTCTTGTGAATCTAATCCTGCCGCCCATTTTATCCCATACATTAACATAACTACAATATTAAGACAAACTCCGTTGCCCCACAATTTATATTCTGCCGAATCGGAGTGCGAATTTTTAAGCCACTTTACAATTTGTTTATCGGATTTCGGCTTTTTTGATGTTCCCATTGCTTTTCGGTGTGTTTCAAAAACATCTCTCCAAAACGCAATATCCTCATCAGTTGGGTTTTCGGTTTCAAGTTTTTTACACCAACCGTCCGGAAAACCTTGCAGTCTTGCACATTCGGTGGGGGTGAGCCTGCGCACTATGTATTCGGCATTATCATTTGTATCATTTATCATCGGCGGGTCTTTGTAATCTGTGGCAACAAGCGTATTTGCAAGTTCCTTTTCGGCATTTGTAAAAAACGATGCCTTTGAACTCGAATAGGTCGGTGCTGCAACAGCACCGGGGCCTTTTGCCACCATAGTCGGCTGAACCTCTTGCTCGACCGCAAATGAATATTTTGCATTCTGCCCTTGATTGAAAGCGGCCCTGTCAATTCCGTATGCAACGGCGTGTTTATCTGTTGCGTTTAGTGTAAACGATACATCTTCGTTGATCCCGTTGCCTTGCGGACCGTTTTCGTCCTTGCGACCTATCATTGAACCTTGAACACAAACAGCCATACCGCCTTGATTGCATGACGGATTGCCGCCGTTTGCGTCAAGACATCGTGATGTGTCAGCCTCATAAAAACCGCTGTGCGGGTTATCCGATTTCATGGAATTGCTGTCTTTGGAGCAGATTCCGTATACAACTGCAACACCACCTTGATTGGAATCCGGAGCGTTGCCGCCGGTGTCAATCGTTCTTGCGACATCGGTTTCATAGCAATTCTGTCTTGCATTTTTTGTGCCTTCCGAAGTAAAACGCACATCATAGCATTGCTCCACCACAAACGGCTGATTGTTTCCGCCTGTGCCGTAGGTGGCGCTTACGGTCGGTGCAGTATCAAGCGGTCCCTTAAATCTTGTATCCTGTCCGTGGTTTTCATAAACAGCCGCCGGAACAGTACCGGCACGGAGTGTCGGAGATATTTCCGGTTCAAAACCGATACTTCTGCTGTTCGCCGAATGTTCCGTACAAAAGCCTGCCGATTCCGCAATGCATGGCGCAGTCTCATCCATTCTGTTTCCGTCCCGGTCATTCAGACACGCTGTGCCTGTTTCTCCAAAGCCGTTTTGAGTATCATCGGCAGCTCTTTGCCTCGGGAAGCTGCCCTTTTTAGAATACCCAGACAAGCCCTCTGACTCAAATAATATTTTTCCGGCACATTGACCTCCAAAATCTGCGACAAGGTAGATACGTTTTCTTCGTTGGGGGACTCCCCAGTATTGAGCATCGAAAACCCGCCATGCGACTGAGTAATCGTCTGCCACGATTTCTCCGGCATTCGGCCATTTCTCATATCGAGGAATATCAGCTTTATCTTCTTTGACGGAACAGACGCTTTCAAGGACGGCTTTGAAGTCCTCGCCGCCGTTTGATGAGAATGCGCCGGGTACATTTTCCCACACAATGAATCTCGGATATTTTCCATTTGTTTTCTCCCTCATTTCCTTTACAATTCGTATTGCCTCATAAAAGAGGTTTGAACGGCTGCCGTCAAGGCCGGCTCTTTTGCCTGCTATGGACATATCCTGACCTTAGCAAGGGCTGCCGAATGTTATTATATCGACAGCCCCAAGGTCACCTCCTTTAAGATTTCGTATATCCCCGTAATGTTTCACAAACGGCATTCGTTTTGTGGTAACTCTTACGGGAAACGGCTCAATCTCGGAATTCCATACCGGAGTAATTCCGCATCGCAGTCCGCCGAGCGGAAAGCCGCCGGAACCGTCAAACAAACTTCCGAGGGTTAAATTTACTTTTGTTATATTTTTTTCTTTACTCATGACTTCTTCCTTTCTGTGCATCAAACACGGAGGTTTCTTTATATTCCAATACATGTTCGCTCGGTATGTAGATTTCTTTACCGTCATAAGTTTTGCCATCCCTTATCACCTTAATCTCATCAATGCATCCTTTGAAAGCCGCATATCTGCGAACAATTACAGAAGCATATACCGGGTCAAGCTCCATTAAATATCCTATACGGTTCATCTGTTCCGCAGCAATGAGAGTTGAACCGCTGCCTCCGAATAAATCCAGAACGATTCCGTTTTCTTGTGATGATAACCCTATAGGATATCCCATCAATGCCAACGGTTTTGTTGTCGGATGCAGTTTTGATTTTACAGGCTTGTCAAATTCCCATACGGTTGTCTGTTTGCGGTCGCCGTAAAACTTATGCTTTGCCGTATCTTTAAATCCGTAAATTATAGGTTCATGTCTCATCTGAAAATCCATACGGCCTATTACCAAAGCGTTCTTCACCCAAATACAAGTTGTTGAATAATGAAATCCTGCGTTGACAACAGCATTAAAAAAATTAACCTTTTCGGCATCGGAATGAAAAACATAAATTGCTGCTCCGTCTGCCATAGAACCGTATGCGTTTTTGAAAGCATCAAGCAGGAACTGATAAAACTTTTGACTGTCAGACCAATTGTCATTCATTATTCTCATGCCCGTTCCTCCTTCATAAGAGCAATTATACGGCGGATCGGTAATACACAAATTTGCTTTTTTTCCATTCATGAGAATGCTTATATTATCCGGTTTTGTAGAATCACCACACATAAGACGATGTCTTCCCAAAAGCCAGACATCTCCGCTTTTTACAAAGGCTTCATCATCAAGAGCTTTATCCAAATCAAATTTGTCATCCTTTACATCTTTTGAATGTACATCATTAAACAGCTCATCAATTTCGGGCGGTTCAAATCCGGTCATTGAAACATCGTAATCAAGGCTTTGCAAATCCTTAATCAAATCTGCCAGCAGTTCTTTGTTCCATTCACCGGTGACCTTGTTAAGGGCAATGTTTAATGCCTTTTCCTTTGTTTTGTCAATTTCGATTACAACACAGTCAACTTCGTCATAACCCAGAGCCTTTAATACCGACCACCGCTGATGTCCGCCGATGATAGTCATGTCCGAATTAACTATAATCGGATCAACATACCCAAACTCCGTTATGCTGTTTTTTATCTTCTCATATTCCGCATCACCCGGTTTTAATTTCTTTCTCGGATTGTAGCTTGCAGGAATGAGTGAGTTAATTTTCAATTTTTTAAATTCCATTTTCAGTTCCTCCAAATCGGTTATTTATATAACATCCATGGCTGCAATATTTTCTGTGCTTATTCCCGTAACTAATGAATTGCTTATGGCAGTAACTGCATTCACATTGATACATTGCGTCGCTGCCCCTGTTAATTTTATCTGCATTTTGTTTCCACCACTCCCGGCGGCATTCATCGCAGCAAAACTTCCGCTTTCGTCCGTGGCTTTTAGATTCGATAGGCTTTGAACAGTTAAGGCACAGCACTCCGTTTTTAACTTTGAGTTCCATGTTTTTCTGCATAACCTCTGCATTTCCGTTTAAGCCATACTTTCTGCAAAATCCTCTCACGGCATCTCGTGAAAGACCGAGAACATTCGCAATTGCCTTATATCCCATACCGCTTGCCCGCAGTTCGGGGATTTTCGTTTTTTCGTATTCTGTCATCAGCTCACCTCATTTCGTGAAATGTTTTTCAAAAAAACATATAAAAAACACTCAAAAATGCATTAAAAACGCATAGTTT
>CAUGRT010000079.1 GCA_959602045.1 uncultured Clostridia bacterium | reverse complement strand
TTTATGCCTTTAAGAATGAATATGCGGTACTCGGCACATACAATCAGCCGATTGGATGGCGTAAACTGCCGGAGCTTGTGAAGAAAGCACACAGCGTTGCGTTCCGTGTTACAAAAGCCGAAGCGCTTGATTTGCCGGATATGATTGATGAAATCCGACCGATTGCATTGGAGGACAAAGCACAAAAACTGTACAAAGCATTTGTGAAGGAAAGCTATATGGAGCTTTCAAAGGGTGAACAGGGAGCCCCTGTGGCGGTGACTGCAACCAATATCCTCACATGGCTTCTGCGTTTGCAGCAGATAACAGGCGGATTTATTCGCCCGGATGAGGAATCGGAGCGGTATGAGCAGATATCCTCAGCAAAGCTTAACGCGCTTGAGGATATTATTGACACTGCAATTTCCGAAAATAAAAAGCTTGTGGTTATTGCACGGTTCATTCCCGAAATTAGAGAAATATGCAGAATGCTTGATAAGAAAAAGATCAAGTATGCACATATTTGCGGTGAGGTCAAGGATAGAGCGGCGGAAGTCGAACGGTTTCAAAACGAACCCGATTGCATGATATTTGTCGGTCAGCTGCAAACGGTATCAATGGGACTTACGCTGACTGCTGCAAGCACAATGGTATTCTATTCGCTTTCATATAACTTTGCCGATTATTCACAGGCGAAAGCAAGGATTCACCGTATCGGGCAGAAGAATAACTGCCTGTACATACATCTTGTTGTGAAGAATACGGTTGATGAAACTGTGTTAAAAGCATTGGAACAAAAAGAAAATATAGCAACAAAAATTGTAGACGATTGGAGGTCGATTTTAAAATGAATGATATGTTTGAACTTGCCGATAAGCTCAAAGAACTGCGTGATAAAAAACAGCATCTTGCAGAGGAAACAAAGAAAAACAATGCGGAGATTGAAGAAACGGAGTACAAGCTGTCACTGGAAATGGCAAGCTCCGAAACACAAAGTTTCAATCGTTCCGGCACGTTATTCTATCTTTGCACCAAGCTGTATGCGTCAGCGGTTAAGGAGAACAAAGCAGAGTTGTATGAGGCACTCAAAAATGAGGGATACGGTTCACTGATTACCGAAACGGTGAATGCCAATTCATTGTCGGCATTTGTAAAGGAACAGATGGCTGATAATGATGATGTGCTGCCCGATTGGCTTGCGGGCAAGGTAAATGTATTTGATAAAGTTACCATAGGAATAAGGAAATCGAAATAAGAAAGGAAAATTGTATTATGAGTAATGAATTAACAAAAACAAACACCGGATATGTAATTCCGAACATGAATAATGATGTCGCATCATGTATTTTGGAGGAGCTGAACGGCTTAAATGTAAGCCTTGACAAGATTAAAATTCCTGCCGGCGGTGGCTTGGCATTTGAAGTTCCGGGCGAAGATCCCGATTCTCCCGACAGTGAAAAAGAGATTATCGGAGTCATAGTCGACCATTATCCGTTAAACAGCTTTTGGACGGAGAAATATAACGGACAAAATGTTGCGCCGAACTGTTATTCAACGGATAATCATATCGGCATAGGAACTCCCGGCGGCGAATGTGCAAAGTGCCCGTATAACAAATTTGGAAGCGGCGAGGACGGACAAAGTAAAGCGTGCAAAAATGCGCATAGGTTATATATTCTTCGCAGCGGAGAGTTGTATCCGGTGGTTGTAACAATACCACCGACATCGCTGAAATCGTTATCGGATTATCTTGCAAAGCGCATTGTAACAAAGGGACTGCGCTCCTATGGCGTTGTTACAAAACTTACGCTTAAAAAAGCAACAAACAATACCGGTATCGCATATTCACAGGTACAGTTTGCGGTAGTGGAGAAACTGTCACCGGAAAATGCCGAAATTCTAAAAAAATTCGGAGAAAGCATAAGACCGATTACAAGAAATATTGATTTTATGGATACGGAAGAACCGGCGCAGCCAATAGTCAATACAGAAACCGGCGAAGTTATACAGCCGCTTGAATAAATAAACAGTGAGCAGATTGGGGCGGATATACTGCCCCGATACACTCACGGAAAGGAAAATACAATGTCTGAATATAAATTAGCAAAAAGCACAGATGATGTGAAAAATTATCTTAAAAATGCAGATATTATCAGCTTTGACTTTGAAACCGCACCAAATGATGAATATAGAGAGGAAGCTATGGCGGCAATTGATCCGCATAAATCACACATTGTCGGAGTATCGTTTTCAGCGAAAGCCGGAACGGGGATCTATGCACCGGTTACTCATAAAAATACAAGTTTAAATATTGATATGTTTGAAATATTAAAAGAATTTGCAAAGAGCAGCGCCGTGAAAATCGCACACAACCTTGCATTTGAGACAATGTTTTTATACGCAAACGGAATCCTCATAAAACCGCCGGTGTATGACACCTTACTTGCGGCGATGATGACAATGAAGTCAAAAACAGAGTTTCGTACACTTTCGGACAGCGGACTAAAAACGCTTGTTCCGCAGCTATTGAAGGTTGAACTTCCCAAATTTGAAGAAGTCACCGCAGGTAAGCATTTTGATGAATTAAATCCCGAAGATGCAGAAACAATACGCTATGCCTGCGCTGACTCCGATTATGCACTCCAATTGTACAAGCTGTTTAATTCGTGGTTTGATAATAATCTGCCAAAACACAGAAAAATCATAGAAAATATTGAATCACCGACAGCAGTGTTCGTTGGAATTATGAAGTATCATGGCGTAAGGGTTGATAAAGCACTGATGTATGAGAAACAGTTTGAAGCGGAAGAAAAAATCAACGAAATACGAAAGAAAATACATAAATTTACCGACAAGGAAATTGACCTCGGAGCAAATGCGTCAACCGACGCTTTTAAGAAATATCTGTATGAGGATTTAAAACTTCCGGTTATGAAAACCACGGCAAAGTATCAAGCGGCTGCGGATGAGGAAAGCCTGATACTTTTAAAGGATTGGTGCAAAATTAACCGCCCCGAAATTGTACAGCTATTGGATTTGGTTCATGATTACCGAAAATGGAACAAGATAAAATCAACGTATATTGACGGATTTTTAAATGCGGTAAGCAGTGCCACGGGTTGTATCCATACCTCATTCTTTCAGCTTGGAACGGATACCGGGCGGTTTGCATCAAGAAATCCAAATCTTCAAAATATGCCGAGAAAAGATAATGACCCAATCGGTATTCGTAATTTTCTGATACCGAATAAGGGACATATATTTATTGATTTTGATTTCTCACAGATAGAACTGCGTGTCGGTTCATGGTATTGCAGGGACACTAAAATGCTTGAAACATACAGAAATGACGGTGATATTCATGCACAGACAACGAGCGTAATATATGGAATTTCTTTTGAAGAAGCAATTGATAAAAATGCTCCGCACTATAAGGAGCGACGCTCAATTGCGAAGAACTGTAATTTCGGTGTGTTTTACGGATTGTTCCCGAACGGACTTATGCGAAACCTCAAAAAAGCGGGGATTGAAAAAACAAAACAAGACTGCACGGATATTATCGAAAGCCCTAAAAATGGTTATCCAAAGTTAGCCGAGTGGCAGAAGAACGCAAAGCAAGACGCGTCAGACTGCGGATATTCAGAAACTGCATTCGGCAGACGGAGAATTTTAAAAGGCATACATTCACCGGATATGGGGACGCGTTCCTACTGGCAGCGATGTGCGCTGAATACTCCGATTCAGGGAACTGCCGCAGATATTTTAAAACTCGCAATGGTGCGAATATTATCAAAGCTTGAGGAACACCCGTACATAAAACCTCTGCTCACGATACATGATGAAATTCTCTTTGAAGTACCGGAGAATAAGGCAGATGAAGCTTGTGCAATCATAAAAGAATGCATGGAAACACAGCCTTTTCCGGAATTTGATGTACCGCTTAAAGCAGAAGGCGCAAAGGGTTTCAGTTTCGGGAATATGGAGGAACTGTAACATGAAAAATATGCTGCGCATCTTACCTCTTTTCGAGGTTAGGAGTATAAACATACGCCGTCACCTCTCAAAAAGGCAACCTGCTTGCATATTTTTCATGTTGAGATTTGTGCCGCCGCATAGCGGCAGAAAGGAGGTTTAATATGGCAAATTACTTTAATTCAGAGAAATATCCCGACCCTACATCATATGCCGTTATGCAT
>CAUGRT010000078.1 GCA_959602045.1 uncultured Clostridia bacterium | reverse complement strand
TACAAGAAAAATCGCTTGATTTCAAGCGATTTTTTGCATTTCAGGCACAATTTTGTGCCTATCGAATCGCCGGTTGCTAACAGGGGAGTTGCGGTTTGCACCCCCCTGCACACAATTTGGCAAAATATCGGCAGTTTCAAGGTGCCTTGCCCCCCTCTGGTATTGGATAGCAAAATTCGGCTCTTTCAATGGCTCTTTGTCAATATTGGTGTAAATGAGTCTAAGCCATAAGCGAAAAGGCTCTTTGTCAATTGTTGGGGTTTCGATTCTCCCATATGCTGAAATTGAGCAAAATTATTTTATGAATAGTTGTTATGTATGTATATATAAATCAATGCAGTCGCAGAAATGTGGGAATGTGGATTAGTTGAAGACTTATCCACATTTCCACATCATTTTATGGTTGAGCAGCAATGATGTTTTTATAGAGGCAATGCGTTTGACTGGCAGGCATGATGGAAGCACGAAAAAAAGCAAAAAAATAGAACTGCCGAAACAATTCTTGTTTGGCAAAGGCTTATAATATTGATACAATGCACCGGGAGTGGTATTTGGTGCGTTTTTTTGATTTTGTTGCACCAAAGATGGATAGAATGTTAGTTAAGGGTTGTATCTGTACTGCCGATAGAGGATATAAGATATGGAAAATATATAAAGTTTCCAAGGCTCAAGAAAGGGAAACATGGTTTGCCATGAAACTAAAAAGAGTTATATTATCTTACTGGAATTTTTTTGCTTTACGGCATTTAAAACACCACATAACTTCTAATCATGCAAAATTAGTAAATATGCCTAAATAGGGAGGCAAATGCTCGAAATGAAAAAGCTCCGTTAAATTGGTTGCTGAATGGGCTGGAATAAGCAGAACAACGCATTGGAAGGTTGAAAAGGGAAGTTCGTCAGTTGCAACAGGTGCATATGTAGCGGTATTGCATGTGCTTACTGGAATGGACGAGGATTTATTACGATAGCAAAGGGAGATGAGTTTGGCATACAATTACAGGTGCTTACACAAAGTTTTAATTGTACATATCGACGAATTTTATATAATCAAGATTTACAATAATGACAAAAGTCAAAATGTGTGATATAATTAAAATTATATGTACAAAAATATTTTTGAAATAACTTTACATATTCGGATACTGTGTATGTAAACATGAAAGACGTCAAATTTGATTTGTTTCAAAAGATGCACAGGACGAATGAATATCTTCGGAAGAAAATGAAAAGGTGCAAGTAATGCATTACAATTGCATCATTTTTTTTTAATTTTGATGTTGAAAAATATATATTTATGTGATAGTATATATTTGATTTTAAATTGGAGGATTATTATGGCTATATATTACGACAAGGAAAACAAACTGTTTCATTTAAAAACACCGGGGTCATCATATATTTTCAGTCTGCACGGCAGCGGACTTCTGCGCCACATCTATTACGGCAAGCGCATCGATGATATTACCGGGCTTAGTGACGCGATTCCCGGCACAACACTCGGCTGGAACGGAACCGCCGGTGACTATGACTCAAAAGGCGAGTACTGGTCATCAGACGCGCTGCCACAGGAGTACGCGTTCTACGGCAGCACCGATCTTCGAAAGCCGTCTTTCCATGCGATTCTCTCCGACGGCGACCGCATTACCAAGCCGGTCTATCAGGGACATTCCATCTTTGCTTCCAAGCCGAAGCTTGAAGGGCTGCCTGCAACCTATACCGAGTCGGACAGCGAATCGCAAACGCTCGAAATCGAAATGAAGGACGAAAAATCCGGACTTGTTTTAATTTACCGCTATTCGGTATTTGAAGAGCACGACGCGATAGCGCGCAGCGTCACGGCGAAAAACACCGGCAGCGAAAGCATCGACATAAGCGCAATTATGAGCGCAAGCGTGGATTTTGTCGGCAGCGATTTCGACTTTATACACCTTTGGGGCGCATGGGCGCGCGAACGCCACATCGAAAGGACGCCGCTTGTGCGCGGAAACATTCACATAGAAAGCCGCCGCGGCGCAAGTTCGCACTATCACAGTCCATTTTTCGCGCTTGCGAAAAAGGACGCGGACGAAAATCACGGCGACGTTTACGGCTTCAGCCTTTTATACAGCGGCAACTTTGAAGCCGGCGTCGAAAATGACTGCATGTATTCTTCAAGAGCTTACATCGGCATTAATTCATTTGATTTCAACTGGCGCCTTGAGCCGGGCGAGCAATTTGACGTGCCCGAAGCGGTTATGGTCTACTCTTCGCGCGGCCTCGGCGAAATGTCGCGCACATATCACCGTCTTTTCCGCACACGCCTTGCACGCGGCAAGTTCCGCTCTGCCGAGCGCCCGGTTTTGATTAACAACTGGGAGGCAACATACTTCGATTTTAACGAGGAAAAAATTCTGGACATTGCAAAGACCGCGAAAAAAGCCGGGATTGAACTTATGGTTTTGGACGACGGCTGGTTCGGCAAGCGCAATCATGACGATTGCTCGCTCGGCGACTGGAGCGTAAATCGCGATAAGCTTCCCTCCGGGATTGACGGTCTCGCACGCAAAATCAATGATATAGGCATGAAATTCGGTCTTTGGTTTGAGCCGGAAATGGTTTCGCCCGACAGCGACCTTTACCGCGCGCACCCCGACTGGTGCATCGCCGCTCCCGGCCGCGGCAAAAGCGAGGCCAGATTACAGTTCGTTTTAGATCTTTCACGCGCAGACGTCTGCGACTACATCATTTCTTTCATGTCGCAGCATCTTGAAAGCGCGCCGATTTCGTACATAAAATGGGACATGAACCGCTACATGACAGAAATAGGATCTGCCAAGCTTCCGCCTGAACGGCAGCAGGAGACCGCGCACCGATATATGCTTGGACTTTATAGGATTCTCGAAGAGTTAAAAACGCGTTTCCCCGACGTACTTATGGAAGGCTGCGCGAGCGGAGGCGGACGTTTTGACCCGGGTATGATGTACTATTTTGACCAGTACTGGACCAGTGACGATACCGACGCTTTGGAGCGGCTTTATATCCAGCACGGAACAAGCCTTGTTCTGCCGCCGATTTTCATGGGCGCGCACGTATCCGAAGTGCCGAATCACCAGACCGGGCGCACCACTCCGTTTAAAATGCGTGCCGACGCTGCGCTTTGCGGTCAGTTCGGCTACGAGCTTGACATCACGAAAATGACGGAGGAGGAACTTTGCCAAATTAAAGAGCAAATCCGGCTTTACAAAAGCGTCGGCAGCGTAATCCACAACGGCGACATGTACCGTCTTTTATCACCGTTTGAAGAGGACCGCACCGCATGGGAGTTCATCTCTGAGGACAAAAACACGGTTGTGCTGCTCTGCTTCATCGCTTCTGCGCACGCGAATTTCCCGGCAGGCACAATCTTCCCGACCGCACTTGACGCAAAGTCTATTTACCGTCTGCGCGGCACAGACAAGACTTTTTCCGGCGCACTGCTCGAAAACTGCGGAATATACATGCACGGCTTCAACCGCGACTATCAAAGCGAAGTGCTGATTTTTGACAAAATCTGATTTTTGTGGATTTAAGTTCTGATGCCAGATTATATCTACTCTCGGTGCGAAACTTTTGCGCTCAGGCAAAATATGCATATAAAATGACTGTATATTGTATCTTTGAGCTTGGAAAAACGCTGAATATTGCGATATAATATCAGCACAATTAAATTTATGCGTGAGGTTATCCTTGACTTCGGTTTGAAGTGCAGGAGAAGAGGACCAAAGAAATATTTGAAAAAAGGTTAAAAAATATGATCAGAAATCAGGACATATGCATTTTTTGTATATGTCCTGATTTTATATGTTCGGAAGAGAGAACTCAAGTCTTCTTTACGTATTAACTATAAATATAGAATGCGTAAAGAAGGCAGTAAAATATATGTACTGGATTTAACCATATAATAAGAGGAGTAAGAAACAATACTAAAAATAGTTATGTTATATTACAAGAATTTTTTTGCTTTATAGTGCTTTGAATACCGAAAAACCGTTAATCATGCAAAATTAGTAAATATGCCTAAATATTGAATTTGACAGTTCTGTATTTTTGTGATATAATGTCATGGTAACCTCTAAAAATTCATAAAAAATTGTTGAAAAAATCGTCAATGGTATAATAAAGATACTATAATAAAGGCGGTTGAAATGAAATGCAGATCAATC
>CAUGRT010000077.1 GCA_959602045.1 uncultured Clostridia bacterium | reverse complement strand
CACTTCGGCGGAGGTGTTGGTGCATACGGAAACCGTGCGGCAAGCTATATCGACGAAAAAGGCAGAGGGCGTGCAAACATCATCAAGGACGGCAACCGCTACTTCTATATCCGCGATATGAAAACGGGTGCATACTGGAATCCCGGCTGGTATCCGTCAAAGACGGATATTGAGGAATATTCCTGTACCCACGGCATAGGTTACACGAAAATCAGTGCGAAAAAGGACGGCATAAAGGCGGCAATCACGGGCTTTGTCGGCACAAAACTTCCGGCAGAGCAATGGAAAATCGAGCTTGAAAACACCGATAATTCCGAAAGGGAAATCAAGGTGTATTCGTTTGTGGAGTTTTCGCTTGAGGGCTATGCGACCTACAGCGAATACGACTCATACGTAAGTGCGTGGAACAACGGCAATATGATTTATGCACAAAACACCGCCCAGGAACGTCCGCACGATTGGTACAACGGATTTATCGCATCAAGCGAGGATATAACGGGGTTTGAAACGTCAAAAAATGCGTTTTTAGGCTTGTACGGAAGTATATTTACACCAAAGACGGTAGCAGACGGCAAATGCACAAATTCGCTTGCTGCGTGCGAGCGTATGGTCGGTGTGCTTGAAAATACGTTTACGCTAAAACCGAACGAGAAAAAGACATTTTACGTTGCAATCGGCAGTGCGGACAGTGAAACAACCGCAAAGGAAATGTCGGAAGAACTTTTAAAAGACGGCGTGTTTGAAACTGAGCTTTTGAGCGTGCAGAAAATGAAAGCCGAACTTCAAAACCGCGTTATGATAAAAACACCGATTGAAAAGATAAACGCACTCACAAATTACTGGGTTAAAAACCAGGTTCAGCTATGTGCCGAGGCTGGAAGGGCAACCGGAAAAGGTTTTCGCGACCAGCTGCAGGACGCGTGGGGAATAGCCGCGTTTGACAGCGGTATGGCAAGAGTGAAAATACTTGAGGTTCTTGCGCATCAGTATAGTGACGGGCGGTGCGTGCGCGGCTGGCTGCCGCTTGATCCGCATATTTATTCCGACGGCCCGGTATGGATTGCACCGGCGGTTAATGCGTATTTGAAAGAAACAGGCGATTTCAAATTCCTTGACGAAC
Source organism: uncultured Clostridia bacterium (assembly GCA_959602045.1). Classification (GTDB taxonomy): domain Bacteria; phylum Bacillota; class Clostridia; order UBA1381; family UBA1381; genus Ornithomonoglobus_A. Next base: position 3,091 of record CAUGRT010000077.1, on the reverse strand, counting down.
CCGTTAAATATCTTGATGACGTTGACGCAACCGTTTGGGAACATCTTGTATGTGCGGCGGAATATTCCGCGAATGATTTGGGCGTGCACGGACTTGTTCTTGCCCATGACGGCGACTGGAATGATTCGTTAAACGGTATCGGCACGGGCGGAAAAGGCGAGAGCGTGTGGACAAGCATTGCACTTTGCATAGCATTAAAGGAAACCGCGGAAATCGCAAAAGAAATCAAAAAGGACGCTGAATTAAGCGACAAACTTCTGAAATACCGTGAAACAATGATAAAGAATATCAACGAAAATGCGTGGGACGGCGAGTGGTATCTTGCCGCATATAACGATAAGGGCGAAAAGGTCGGAAGTCACGAATGTAAAGAGGGAAAAATCTATCTCAATTCACAGACATGGGCGATAATTGCAGGGGTTTGCGATGAGGAAAGAAAGAAAAAATGTATTGAGTCGGTCAATAAGTATCTGAAGTGTGATTATGGCTTTATGACGCTTTATCCGGCATATACGGAGTATGATAAAAACGTCGGCAGATTAACCGGGTTTGTGCCGGGAATATGGGAAAACGGCACGCCGTACTGTCATGGCGGTGCGTTTAAGCTTGTGGCGGATACGGTCGCGGGCAGAGCAGAGGACGCGGTAAATTCGTATCTTTTGATTGCGCCGGATAGTGAGAAAAATCCGTCGGCATATTCGGGCTGCGAGCCGTATGTGTTCACAAATATGTACTTCGGGCCGGATAATATCCGAAAAGGACAAACCTCGTTTGCGTGGGTGACGGGAACCGCCGGCTGGATGTTTCGCGTGATAACGCAGAATATTTTGGGATTTACGCCGGAATATGACGGATTTAAGGTAAATCCATGCATACCGAAAGACTGGGACTATGCAGAGGAGACGCGTAAATTCCGCGGTGATACGTATATAATTAAGATACATAATGACAACAATGAAAACAAAATTACACTTGACGGAATTCCAATTGTCACCGACATTATCCCACATATCGGCGACGGAAAGGAACATATTGTTGAAATACACAAAAATACACATTACAAAAATGATGATACAAGAACTATAATTATTGAAAAGGATGAGTACGGCGGCACATATTGCAGGGTCAAAATGTCGGAAAAGAAAAGCCGGTTTGAAATACCGATTGAAGAGATAGCGGATTTTGATGCGTTTTGCTGTTCTTACAGAAATGAACCGTTCTTTATGGATGTAACGGCAGGGACTGCAATTGATGAAATTCCAAAAGAAACGCAATGGTTGGGTGTTCGCCATCAAAACGGAGAATACAGCGTATATTTCAGTATGGTATACGGTCTGTTCAGAACGGCGTTTCAGGGTAAAAATAATTGGCTGACAATCACAGCGATAACGGGTGATAGCAGTACCTGTGGTGATGAATTTTATGCATATTATAAAATAACAGGTCATGATTTTTACGAATTGGTAAAGCATGCGGCGAGAAGTGTTTCCGTAAAAATGGGGACGGTATTAAAAGAAAATAAAGAAGAGCCTGAATTTGTTAAGGATTTTGGCTGGTGTACCTGGGATTCATTTTATTTTGATGTAACGGGGAATGACATTATAAAAGGATTGGAAAATTTCCGGGATGGCGGATTTGTTCCGAAACTGTTAATCCTGGATGATGGATGGCAGACAATAAAAGAGAACCGGGAAAAACGAGGTCAGTGGAAATTGTCGGATTTTTGCGCCAATGAGAAATTTGAGGGCGGACTTTCGGATACGATACACAAAGCAAAAGAGCGCTTCGGGATTCGTGAATTTTTTGTATGGCATGCTGTCATGGGGTATTGGGGCGGAGTGGATCCCGATGCGTCCAAAATGCAAAAATATAGACCAAGACTGAGTATAGCAGAGCATCCGCAAGAAATAAAGGAAGTGAATCCGGCACGATGGGAAAGTGAGCATTTTCCGTTTGGGATCGTTGATAAAGACAAGTTTTATGATTTTTATAACGATTATCATGAATATTTGAAGAGTGAGGGGGTAGACGGTGTAAAGATTGATGTGCAGGCATCTATTGAGGCACACGGCGAAAATCAAGGCGGAAGAAATATCATGGTTCGCGCGATGCGCAGTGGCTTGGAGAAATCTGTTATGAAAAACTTTAATGGGAATCTTATCAATTGTATGTCCTGTTCGAATAATATTATTTACAATGCAGGAGCTACGAATGTTATGCGGACATCGGGTGATTTTATTCCCGGAAAAGACACATCACATTCGAAACATATTTACACCAATGCAATTAACAGCATATGGATGCGGATGTTTACAATATGCGATTGGGATATGTTTCAGACAAGCCACAAGTTTGCATGGTATCATGCAGCGGCAAGGGCAATCAGCGGTGGCCCGATATATGTTTCCGATAAGGTCGGGGAACACAATTTTGAGCTGATAAAAGCGTTGACAAAGGACGATGGAGAGATCATAAGAACAGAAGAAACAGCTGTTCCGACAGTTGATTGTCTTTTTGCAAATCCGACTGATTCAGGCATGCCGTATAAGGTGTTCAGTAAAAATAAGCACAATGGAATTGTAGGGATTTTCTCTTTTGGAAAAGAGGGTGAAATAACAACAAAGGCAGAGGATGTCGCAGGAATACCGGCAAATAAATATGCGGTATATTGCTTTAAGACCGGAAAAACCTATTGTCTTAACCGAATGGAAGAATTAACGGTACATCTGGGTGAGTGTGAATTTGAGCTTATTACGTTTGCACCGATCTATGACGATTTTGCCATCATCGGAATTAAGGATAAATTAAACTGCGGAGGGACAATTGAAGAGGTAGGTCGTACAAACTGCGGCTTTGAAATAAAGGTAAATACCGGCGGTCAGCTGGCGGTTTATTGCAAAGGCGCAATAGAAGCGGTTCACGTGAATGGAGAGAAAACGGATTTTGAGCGAAATGATGATTTTCTGATTATTGAGGTCGGGAAAAACGGTGGAGATGTTTTAATAAATATGATGAGAGATGTGACGGAAAGGTAGTTTGGATGGAGTTTTTTAACAGCGATCAGTTATGGTATGTATTGCGGATGATCATA
>CAUGRT010000076.1 GCA_959602045.1 uncultured Clostridia bacterium | reverse complement strand
ACGTCCTTTTGGAATTTCCATTCTCTTCCTTGTTCGTCCCAAGCCGACCAAGTGCAGTATCCGTTTCGGCTTGCGGTGTTTTCATACCGTCCCGTTCCGAAGTATTCGGCTGCAAGCTTAGCCGCTTTATCCCTTGTGATGTTGTTCATCTCAACCTCAACTCCGATGGTCTGCTTTTTCATTTCTGCGATTTGGTTTAATGTTTTGTTTGTCATTGTAAAATCCTCCTTAAAACCGCTTGGCGCAAGGCTTTTCTTTGTTTTTGTTGTACACATATTAACTCTAAAAGAGGATTATATCAATACGATTACTACCCAAAGATACACACATATAATTGTGTATATCTAAGCATATTATGATGTTTTTTAATCATCAATCTTTCTTACAATATCTTCACCGTAAACCGCATTCAATCCGCAACCGTTATCCCAATCGATTAGCAAACTTCCGATATCGTCAACACCCTTTACCGTGCCTTTTGTTCCGATAGGCGGTGCCTGAACATCGTCCATTTTCACAAGTTCCACACGAGTGCCGACAGGATACATTTCTTTTAGGCTTTTTACAATTCTTCGCATATCCATTGTTCTTTCCTCCGACTTATTCGTTTGTAATATATATCACTCTGAATGACAGAAAAGTCAAGTAAATATCTTGAATTTGCAAGGTGGAAATGTTTTGAGTAATTAACTACCTACTTGTGAGTAATATACAATTCCGGCAAGCACAAAACATACGCATGGAAGTGCGACTCCGTTGCCCCACAATTTATATTCCGCCGAATCGGAGTGCGGATTTTTAAGCCATTTTACAATCTGTTTATCGGATTTCGGCTTTTTTGACGTTCCCATAGCTTTTCGGTGTGTTTCAAAAGCATCTTTCCAAAACGCAATATCCTCATCGGTCGGGTTTTCGGTTTCAAGATTTTTGCACCACCAATCCGGAAAGCCTTGCAGCCTTGCACATTCAGTGGGGGTAAGCCTGCGCACTATGTATTCGGCATTATCATCTGTATCATTTATCATCGGCGGATCTTTGTAATCGGTGGCAACAAGCGTATTTGCAAGCTCCTTTTCGGCATTCGTAAAAAAAGATGCCTTTGAACTTGAATAGGTCGGCGCCGCAACAGCACCGGGTCCTTTCGCCACCATAGTCGGCTGAACCTCTTGCTCAACCGCAAATGAATATTTTGCATTCTGCCCTTGATTGAAAGCTGCTCTGTCAATTCCGTATGCAACAGCGTGTTTATCTGTTGCGTTGAGCGTAAACGATACATCTTCATTTATGCCATTACCTTGCGGACCGTTTTCATCCTTGCGGCCTATCATTGAGCCTTGAACACATACTGCCGGCTCGCCGCCGTGTGTACAGGCAAGAGTGGGTGAGACTCCTTTTGATACACAGCATCCCGATTTACCTCCGCCTTGGTCAACGCATACCACCGCCATGCCGCCTTGGTTGCATGACGGATTTCCACCGTTTGCGTCAAGGCATCGTGATGTGTCAGCCTCATAAAAACCGCTGTGCGGATTATCCGATTTCATGGAATTGCTGTCTTTGGAGCATATTCCGTATACAACCGCAACACCGCCTTGGTTGGAATCCGGAGCGTTGCCGCCGGTGTCGATTGTTCTTGCTACATCGGTTTCATAGCAATTCTGCCTTGCGTTTTTCGTACCTTCCGAAGTAAACCGTACATCGTAGCATTGCTCCACCACAAACGGCTGATTGTTTTCGCCTGTGCCGTAGGTTGCGCTTACGGTCGGTGCGGTATCGAGTGGTCCCTTAAATCTTGTATCCTGTCCGTGGTTTTCATAAACAGCTGCCGGAACAGTACCGGCCCGAAGTGTCGGAGATACTTCTTTTTCAAAACCTATCGACCTTGCTTTTGCCGAATGTTCCGTGCAAAATCCCGCCGATTCCATAACACAGGGCGGATGATGCGCCTCGGCACGGAGTGTTGCAGTTACATTTTTGGTTACATCCATTCTGTTTCCGCCTTGGTCATTCAGACACGCTGCGCCTGTTTCTCCAAAGCCGTTTTGAGTATCTTTGGCAGCTCTTTGCCACGGGAAGCTGCCCTTTTTAGAATACCCAGACAAGCCCTCTGACTCAAATAGTATTTTTCCGGCACACCCGCCTCCAAAATCTGCGACAAGGTAGATGCGTTTTCTTCGCTGGGGGACTCCCCAGTATTGAGCATCGAAAACTCTCCATGCGACTGAGTAATCGTCTGCCACGATTTCTCCGGCATTCGGCCATTTCTCATATCGAGGAATATCAGCTTTATCTTCTTTGACGGAACAGACGCTTTCGAGGACAGCTTTGAAGTCCTCGCCGCCGTTTGACGAGAATGCTCCAGGCACATTTTCCCACACGATGAATCTCGGATATTTTCCATTTGTTTTATCCCTCATTTCCTTTATAATTCGTATTGCCTCATAAAAGAGGTTTGAACGGCTGCCGTCAAGTCCGGCTCTTTTGCCTGCTATGGACATATCCTGGCAAGGCGAGCCGAATGTGATAATATCCACGGGCGGAAGTTCTGCGCCGCTAAGCGTGGATACATCACCGCAATGTTTTACCTTTGGCAGTCTTTTGCTTGTGACACGCACGGCAAACGGCTCAATTTCGGAACTCCATACGGGAGTGATTCCGCATAACAGTCCGCCGAGCGGAAAACCACCGCTGCCGTCAAACAAACTTCCGAGGGTTAAATTACTCATTTTCATCACTCTTTCGTATATCAGAATACTTGATTTTTTCTCCGTTCCGTACAAGGTACACGTTTTCATCATTTCCGACCTGCTCAATATACCTTTTTACAATAACATCCGCATACTTTTCATCAAGCTCAATTGTATAGCAGGTTCTGTCGGTTTGTTCGCAGGCAATAAGTGTACTTCCGCTGCCGCCGAACGGATCAAGCACCAGCCCATTTGTCATTGATGAATTCAAAATCGGATATGCTACCAGTGCGATTGGTTTCATAGTCGGATGAAGTTCAGATTTTTTCGGACGGTCAAAATTCCAAATGGTAGACTGTTTTCTGTCGGAAAACCATTTATGCTTTCCGTTCTTCTTCCATCCGAAAAGTATCGGTTCATGTTTCCACTGATACGGCGAGCGTCCGAGTACAAGACTCTGCTTTGCCCAGATACACACTCCTGACAAATAGAATCCGGCATCAACAAATGCTTTTCTGAAATTCAATCCTTCCGTATCGGCATGGAACACATATATGCTCGCATCATCTGCCATAGCATTTGCCATGTTTTTGTATGATGCAAGCAGGAAATTATAAAAATCGGTATCTGTCATGTTGTCATTTTGGATTGTTCCGGCATCTGATGAATAGTTGACGTTATAAGGCGGGTCCGTAACAACAAGATTTACCTTTTTTCCGTCAAGCAATGTATTAAATACCTCCGGCAATGTAGCGTCACCGCACATAAGTCTGTGTCTGCCCAAAAGCCAAAGGTCTCCTTTTTGAGTGAGTGTAGGTTTGCTCAGTTCGGCATCCACATCAAAATCATCCTCTTTTGTTTCTTTTGAATGTACATCATTAAACAGCTCATCAATTTCGGGTGGCTCAAATCCGGTCATTGAAACATCGTAATCAAGGCTTTGCAAGTCCTTAATCAAATCTGCCAGCAGTTCTTTGTTCCATTCACCGGTGACCTTGTTAAGGGCAATGTTTAATGCCTTTTCCTTTGTTTTGTCAATTTCGATTACAACACAGTCAACTTCGTCATAACCCAGAGCCTTTAATACCGACCACCGCTGATGTCCGCCGATGATAGTCATGTCCGAATTAACTATAATCGGATCAACATACCCAAACTCCGTTATGCTGTTTTTTATCTTCTCATATTCCACATCACCCGGTTTTAATTTCTTTCTCGGATTGTAGCTTGCAGGAATGAGTGCGTTAATTTTTAGTTTTTTAAATTCCATTTTCAGTTCCTCCAAATCGACTGTCTATATAACATTTATGGCTGCAATACTTTCTGTTCTTATTCCCGTAACTAATGAATTGCTTATGGCAGTAACTGCATTCGCATTGATACATTGCGTCATGGCTGCGGTTAATTTTATCTGCATTTTGTTTCCACCACTCTCGGCGGCACTCATCGCAGCAAAACTTCCGTTTTCGTCCGTGATGCTTAGATTCAAGAGGCTTTGAACAGTTAAGGCACAGCACTCCGTTTTTAACTTTGAGTTCCAAGTTTTTCTGCATAACCTCTGCATTTCCGTTTAAGCCATACTTTCTGCAAAAGCCTCTCACAGCATC
>CAUGRT010000075.1 GCA_959602045.1 uncultured Clostridia bacterium | reverse complement strand
CGCAACAGTATTGATGTTTACACCTCTGTTGGCTATATGCTCCGCATTGACTGTTGGGAAGCTGAAAAGAACTTAAAAACCACACCAGGATCAGACTGTGCATTAAACGCACTCGCCATTGATGAACCTCTTGAATATGCAAAATTATATCTTGATGGAAATTTGCAGATGTGGGTAGATGCGGAAGACTCATTAGATATTTTTTAATTTTTAAACAAATACAACAGTTTAAATCGCTATTAACCACAATATTTCCGGAAAATTCATCATAGGTTTGTGCAAATGCAAAGAAACGGCGGCTCTGAAAATCAAAGCCGCCGTTTCATAGGCGCGTGAAAATGTGTCTGCTCTGCGGCGGCTTTTTTTCTTTTGCCGTCGCGCGGCAGATAACCAATTCATTCTATTTTGAACTTCTTTTATGCTACCTGATGTCTGCAATAGGAATGAATCGCCAAGAATGTAAACACAAATAATTCAATTCCTGCCGAAATCAAAATAACATGCGGTGTCCAGAAACTCATTCCACCGATATTCAGATAATTGAAATCTGCAAGCTGATAAAGGAAATTGTTCTGCATACCAATTCCGGCAGATGGAAGTATGGTAGAGAGCCATGTTGCTCCCATCGCCACATAAGCAAAAAGCGGCATGAGAAGAACTACAATAGAGATCAGCAAAACTGTCAATGTGTCTTTACATTTTGCAGACAGGAACAACGTACAGCTAACCGTTGCTAATACAGAAAGTAAGCCCGCTGCTGCGAGAATTATCTGCAACTGCCCCAGATTGATGTTTGGCAGATTAATGATAGAGTATCGCATCTGAAACGATGTTTTTAAGCAATCCGTCCCGAACGCTGCATCTAAAATCAGAATGTGTACCGTGATCCCGACAAGGAAAGTAACAACGAAAAGTGTAAATGCCGCCAGAATTTTGGTAATTGCTAATTGTTTATGCCCGTATTTGGTGGTTCGCAGGATGCTGTCACCGCCCGTTTGATATTCTCCGGCGAAAGTAGATGCTGCGATTGCCACACACAAAATAGCAAGGAGCAAAATATAAAGCTCAATATAATCAAATGCATCTTTTGAAATTCCAGAATGAAGATAAAATGGCGTATCAAGTTCTGAATATTTTTCAAGAGCTTTCTGCTGTGCGGTTTCGTTTTCTCTTTGCTCATTCCGCATGACATCCTGTAAATGTTCTGCGCACTTTTCATAATAGGCTCCGTCAATGTCATTCGGGTCAATATCCATTAAATCAGCACCAATGCCTGTTAATGGATCAGCAAACGCTTCGGACAGACCCATCAGCAAGTGACGGAACGGGACGATTTTTTCAATATATACAGCCAGAGGAAAGCCCTCTTCCTCGACTGGCCCATATTCTCGAACGCAGCTTTGATAAGTTTCCAAAGCCGATTTGATCCTATCCGGGGTCACTTCACCAGCGGATGTTTTATATAAATCTTGTTTGTACTTGATCGCTGCCAAGCCGTTTAATTCTGTAACCGTGCCATCTTTGTTTGGACGGTTAATACCCTCAAATGAAATAGGCAGGTATGCCATGGCTACGGAAAGCAAAAGTGCGATTGCAAGTAAAATCAGGGTGCGCCGTGACTTCAAAATACGTTTTAGTTCAAGTCTAAAGAGCCACATATTATCTGTCCTCCTTTTCCAAGTCTGTCTGCGGGAACAACCACAGATACAGATCTTCCAATCGTGGCTCCGTTGTAACAGACCCATCAATTTCCGAATGTTCGGACAGATAACGAATAGAAACCTGATTGTGATCTTCGCCTCGCTGATTGATAATGTGCAGCCGCATTTCACATTCCGGCAGCTTTGAGGCCGGAATTGTGCAATTCCAAACCTTGCCCTCAATCTGCTTGACAAGTTCTGCGGTAGTTCCGACATCAACAATTTCTCCGGCTTTCATAATTGCGTTGCGCGTAGAAATATATTCTATGTCAGATACGATATGGGTGGAAATCAACACGATTCGATCATGCGAAAACTCGGAAATGAAATTCCGCAGACGCACGCGCTCTCCGGGATCAAGTCCTGCTGTCGGTTCGTCCATGACAAGTATCTCCGGGTCGTTCAACATAGCCTGCGCAATACCAACACGACGCTTCATGCCGCCTGACAGATTGGAGATTTTTTTCTTTTTCACATCGGAGAGCGAAAGAATGTCCAACAAATGATTGATCTTTTTGGTAGTTGCCATTGTGGGAATATCTTTCAGCGCAGCCACATACTCCAAATAATCTTTGACCGTAAAATCCCGGTGATACCCAAAGTCCTGCGGCAGAAAGCCAAACTTGCTTCGGTAAACTTCACCCAACTCTCGAATGTTTTTTCCGTCATAGTAAACTGCTCCGCTGGTTGGTATCATAATATCGGCAATCATGCGCATGAGCGTGGTTTTCCCTGCACCATTCGCTCCCAAAAGTCCCCAAATGCCGGGAGTCAATGTCAGATTGACATCATTTACTGCTGTTTTGTCTTTGAACTGCTTGCTTAAATGCTCTATTTTCAGTTCCATGCTTACACTCCTTTCTTTTGCTTCAGCTGAACAATAAAAAGCCCTTGTTCGATAATCATTGTACCGAACAAAGGCTTTTCAATCTCAAAAATCACACGCTTAAATTCCTAAGTAATTCCTAAGATCACATTCTTATTTTCCTAAGCGGAAAGTGGTAATGTAATCACAAAGTCTATGGTTTCGTTTTGACTGGATGCAGTAATCTTTCCACCATGTAAATGTATAATTTCTTCCGCAATAGAAAGGCCAAGTCCCGCACCACCTGTATTAGAAAGCCGAGCATCATCCAAGCGATTGAATTTTTCAAATATACTGTTAAGCTGTTCCTGTGGAATTGTTTTTCCACGATTTTCAAAAGTGATCTGAATATCATGCTCTAACCGTTTGGCGGATATAGTGATCTCTGTCTGCGGGTAGCTATATGACGCTGCATTTCGTAAAAGGTTACTGAAAACTCTCGCCAGCTTTTCGGGATCAGCGTTCACAGATAAGTTGTCCTCCGCAGTAAATACCGCTGTATTGCCATTTGCGGAGAGTGTCGGGTATATTTCATCTATTACCTGCGCAATCAAACAATGTAAATCTACATTTTCTTTTTTGATAATGACCGTATGTGCATTGTATTTAGTAATTTCAAAAAGCTCATTGATAAGTCTTTCAAGACGCTCTGCTTTGTCCAACGCGACCTTTACATACTTTTCCTTTTGCTGCTCAGGCATATCAGGGGCTTCATGGAGCAGGCTCAAATAGCCGATTACCGTTGTGAGAGGGGTGCGTATATCATGTGCCAGATACATAACAATTTCATTTTTCTTTTCTTCTGCCTGCTTTGCAGCCCGTTTGCTCAACAGAACAGACATTTTGATTTGATTGAGTTGTGCCTCCAATTCTTTCAGTGGGTCAGACAATGATACGGTATGATTGTTCTGCTCATAGACCGTTTGGGTCGCATCAATTACTTCATCCAGATAGCCCCACGGCTTTTTCCAATAGTAATTGAAAATACATACAAAGCCGATCATCAGATACAAAATAAAAAGCAGATCGAGCCGCCGGTAGAGCCATGCAAAAATACCGTTGTCAAATTTTGAAAAGATGTAGTCCAAGATAAGGGTCAAACCATATCCAACAACGGTATAAACCAGCAATGATAAGTATAAGCGCACTTTAAGGCGCTTTTCTGTTGTCATTTCTTTCTTCGACATGAGAATACACCTCCTACCGATTAGCAAACAGAAGAAAGCCAAGCAGGCCAATCACGACAACACTTACTATGCCTGCCAGAATGGAAAACAGTCTGTTTGCTTTTATTCTATTTCCGATTAACCGGGCTGCCATCGAATATACAGCAAGCCCCAAAAGACCACCTGCCGTATTTGTGAGTACATCAGTAATATCAGAACGTCCGACTGCTAAGATATACTGCATAGTTTCCAATAAAAAACTTGTTCCAGCAATCAGCATGAACTTCACATATAATTTTGTTCTTGGCAGAAGCATTTGAAGATAAATGCCCATAGGAACAAAAATCAAGAAGTTTTCGAGTACCTCTGTTAAGTGAAATGCTGCGCCAACTTCTTTGTCATAGTGAAAAGGAATAAGGTTTATACTTCTTACTTTATCCAGATCACTGATTGAAAACTGTAGTTTGAACAGTATGATCCAAACCAGAAGTGCCAGATAAATTAAGAATAAAATAGTTGCCAAACAATTTGATTTTCTCTTCATAGCGTTCTCCTTTCGATTAAATTTTGTAGCCAACACCCCAAATCGTTTTAATATACTGCGGAGTATCGGAA
>CAUGRT010000074.1 GCA_959602045.1 uncultured Clostridia bacterium | reverse complement strand
TTTTTCTTTCTCTAAAAAATAAGGAGGTAAACAGTATGAACATTCAAAATGCAGCCTCTGCAACAGAAACGGATGCGGAGATTATCGGTCTTTTGACTGCAATAAGCGTGGTTTCAAAAAGGCTGGCAAATAATCTTCGAAAATTGCAGAAACAAAAGAACGGAGGGACGAAAGATGCACGCAATTATTAAAGACGGCAAAATCCTGTTATACGACAGCTATATCTTTAAAGAAAGCATAAAAGAAATACCCGGCCGACAATGGCATCCGGAGGAAAAGGCATGGAGCGTTCCGATTTCACAGCAGAGCATTGAAACGCTTGACCTGCTCGGATATGAATTATCGGACGAGCTTGCAAATATTCGTCAAGAATTTGCATCGGAAAATACTGCCGATGAAACAATGCTCATTCCGGCACCGCTTAAAGTGTCACCATATGAACATCAGCTTAAAGGTTATAATCTTGCTTGCCGAAGTATGGGTATTATCGGCTACAACAGCGTGTCTCCTGGTTTTGCGCTGCTAATGGAAATGGGAACGGGAAAAACCATAACATCAATTGCCATTGTGGGAAAAGCATATCTGACAGGAAAAATAAAGCGTCTGCTTATTCTTGCGCCGAAATCTATCGTTGCCGTATGGGAGGACGAGTTTTCAAAGTTTGCGGATTTCCCGTATTCGCTTTCGGTGTTGACGGGAACTTCTGCAAAAAAGACGGAGCAATTAAAAACTATATTGCATAAAGGCTTAGAGGTTGCCGTTGTAAATTATGACAGTGTACCACTTATTGAGAAGGAACTTGCAGCATGGCATCCTGATTTCCTCATTTGTGATGAGAGCAGCAAGATAAAAAATCCTACGGCAAAAATGAGCAAGGCAACGTACCGGATTGCAAAGGTATGCAAATACAGCTTGATTTTAACGGGAACACCAATACAAAACAACCCATTGGATTTCTTCTCGCAATATAAGGTATTGGATGACAGAATATTCGGTAAAAGTTTTTATGCATTTAAAAATGAATATGCTGTACTCGGCACATACAATCAGCCGATTGGATGGCGCAAACTGCCGGAGCTTGTGAAAAAAGCACACAGCATTGCGTTCCGCGTTACGAAAGCTGAAGCACTTGATTTGCCGGATACAATTGATGAAATCCGACCGATTACTTTGGAGGACAAAGCACAAAAACTGTACAAAGCATTTGTGAAGGAAAGCTATATGGAGCTTTCAAAGGGTGAGGTTACAGCAACAAATATTCTCACAAGGCTTCTGCGTTTGCAGCAGATAACAGGCGGATTTATTCGCCCGGATGAGGAATCGGAGCGGTATGAGCAGATATCCTCAGCAAAGCTTAACGCGCTTGAGGATATTATTGACACTGCAATTTCCGAAAATAAAAAGCTTGTGGTTATTGCACGGTTCATTCCCGAAATTAGAGAAATATGCAGAATGCTTGATCAGAAAAAGATCAAGTATGCACATATTTGCGGCGAGGTCAAGGACAGAGCGGCGGAAGTCGATGCTTTTCAGAACAATCCCGATTGCATGATATTTGTCGGTCAGCTGCAAACGGTGTCAATGGGACTTACGCTGACTGCTGCAAGCACAATGGTGTTTTATTCGCTTTCATATAACTTTGCCGATTATTCACAGGCGAAAGCAAGGATTCACCGTATCGGGCAGAAGAATAACTGCCTGTACATACATCTTGTTGTGAAGAATACGGTTGATGAAACTGTGTTAAAAGCATTGGAACAAAAAGAAAATATAGCAACAAAAATTGTAGACGATTGGAGGTCGATTTTAAAATGAATGATATGTTTGAACTTGCCGATAAGCTCAAAGAACTGCGTGATAAAAAACAGCATCTTGCAGAGGAAACAAAGAAAAACAATGCGGAGATTGAAGAAACGGAGTACAAGCTGTCACTGGAAATGGCAAGCTCCGAAACACAAAGTTTCAATCGTTCCGGCACGTTATTCTATCTTTGCACCAAGCTGTATGCGTCAGCGGTTAAGGAGAACAAAGCAGAGTTGTATGAGGCACTCAAAAATGAGGGATACGGTTCACTGATTACCGAAACGGTGAATGCCAATTCATTGTCGGCATTTGTAAAGGAACAGATGGCTGATAATGATGATGTGCTGCCCGATTGGCTTGCGGGCAAGGTAAATGTATTTGATAAAGTTACCATAGGAATAAGGAAATCGAAATAAGAAAGGAAAATTGTATTATGAGTAATGAATTAACAAAAACAAACACCGGATATGTAATTCCGAACATGAATAATGATGTCGCATCATGTATTTTGGAGGAGCTGAACGGCTTAAATGTAAGCCTTGACAAGATTAAAATTCCTGCCGGCGGTGGCTTGGCATTTGAAGTTCCGGGCGAAGATCCCGATTCTCCCGACAGTGAAAAAGAGATTATCGGAGTCATAGTCGACCATTATCCGTTAAACAGCTTTTGGACGGAGAAATATAACGGACAAAATGTTGCGCCGAACTGTTATTCAACCGATAATCGTATCGGAATAGGGACTCCCGGCGGCGAATGTGCAAAGTGCCCGTATAACGAATTCGGGAGCGGCGAGGACGGACAGAGTAAGGCGTGCAAGAATGCGCATAGGTTATATATTCTTCGCAGCGGAGAGCTATATCCGGTGGTTGTAACAATACCGCCGACATCGCTGAAATCGTTATCGGATTATCTTGCAAAGCGCATTGTAACAAAAGGACTGCGCTCATATGGTGTTGTCACAAAACTTACGCTTAAAAAAGCAACAAACAATACGGGTATCGCATATTCACAAGTACAGTTTGCGGTAGTTGAAAAATTATCGCCGGAAAATGCCGAAATTCTAAAAAAATTCGGAGAAAGCATAAGACCGATTACAAGAAATATTGATTTTATGGATGCAGAGGAGCAGGCTCAACCGATAGTCAATACAGAAACGGGTGAAATTGCGGACGCAACCCCATTTTCTGAAAAGGAAATGGCCGGTTCGTCCCATGCAAGGCTTCCCCATGAAGCAAGACAGAATGTCGCAGGTGAATGGTCGGAAGCTACTGCAATACAGCCGCTTGAATAAATAAACAGTAAGCATATAGGGGCGGATATACTGCCCCTATACACTCACGGAAAGGAAAATACAATGTCTGAATATAAATTAGCAAAAAGCACAGATGATGTAAAGAAGTATTTAAAAAATGCAGATATTATCAGCTTTGACTTTGAAACCGCCCCAAATGATGAATATAGAGAGGAACCTATGGCGGCAATTGATCCACACAAATCACACATTGTCGGAGTATCGTTTTCGGTAAAAGCCGGCACGGGAATCTATGCACCGATTGCTCATAAAAATACAAGTTTAAATATTGATATGTTTGAAATATTAGAAGAATTTGCAAAGAGCAGTGCCGTAAAAATTGCACACAATCTTGCATTTGAGACAATATTTTTATACGCAAACGGAATCCTCATAAAACCGCCGGTGTATGACACCTTACTTGCGGCGATGATGACAATGAAGTCAAAAACAGAGTTTCGTACACTTTCGGACAGCGGACTTAAAACACTTGTTCCGCAGCTATTAAAGGTTGAACTTCCCAAATTTGAAGAAGTCACCGCCGGTCAACATTTTGATGAACTTAACCCGGAGGATTACGAAACAATACGTTATGCCTGCGCTGACTCCGATTATGCGCTGCAATTGTACAATCTGTTTAATTCATGGTTTGATAATAATCTTCCAAAACATCGACAAATCATAGAAACCATAGAATCGCCGACAGCCGTATTTGTGGGGATTATGAAGTATCACGGTGTAAAGGTTGATAAAGCACTGATGTATGAGAAACAGTTTGAAGCAGAAGAAAAAATCAACGAAATACGAAAGAAAATACATAAGTTCGCGGGCACGGAAATTGACCTCGGAGCAAATGCGTCAACCGATGCTTTTAAGAAATATCTGTATGAGGATTTAAAACTTCCTGTTATGAAAATCACGGCAAAGTATCAAGCGGCTGCGGACGAGGAAAGCCTGATACTTTTAAAGGATTGGTGCATGCTTAACCGCCCTGAAATTGTACAATTATTGGATTTGGTTCATGATTACCGAAAATGGAACAAGATAAAATCAACGTATATTGACGGATTTTTAAATGCAGTAAGCAGCGCAACGGGATGTATACACACTTCATTCTTTCAGCTTGGAACGGATACCGGACGATTTGCATCAAGAAATCCGAATCTTCAAAATATGCCGAGAAAGGATAATGATCCAATTGGTATCCGTAATTTCCTGATACCGAATGAGGGGTACATATTTATTGATTTTGATTTCTCGCAGATAGAACTGCGTGTCGGTTCATGGTATTGCAGGGACGCTAAAATGCTCGAAACATACAAAAATGACGGGGATATTCATGCACAGACGACGAGTGTAATATATGGCATTCCCTTTGAAGAAGCCATAGACAAAAACGCTCCGCACTATAAGGAGCGCCGCTCAATTGCGAAGAACTGTAATTTTGGTGTGTTTTACGGATTGTTCCCGAACGGGCTTATGCGAAATCTCAAAAAAGCCGGGATTGAAAAAACAAAACAGGAGTGTACAGACATTATCGAAAGTCTTAAAAATGGTTATCCAAAGTTAGCCGAGTGGCAGAAGAACACAAAGCAAGACGCGTCAAACTGCGGATATTCGGAAACTGCATTCGGCAGACGGAGAATTTTAAAAGGCATACATTCACCGGATATGG
>CAUGRT010000073.1 GCA_959602045.1 uncultured Clostridia bacterium | reverse complement strand
AGTGAACTCCTTTTTGTCAAACCTCATTTTTGTTACTTAACAGGAATGCTCCTATCTGATACTTTCTCAATGATTATACAAATGCGGTGAGGAAATATTATCTGTTTTTCGTTCTATTGCGACTCAAACATCCGCTGCGCTGCGCGGAACTCGCCTGCATAGACCGAAAAACAGATAATATTTCCTCAAAAATCTCTAAAAAACTCACCACAAAAATATGCTATTCCTGATATAAGCCATGCTCACGGATATACGCCCATACCGGCTCCGGCAGCATATGCTTCACGCTCTTTCCCTGCCGAATCCGTTCGCGGATTTCTGAGGAGGAAATTCCAAAAACCGGTGCGTCTACCGCCAGAATCTTGCCGCCAAAGCGTTCCTTTGCCGCAGCAATCTCCTGTTCCAATGTTTCCGCCGCATTTCGCGGAAAGACCAGCAGCGTACAAAGCTTTAGAATTTCTTCCGGGTGATACCATTTTCCAATATCCCGAAGCGAATCCTCGCCGATGATAAAAAACAGCTCGTCCTCCGGATATTTTGCTTTCATATATTCGAGTGTTCGGAGCGTATAAGAATATTCCTCTTTTTCCACTTCATAATCGCTGATTTCAAAATCATTCCCGACCGCCAGTTTTGTCATTTCGTTGCGGATATATTTATCCGTCACTCCTGTTTTGTGCGGCGGATTTCCTCCGGTCATGAAAACCAGCTCATCCAATCCGAACTGTTCCCGTGCGTATGCCGCAATAATCAAATGCGCGTTATGAATCGGGTCGAACGTTCCGCCCATAATTCCAATCTTCATTTTCTCGGCAGCTCAATCTTACGATTTTTCGGCTCTCCCGACTGACGGTATAAAATAAATTTATTCCCGATTGCTTGAACCGGCTCGGCATGTAATGCTTCTGCTGTTTCATTACACGTTTCCTTTGTGTCGAGAAGTGCGGTTTCCAAAATCTTTACCTTTAAAATCTCACGCTTTTCCAAAGCTTCATCCAAAGCATGCAAAACCTGCTCCGTCAGACCCTCCTTGCCGATCTGAAAAAGCGGCTCCAGCGTATGCGCTTCTTTCCTAAGCCACGCGCGCTGCTTACTTGTTATCGTACTGATGCTCATGCACCCCTTTCAAAAACTGTTTGGTATTTATTCTATATTTGCAATAATCGTCTTGTAATCAATTTGCTTTGCTATGTATTCGTTCAGACAGATCAGATTGGTGCAGGTATATCCGATCGCATTATACCGGCAAAAGCTCACCTTTTCAGTACAACCGTCGCAAAGACACATCTGCCCCTTCGTTACCGGTATGACGACATAATCATTATCATTCAGGAGCTTTTTCGCAGCCTCAATTTTTTCCTCCAGCTCTGTCATAATCACAACTCCTTCATTCTTTATTCAGATCCTTGTAAAATGCAGCAATTTTCGTGGGAAATATCCTCTGTATTTCCCCTTAAAAATCACATTCTACAATGACTATTTTCCTTAAAACCTAAAATCCCTTCTGCCGTGTTCAATATCACGGATATATTCCTCTGCCAGACTTCTGACCTTATCGTTCGGAATCTTTGCCAATTCCTCCCGAATCACACGCTCGCCGTTACGAACCGTTTCGGGCGATGCATAATCCGTCAGATATTCCTTTAACGTCATCAACGCATTGGGCTGACAGCAATTCTGAATTGCTCCGGTTTTGGCAAGCGCCATAAAACGATCTCCCGTTCTGCCCTCGCGGTAACATGCCGTGCAAAAGCTCGGAATGTACCCCAACTCCATCAGCCAGTTCACAACCTCGTCTAGGGTTCGCGTATCACTTCGGTCAAACTGCGCTGTGTTTTCCTCCTCCGATTCCGGCTCAACATAACCGCCGACGCTCGTCGAGGACGCACCGCTGATCTGGGAAATCCCCAGCTCCAAAGCCTTTCTTCTGTTTTCCGCGCTCTCCCGTGTGGAAACAATCATCCCTGTATACGGTACGGCAATGCGGATAATCGCGACAATCTTCTGCCAGATTGCATCCGGCACGGCGTTGGAGAAATCGTTGACGTCAATATCATCCGCCGGACAAATTCTCGGCACACTGATCGTATGCGGCCCGACTCCGAATTTTGCCTCCAGATGCTCCGCATGCATTAAAATTCCGGCAAGTTCATAACGGTGCGTGTCCAAGCCGAACAATACGCCCAGACCCACATCGTCAATACCGCCCTCCATCGCACGATCCATCGCCTCGGTATGATAACAATAATCATGCTTCGGGCCTGCCGGATGCAGTTCTTCATAATGCTTTCTATGGTAAGTTTCCTGGAACAGAATATACGTCCCGATCCCGGCATCTTTCAAGCGTCTGTAATTCTCAACGGTCGTTGCCGCGATATTGACATTGACGCGGCGGATGGCTCCGTTTTTATGCTGAATCGAATAAATCGTCTTGATACATTCCAAAATATATTCAAGCGGATTGTTGACAGGATCTTCCCCTGCCTCCAGTGCCAGCCGCTTATGCCCCATATCCTGGAGCGCGATCGTTTCCTCCCGAACCTGCTCCTGCGTCAGCTTTTTCCGATGAATTGTCTTATTTTTCACATGATACGGGCAGTACACGCAGCTGTTAATACAATAATTGGATAAATACAGCGGTGCGAACATTACGATTCTGTTTCCGTATATTTTTTGCTTGATTTCCCGCGCAAGAGCATAGATTTCCCGATTTAATTCCTCATCCTCGCAGTCCAGAAGCAGAACCGCCTCCCGATGAGAAATGCCCTTACAGACCTTTGCCTTGTCAAGAATCCCTCGGATCAGCTCTTTATTGTTTTTATTCTTTTCCGCGAAATCTAAGCTCGCCAGGATTTCCTCATGATTGATAAATTCATCCGCACAGGATGATTTCGGATCATACATTTTAATCCTCCCACTTGACATTTACATAAAATTCGTTTACAATAGAAAAAGAATTTTTGTGCGAGGCGCGCAAACGGAAAATTCCTTGCACATTCAGCAAGGAAACACCTTTTCGACAAGCAATGAATCCTTTCCATTCTATTGAAATCTGCGTTCCTTCATATTATCATACCATATTTGAAAGTAATTTTCAAGTATAAACTATACAAAAAATCATATTTTTGAAACCTACATATAAAAAGGATGATGAATTTTGGACAGCTTAATATACAGTTTAAATGCGACCATGCCGGTTTTTTTGATTATGGCAATCGGCTGGGGATTAAAACAAATCGGGATGCTGACGGATGGCTTTGTCGCTTCAGCGGATAAATTCAACTTCAAGGTCACGCTGCCGCTGATGCTTTTTACGGATTTAGCGACAACAAACATCCATGAAACCTTTAACGGACGATATGCGCTTTTCTGCGCCGCGGTCACAACGGTCATGTTTTTTGGAACGTGGATCGGGGCAAAGCTGCTGATTCGCGACCGATCCATTACCGGCGCATTTGTGCAGGCGTGCTATCGGAGCAGCGTTGCGGTTCTGGGCATTGCGTTTATCACGAACATCTACGACAACCCCGGAATGGCTCCGATTATGATTATCGGCTGTGTTCCGCTTTATAATGTTTTTGCGGTTCTGGTGCTGACCTTTGAAGCGCAGGATGGCAGTGAAAGTGTTTCGGCTGCCGAGCATATTAAAAAATCCTTGATTAATATTGTAAAGAATCCGATTATTATCGGTATCGTCTTAGGAGTTTTGGCGGCGGTTCTGAACATCAAGCTGCCGCATATTCTGAACAAAACGCTGACAAGTATCGGCTCGATGGCGTCACCGCTCACATTGATTGCCATCGGTGCAGGCTTTGAGGGTGCAAAAGCCATCCGCAAGATCAAGCCTACGATTGCCGCATCCATCATCAAGCTGATTGTGATTCCGGCAATTTTTCTGACGGTTTCCGTTAAGTTTGGATGGCGGAATCAAGAGCTGATGGCATTGATTATCATGCTCGGTTCTCCCACCACGCCCTCCAGTTACATCATGGCAAAGAACATGCACAATGACGCGGTACTCTCCTCCAGTGTTATCGTCATGACTACGTTGTTATCGTCAGTGACGCTGACTTTCTGGATTTTTCTATGCCGATATCTTGGGTATATTGCGTAATGTGTTTATGCTGCGCCGAAGCGAAGTTTAAACAAGACCACGCCCCCGATCATGAGTGCCAGTCCCACATACTGATTCCAGGCAAACGGCATTTTTTCCGTACCCATGATTCCGAACGCGTCAATCAGTGCCGCAACGGTCAGCTGTGCGATTAGGATAATGGAAACCGCCACAGTCGGGCTGGTTTTTCCCATACCGATCATAACCGTGACGGTGATCAGCATCCCCAGAACGCCGCCGAGCCAATACAATTTATTGGCTTGCCCGATCGCGCCGATATTGCCTTTACCCCATATCCATGCAACCAGCAGTGCCAGCAGAAATGCTGTACCCTGGACGAATGCATTGGATTCGTAAAGTCCGATTTTTTCTCCCAGGCGCGTGTTCATGACGCCCTGGACGCTCATTGCCGCTCCGGCAATGATGCAGGATAATATTCCTGTCATAATGGGTGGCTCCTTTCTTTAACTCCCCTGCCCCTCTTGTACAAGAGGGGTGTTTTTTTTCTTTGTTTTTTGGTTTGGTTTTCTTTTTTTGCTTTCTGTGGGGTTTGATGCTTTCTACAGCGGTCATGTTGCAGACGGAGGTTTCTTTTTTCCTTTGTTTCTATGGTTGCGGTTGGTTTTTAGGTTTTCTTTTCTTTTTTTGTTTTCTCTCAGTCACAACTCTCCCTACCCTCTCTTCTCCTAAGAGAGGGTCTCCAACCCCCTAAC
>CAUGRT010000072.1 GCA_959602045.1 uncultured Clostridia bacterium | reverse complement strand
GAAGAGGACAACTTGTCCTTAATTGCCGTCTTGATTCTTTCAAAATCATGCTGCACCATATCTTTTCTTAAGTTCATTTCATTGCACAGCCTTTCAACGAACTTTCGCCCGGCGAATCCGTAATTCTTTTCGCTGATATTATGCAGTTCGGATGCAAAACTTTTGTCGTCCACAGGCACACCGTGTATCTCCATAACACGGGTATTCATTCCGTCATGCGAATCGTCCGAAAGGAGAGGTTCTTCTGCTGTTGACAAAACTATCAGCCGCCAGTTTGTCATACTCTGAATACCACCTTCCTTGCTGCCTCTGATTCTTCCGAACCCATTCGATAACCCATAAACAATCTGCGCCATAGGCAGACGGTTTTCGTTGGCAAGCTGCCTCTCATCAAGTCCATAGAGAATATTTCTTAAAGTATCAGCCTTTCTCTCCAAACCTACTGCCGTTGCATTAAAGCTGCCCATGAGCTTTAACGGATCGTCCCAGACAGACACTGCCATCTTGCACGCTGCCGACTTACCGCTTGTTGTATCATGCCAGATGTTCAAGAAAAACACACGATGTGACAACGGTTTCAAAAGCACCGATGCAAAGGACGACGCAAGCATAAATCTGCCGTAAGGGTTATCTCGGAGTTTTGCAGCATATTCAAGCCACACATCAAAGCTGCCTTGTTCTGCAAGACTTTTATGTATTTCATTTGAATCTTCAAAATCCGTTTCAAAGCAGATATTGTTCTTTGCAGTGTAGGGAAAGAATGATGTATCATCAATCCACCCGAGCCGCTCGGTTGACTTCATAAGCGGAATATTTTTAACGTTCGCATTCTCATAATCATATAAATAATCCACCATGTCCGAGGCGTTCTTTGAAGCCACCGGAAATCCTCTGTCCGCACAGCTTATGATGGACGATTTATTAAACGCAGCCGATCTCGTCACCACAATACTTGTCCACACATTATCTCGGTAAAATGATAGTTCAACCTTTTCCGAACGCGCGTCCACATTTTTAAATCTCTTTGTGATAACCACAGGAGATGGACATACCGTGACAACAGTATTGCCATCCTTTGAATACACAATTTTTTGTATTCCATGCTCCATTGTAACATTCCAGTTTGCGGGCTGAACCGCACCGTTTAAAGCAATCCCGTCAAGATTAAGCGGCATAGCAGTGTCCTCAATCACCATATATGATTTATTTTTAAAATTCACTGCCGCCTCGAAGTCCTTTATAGAACATTTCCCTTTGATTTTTTGCTTAAACTTGCCGTATGCCGCAGGAGCGTTTTTCTTTGCATATGCCATAAGCTCGATTGTTTTGTTATCAAAAATCATATCCTCGGATATGTCACCGTCGGCAAGCTCCTCTGCTTGTTCTGCCATACTCAAAACAGCATAGGCAACCGGTGCTTTAACGCTGCAATCTTTACAGTTCTTAAAGCCCAGCCTTTCTTGTATGTATCTACAAGTATGCGGTTTATGCTCATTTATCGCATGACGGATTTTATCATCGGTTTCAGTTTTGCTGTACCTCGGATATGGTTTTGAAACCTCATGTACAAATTCCGCTCCGCCCTTTGTAAGCGACATATTTGTGACAAAAGCATACCATTCGGGTTCTGAAAGCTTTGCGGCATTTTCCTTGCAGTAATTGCAAAACGTGCATTTGTCCATAAGCCTTTGACCGCTGCCGACCTCGCCGTTAAACTCTGCTCGTAAACCTTCACTGTAATCGGGTATTTTAATTTCCAGCAAGTATTCAGCCAATTCTGCCTGCGTATACTGAATTTGCGGTTCAAACTTTATACATTCAACCAATACCGGCTCCTGTTTCGAGTGATAAAATCCCGGTATTCTCATGCACTGGCTTTCGTTCTGACACATTGAATCACCGGTAAATTGTTTTACCAAACGAAGCTGTATTTCACGGAATTTCGATACTTCTGCGTCCTTCATAAGCCAGTAGCAATGCAGTGATTTCCTTGTTTTCACAATGATTGACGGCGGGAGAGCAAATGCGTTGATTTTCTCCTGCTGTTCTTTAAAGCTCCCGGTATCCATCTCAACAAACTGTGCATTTATCCTTGTTATTTCCTCATCGGTATGTCCGCCGCTGTTCACAACAAAGAACACACCGCGATGCTTCTCGTTATGCCGCTTTAAGGCCGGCAAAATATTTTGAATATTTGATAATTTTTCTGTATATTTCTGTCCCTTAAACTCCGGATCTTCTGCTTTCCTGTCTGAGAATACACGGATACAAACATTGTCTGTTTCAGAGTAAAATGCTAATAAAAATTTCTTAGTCTCCATACTTGCTTACCTCCTTGCAGTTTATATCAAAATATCTTATCGGAATATTGTGCCTTCGGGCAAACCGTATCTCCAGTGCCATTCCCTCGCTTACAATGCCGCCAAACACCCATATTTCATGACAGCGTTTCAGAATCTGCAATCCCAGTGCCAGTCCCAATTCTCTTTCGGATTGTATGTCATCGTTCAAAAATTGTGTAAGAAACAAATGCGGCACCATAGGTACAAAAGCCTGATTAGCCACATACAGAGCATACATCTTTGCATTCTGAATATTTGTTTGCATATCGCCTTTAAACGGACTTGCAACATATATCCATCTCATAAACCATTCGCCGTTTGCAATCTTCTGCCTTTTCTTTTCCTCAAGCTCCAAGCCTCTCATCACGCTGTAAGCGGTCGGATCGGGATAATGTTCATGATTAAAATACTCTGCCATATCAAATCTCCTCCATATCACCAAAGCTATATCCGACAGCACCTTCAGCTTTAAGCGGAACATCAAATTCCGTGAACGGTTGCTGTTCCATACAAGACTTAATTACCGCACACGCTTCGTCCTTTTTATCAATCGGAACTTCAAAGAGAATTTCATCGTGTATGGTAAGCAATGGTCTTATGTATGGATACTCTTTCAATTTTGCTAAAATCCTCACCATTGCAAGCTTTAAAATATCTGCGGCAGTTCCCTGAATCGGAGTATTCAATGCACACCGCTGCCAATAGGAACGCGTCCCCATATCCGGTGAATGTATGCCTTTTAAAATTCTCCGTCTGCCGAATGCAGTTTCCGAATATCCGCAGTTTGACGCGTCTTGCTTTGTGTTCTTCTGCCACTCTGCTAACTTTGGATAACCATTTTTAAGGCTTTCGATGATGACTGTACATTCCTGCTTTGTTTTTTCAATTCCTGCTTTTTTGAGGTTTCGCATAAGCCCGTTCGGGAACAATCCGTAAAACACACCGAAATTACAGTTCTTCGCAATTGAACGACGCTCTTTATAGCGGGGAGCATTTTTATTAATTGCCTCGTTAAATGGGATATTATAAATGACAGAGGTTGTTTGTGCATGAATATCACCATCATTTTTGTACGTTTCAAGCATTTTAGTGTCCCTGCAATACCATGAACCAACACGCAGTTCTATCTGCGAGAAATCAAAATCAATAAATATGCATCCCTCATTCGGTATTAGGAAATTGCGGATACCGATTGGATCATTATCCTTTCTCGGCATATTTTGAAGATTCGGATTTCTTGACGCAAACCTCCCGGTATCCGTTCCAAGCTGAAAGAATGAAGTGTGTATACAACCTGTTGCACTGCTTACTGCATTTAAAAATCCGTCAATATACGTTGATTTTATCTTGTTCCATTTTCGATAATCATGTATCAGGTTCAAAAACGGTAATATCTCCGGCTTATTTTTTTCGCACCAATCCTTTAAAAGTATCAGGCTTTCCTCATCCGCAGCCGCTTGATACTTTGCCGTGGTTTTCATAACCGGAAGTTTTAAATCCTCATACAGATATTTCTTAAAAGCGTCGGTTGACGCATTTGCTCCGAGGTCAATTTCCGTACCCGTGAACTTATGTATTTTCTTTCGTATTTCATTGATTTTTTCTTCCGCTTCAAACTGTTTCTCATGCATCAGTGCTTTATCAACCTTTACACCGTGATACTTCATAATCCCCACAAACACAGCTGTCGGCGATTCTATGGTTTCTATGATTTTTCTGTGTTTTGGAAGATTTTTATCAAACCACGAATTAAACAGCTTGTACAATTGGAGCGCATAATCGGAGTCGGCACAGGCATAGCGTATTGTTTCGTAATCCTCCGGGTTAAGTTCATCAAAATGTTTACCGGCGGTGACTTCTTCAAATTTGGGAAGTTCAACCTTTAATAGCTGCGGAACAAGTGTTTTAAGTCCGCTGTCCGAAAGTGTACGAAACTCTGTTTTTGACTTCATTGTCATCATCGCCGCAAGTAAGGTATCATACACCGGCGATTTTATGAGGATTCCGTTTGCGTATAAAAACATCGCCTCAAATGCAAGGTTGTGTGCGATTTTCACGGCGCTGCTCTTTGCAAATTCCTCCAATATTTCACGCATATTAAGGTTTAAGCTTGTATTTTTATGAGCAATCGGTGCATAGATTCCCGTGCCGGCTTTTACCGAAAACGATACTCCGACAATGTGTGATTTGTGCGGATCGATTGCCGCCATAGCTTCCTCTCTATATTCATCATTTGGTGCGGTTTCAAAATCAAAGCTTATGATATCTGCATTTTTAAGATAATTTCTCACTTCATCTGTATTTTTAGCTAATTTATATTCAGACATTGTATTTTCCTTTCCGTGAGTGTATCGGGGCAGTATATCCGCCCCAATCTGCTCACTGTTTATTTATTCAAGCGGCTGTATAACTTCGCCGGTTTCTGTATTGACTATTGGCTGCGCCGGTTCTTCCGTATCCATAAAATCAATATTTCTTGTAATCGGTCTTATGCTTTCTCCGAATTTTTTT
>CAUGRT010000071.1 GCA_959602045.1 uncultured Clostridia bacterium | reverse complement strand
TTGGAGACCCTCTCTTAGGAGAAGAGAGGGTAGGGAGAGTTGTGACCAAGAGAAAACAAAAAAAGAAAGGAACATAAAAAAAATGAAACAAAACTATAACGTAGGAATCATCGGTGCAACAGGAATGGTCGGACAGCGTTTCATCACGCTGCTTCATGATCACCCCTGGTATACGATTAAGGTGCTTGCAGCATCCCCGAGAAGCGCAGGCAAAACCTATAAAGACGCTGTAGGAAAAAAATGGGCAATGGATGAGGAAATTCCGGCATCTGTTGCAGACATGGTTGTCATGGACGCAACAAACGATGTAGAAAAAATCGCTGAAATGGTCGATTTCGTATTCTGTGCCGTTGATATGAAAAAGGATGAAATTAAGGTATTGGAGGAGCGTTATGCAAAGGCAGAATGCCCGGTTGTTTCCAATAACTCCGCACATCGCCATACTCCTGATGTTCCGATGATTATCCCGGAAATCAATCCGCAGCATATTGAAATCATTCCGGCACAGCGTAAAAGATTGGGAACAAAGCGCGGCTTTGTTGCTGTAAAATCAAATTGTTCCCTGCAATCCTACTTGCCGGCTATGGCAGTGATTAATCAAAAATACCCGATCGATCGTGCATTGGTTACAACCTATCAGGCAATCTCCGGCGCAGGTAAAACCTTTGAAACATGGCCGGAAATGGTTGATAATCTGATTCCATATATCGGCGGTGAGGAAATGAAGTCTGAGGTAGAACCCAATAAGATTCTGGGCGAAATTAAGGATGGCGAGATTGTTCCCTCTACTGAACTGCAAATAGAATGCCAGACCTATCGTGTGCCGGTATCCAACGGTCATACGGCGGCAATCTTCTTTAGCTTTAAGGATAGCGAAAATAAACCGAGCGTTGAGGAAATCCAGGATTTATGGAGAGCTTATAAGGGCGTTCCCCAGGAGCTGAATCTGCCTCATGCGCCGAAACAGTTTATTTATGTTTATACAGAAGCAGAACAGCCCGATCAGCCGCAAATCAAAACTGCAAGAGAGATTGATGGCGGTATGGCAATTTCCTGCGGTCGGTTGAGAGCTTCGACACAGTATGATTATAAGATGGTTTCCATGAGCCATAATACCTTGAGAGGTGCTGCCGGCGGAGCTGTATTGTTGGCAGAGTTATTGACCGCAAAAGGCTATATGGACTGATAACGGAAAAAATAAGCGGCGCATCTCATCTTGAAATTAAGTCTTGAAGTATCAGCATACGTCAGCGACTTAATTTCAAGCGATCTGCTTGCTTCTTTTTCCCGTTATATTCGAAGAAAAGCAGCGTATCTCATCTTAAAACTAAGTCTTGAAGTATCAGCATACGTCAGCGACTTAATTTCAAGCGATCTGCTTGCTTCTTTTTCCCGTTATATTCGAAAAAAAGCAGCGTATCTCATCTTAAAACTAAGTCTTGAAGTATCAGTATACATCAGCAACTTAAATTTAGAGTGATATGCATCAAAACATAAAAAAATCAGAGAAAGGAATGATTCATTATGGCAAAGACATTACCATTTACCGGATCGGGTGTTGCAATTATTACACCCTTTGACGGAAATAAAACCAATTATGATGTGCTGGGGGAATTAATCGAAATGCACATCGCAAAGAAAACAGACGCGATTATTATCTGCGGAACTACCGGAGAGGCTTCAACTATGCCGGATGCCGAGCATTTGGCGGCAATTGAATATACCGTAAAAAAGGCAGCGGGAAGAATCCCGGTTATTGCAGGAACCGGCTCAAACGAAACCGCACATGCGATTGAACTTTCAAAAAAAGCAGAGGCTATGGGCGTTGATGCACTGCTTCAGGTAACGCCTTATTATAACAAGACAACACAAAAGGGATTGGTTGAGCATTTCTCGGCTATCGCAAAGTCGGTTTCAATTCCGGTAATTTTATATAATGTTCCTTCACGTACAGGAATGAATATTTCCATTCCGACATTAAAGGAATTGGCAAAGATTGATAATATCGTAGCCATTAAGGAAGCAAGCGGCAATATCAGCTATACTGCACAGGTTGCGGCACAAGTTCCGGAGTTGTATATCTATTCGGGTAATGATGATATGATTGTTCCGATTATGTCACTCGGCGGCAAGGGCGTTATCTCGGTAGTTGCCAATGTTTTGCCGGAAGAAACACATCAAATCTGCCGCGATTATCTGGATGGCAATGTTGACGCTGCAAGAAAAGCGCAGCTTGATTTATTGGATTTAATCAATAAGCTGTTTATTGAAGTCAACCCGATTCCTGTAAAGACGGCAATGAATATGATGGGCTTTAAGGCAGGCAATCTGCGATTGCCGCTGACAGAAATGGATCCTGCAAATCAAGAGGCACTTCGTCAGGCAATGATTAACGCAGGGATTCAGCTGGCATAAAAATTAAGAGAGGAAAAGACCGATGATAAGGATAATTATGAACGGCTGTAACGGCAAGATGGGGCAGGTTATTACGCGCCTTGTCGAGCAGGACAGCAATTGTGAAATCGTTGCAGGAATTGATGTAAATACCGCTATTGAAAATACTTATCCGGTATATGCGGATCCGAATGAGTTTACGGGCGATGCGGATGTTGTTATTGATTTTTCACATCCTTCCTGCCTTACAGGACTGTTGGATTATTGCAAAAAAAGAAAGCTTCCTGTGATTTTATGCACAACCGGCTTTACACCGGAGCAAAAAGAAGAATTTCGTGCGGCGTCTTCGGAAATTCCAGTATTTTTCAGCGCGAATATGAGCTTAGGAATTAATTTGCTGATTGCGCTTGCAAAAACAGCAACCAAGCTCCTTGAAGGCAGCTTTGATATTGAAATCGTGGAAAGACATCATAATCAAAAAATTGATGCCCCGTCCGGAACGGCTTTGGCAATTGCCGACGCAATTGATGAAACGCTGTCCTATCCGGCGGAATATGTCTATGACCGTCACAGTGTCAGAAGAAAAAGAGGAAAGCACGAGATTGGACTCCATGCAGTCCGCGGCGGTACGATTGTAGGGGATCATGAAGTGATTTTTGCCGGAACAGATGAAGTGATCGAGCTGAAACATAGCGCACACAGCAAAGAGGTTTTTGCGGTCGGTGCGGTAAAGGCGGCAAAATTTATTATTTCTAAGCCGGCAGGCATGTATGATATGAATGATTTAATTCGTGAATTGCAATAAAATTCGGGACTGTAGAAAATATCAGTTTTTTACAGTCCTCTTTTTTGATTTTTAAAGGTGTTTCAAAAAGGAACATCTTTTTCTTTTTTCTCATATGATATAACAGAGAATAGGCGGTTTTTAAGAGCCTATAAAAGAAATATGAGAAGGAGTGAGATTCATGTATGTATTGACCGGCTCTATCACATCTGCCGCACGGCTTGCCAAAGTCATTGAAAATACCGGCGGATATCCTGCATATGTAGTGCATACGCCGTCTGAAATTCAGCATGGCGGCTGCTCATATTCGGTACGATGTGATGAACGGATTTTATCATCTTTGCAAGATATTTCCCGTATGAGCGGGATTTCTATAAAAAAAGTTTATACCGAAAAATATGTGAATGGGGAGCGTGTGTATCATGATTTATCTTGACAATGCTGCGACCTCTGCGATAAAACCCGAAATTGTTTATGAAACACTGGATGAATTTACAAGATACCACAGCGCAAATGCCGGACGGGGGATGAGTCGGGAAAGTCTGTTTTCCATCAACACTATTCTTCGGACGCAGGATACCGCGGCAGAGTTGTTTCATATTGCAAAGCCACAGAATATTGCATTTACTCAAAACGCGACCTATGCGCTGAATCTGGCGATTTTGGGAACGCTTTCACACGGAGGGCATGCCGTTACTACCGTAATGGATCATAATAGTGTTTTGCGTCCATTACAACGCCTGGGTAATTATACGGCTGTCGGTGCGGACAATACCGGATTGGTTTCGCCTTATGAAATTGAAAAGGCGATTTGTCCCGATACAAAAATGATTATTTTATCTCATGCGTCCAATGTATGCGGAACGTTGCAGCAGATTGAATCCGTTGCGCATATTGCCAAGCTGCATAAGGTAAAATTGATGATTGATACCGCGCAAACGGCAGGAATTGTTGAAATTGATAATGCGATTTTAGATGCGGATTTTATTGCATTTTCGGGGCATAAGGGATTGATGGGGCCGCTCGGAACAGGCGGTCTGTATGTGCGCTGTCCGGAGGAGCTTGAACCGGTGATTACAGGCGGAACCGGCAGTAATTCCGAAAGCTTGGTTCAACCCGACACCATGCCGGATATGCTTCATTCCGGAACTGTCAATACCCCTGCGATTGCCGCTTTAAATGAGGGAATTCGCGTTGTTCTGCAATTGGGAACCGATACGATTTTGGAACATGAGCAGGCTCTGGCGTTGTTTGTTCGGGAAGAATTGATGAATATGAAAAATATTACGGTATACGGAAATGCAGAAGGGATTGGCACGGTTGCCTTTAATGTGAAAGGCAAAAGCAGCAATGAAACGGATGAATTGTTGGAGGATTTTGTGGTTCGTGCCGGCTATCATTGCGCACCCCTTGCGCATAAGGCATTGGGAACGGAGAGAACCGGCGCAGTTCGTGCGTCTTTCGGAATCTATAATACACCCGAACAGGCACGGGCTTTTGTGGAAAAGGTGAATGAAATTCAAAAGGATTGATTTTAGTTAAAGTTTTTTGCAAACCGTCACTTTGTGTTAAATCATGATCTTCTCTTAAATCGCGAATTTTGTAATTCATATTCCCATCACCTCTGAGTAAGTTAATAAAAAAAGCTGGGGACTATATATTTTAATCCCCAGCAATATTTATATCTTATTTATTCATAGCTTCTTCAACAGCAACGGCAACCGCAACGGTCATACCAACCATCGGGTTGTTACCTGCACCGATCAAGCCCATCATTTCAACGTGAGCCGGAACGGAGGAAGAACCTGCGAACTGTGCGTCTGAGTGCATACGTCCCATTGTATCTGTCATACCATAGGAAGCAGGACCTGCTGCCATGTTATCCGGGTGTAATGTACGTCCTGTACCGCCGCCCGAAGCAACGGAGAAGTACTTCTTACCCTGTTCGATACATTCTTTCTTGTATGTACCTGCAACAG
>CAUGRT010000070.1 GCA_959602045.1 uncultured Clostridia bacterium | reverse complement strand
TATATCAGATTTTTGGGTGTTTGTCGACTCTATTTATATTATACCACTCCAATTTCGTATATTTCACTTTTAGCAGAATATCATTATATATAATTTCAGGTATAATTTTATGAATAATATCAGTATTATTCCCCGAAAAAGTATAAAAAAAGATCATTTTGCGCAAAATCAAAATAAATCGTCATAGCTCTTGAAATCCCGGTGCAATTATGTTACAATAATATAACAAGTCAAAAACACA
Organism: uncultured Clostridia bacterium; assembly: GCA_959602045.1. Classification (GTDB taxonomy): domain Bacteria; phylum Bacillota; class Clostridia; order UBA1381; family UBA1381; genus Ornithomonoglobus_A. Next base: position 4,997 of record CAUGRT010000070.1, on the reverse strand, counting down.
AATTGATTTTGAATCGAAAAGAATGAGAGGAATGATGATTGATGAAAAAATTAGCGGCTGCCGTTCTGGCATTTGCCATGATGGTCCCCTCAGCGTTTGCTGCCGATAATACTTATGCATACAATAAATTTATTTATAATATTATTCGTCCCCAAACCGGTATTTGCAATACAGACGCATCATTTGTGGGACACGAATTTGAGTACGCCGATGTCAACGATTATTTTAAGGGGTTGATTTCCGTTTTTACTGCCGATCTGGACAGTGACGGCAACAACGAAATGATCACAGTTGAAAGCAAAAACGTAAATGTGTACTCCTCCAACGGAAAAGACGTAACGTTCTGTGACGGATATAAGCACGACTTAATCGGCAACAACGGCGATTCCTATGCCAATGTCTTTATCAAAAACTCCGGTGGAACGGAATATCTCGGTATTGAAACCTTTTTTGTCGGGAGCGGTCAAAACGGCTATCAGCTTGAAATCTTTCGTCTGAATCCCGAAAGCAAGCTGCTGGAATCCAAAGCATACGTCTATCAGCTCCGCGGCGATAATGAAATTTATCAGTCCGTATCCAAAGACGGCGTGAATGTTTTTTCGCACACCAACAGCAGCGGCATTGTATCCACGGTTGACCCGAACGGCTTCACCTCCGCATACATGGCAGCAAAGGACGCTCTTTGGAATGTCGGAATCGAAGATGAATTTTTAAATCGTACCGACAGGATGGAATATGACGCAAGCCAATACGGCAAAGCGCATCGGCTCAGCGATTATGTGCATGAAATGCAGGTCATGACCTATATCACCGGCAGCGGCGTCCGCACCTCGCAGAAGCCGATTGTGATTTTCAAAACCACCGATTCTTTGAAGGATTATTTACAGCCGGCATATGATATAAAAGTCCTCCTCAACGGCGAAGAAATCGCTTTCCCGGATCAGACTCCGGTTATTATTGATAACCGCACGCTCGTTCCGGTACGCGCTATTTTCAATGCACTCGGAGCGGAGGTTTCCTGGCTGCCCGAATCCATGAAGGTCATTGCCAACACCGCCTCCACCAACATTACAATGACAATCGGTCAGCGCGATTATTTTGTAAACGGGCAAAAACAGACGCTTGATGTTCCTGCAATGCTTCTGAACGACCGCACAATGGTTCCGGCAAGAGCCGCTGCCGAGGGGTTCGGTTATAACGTTGACTGGGATGACGCAACAAAGAGCGTAATTATCACTGGCGCAAAAAATTAAAATACAGAAAGCAGGTCGGATTTATGCTGGAAACAGAATTAAAATGCATGATTTCCAAAGAGGTTTTTGAAACCATCAAAAAAATGTATCCCTGGGACAGCAGCAAGCTCCAGGAAAATCATTATTACCGCGACCCCTCCGGACAGCTTGGCGCTGCCAGAACCGTTTTTCGGATTCGCGTAAAAGACGGCGTTTATAAAATCCAGGTTAAGGCACATAAAAACGAGGGCAGTCCGTTGCAGGTCTGCGAAGAAACCGAGTTCCCGTCAGAGGGCGCTCCCGATGTGATTCCTGCTGCCGACGCTTTAAAATACACCGGAATCGCAACCGGGAATTTGGAAAAGCTCGGCTATAACACCACACTGCGGTATTCGTTTATGTGGAATCCGCATACCGAAATTTGTCTGGATAAAACCGATTGCTTTGATGAAACCGATTATGAAATTGAGATTGAATATTCCGGGGAATGTCCGGAAGCATTATTGAGCGAATTAAAGGCTATCGGCGTTGAATTTAAAGAAAAATCCGTTGGCAAGTATACACGCTTTATCCGTAAATTTCAGAGCATGCTTCAATCTCAATAGTTTCAATCATAAAAAATCATATGGGTCGATAACCATGTCATCCGTAGACAAAAGCGGTTGCAAGTCATATTGCAGCCGCTTTTTTTGTGTGATTTCAAACAAATCTTTTGGGAAAATGGTCAGCACAAGGCTTCAATAGTCTTTATCCGTTTTCGTTTCACAAATCCCTCCGTTGTATACCTCCTCGCATACTTTTTCGGTTGCATTAATATTCATATTCGGCGGTGTTAAACTTGTTGTCGGTTGCTCCGACAAACGCCTTGCCCTTGGGGAGGAGGGTATAAAAATCACTGCCGAAAATTCCATCAAATATACCGCCGTTCAATACGGTTGTACTTCTTGCGTTAAGCAGTGTAAATATACCGTCATTTACCGTGACTGTGCCGCCGCTTGCGTTAAGCATTTTAAATATACCGCCGTTTACCGTGAGTGCGCTGTTGTTGCCGGCGGAAACTTCGTCAAATTTACCGTTTTCAATGTTTACTGTACTGTTGTCCTCGGCGAGAAGTCTTGCTGTCATATTGCCGTTTCCGATAACGGTGAGAGAGCTGTCTCCGTTTACTGTAATGAACCTGTTTGTATTACTGCTTGCAAATGTTTTTCCGTTCATATCCAGTGTGGTTTTTTTACCGCTGAAAGAAACATAATCATCAATAGTGACACTGTCTGACAGCTGAATGACGGTATTTTCGTTTGCGTTGGCAAATGCAACAGCGTCGTTAATGTTTTCAAAAGTCTGCGTCTTGCCGTTCGCTGCAGCCTGTGCCGCTATTTTGATACCGCATCCGTCACATACACCGTCTGTTACGCTCTTATGGGAGCAAGTGACAGTAACCGTTACTATTCGGCTGCCTGAAACGGTATTGCCATTCAATACGGCACAGAGGTATGAATATTTGCCGACAGGCGTATCTGCGCCGATTTCCAGGTAATTTTTATCCGATTTGCATTTTGCGCAGTCGTCAGGGTCAAACCAATAGTAGCTTGAGCCATCGGCAGCGCCGACTGTAAGACGTGCGCCCTCGCCAAGCTCTGCCGTTATGTCCTGCGGCTGTTCGGTAATGACGCTTCCCTTTTTAACAGAGAATGATAAACCGGAAGAAATGCTTCTCACAAAATCGTTAAACATCGCAGAGTCGGAAAGCTCAAAAGAATATCCGTCGTCAATCAGAGAAAACATATTGGTTTTGCCGATATTATACATCGCCACTCTTCCGCCGTAAAGCTTGATATTATTTACAATACTTAAATCTGATGACAGTCTGCTTGTGCCGTTTTTCTGTTCAAATGTTCCGTCGTGTAAGTACACAGTTACATCTGAATTTGCGCCGTCCAAAATCAGCTTGCTCGGATAGTTGACATATATGCTTTTTTCGTTTTGCGGTGTTGTGACATTGTTAAGAGTAAGTACGCCGTCAGAGTCTGTATAAATTACGGTTTCGGCACTGTCCGATGTAAAAGCGCCGTTTGATATGCTCACTTGTGCGCCGTTTTTTATATTAAATACTGCGCTGTCGGACTTTGCCGTGAGAGTGTTGCCGCCGAGGTCTATATTTGTCTTTTTGCCGCTTAGGGTAACGGTAACGCTTGAATCGGTATTTTTAAGGAGCGTGATGTCCGTATCATCAACTATCCATTCTGACGGTGCGTGTCCCAGCATATCGGTATACTCTGATTTATAGGTTTTACCGCAGTTTTCGCAAGTGTAGACGGTATATCCGGAAGCCGTACAAGTAGGCTCGGTTACATCGGCAATATAACTGTGATTGATTTTATCGGTGTAATCGCTGATATATTTATAATCACAGTTTTTGCATTCATATGTTGTATATCCGAGAGCCGTGCAAGTCGGAGCAGTTACAGTCTTTGTATAATCGTGCGCCGCCTTATCTACATAATCAGCCTTATAGCTATCTCCGTAGCTTTCACAGGTGTAAATTGTATATCCCATTTCTGTGCAAGTGGGTGGAACTACGGTTTTATTGTAGGTGTGCTTTTCACAGTCGGTTAAATCCCCGATATACTCCTTGCCACAGTCGGGGCAAGTGTAAACGGTATAACCGTGTTCGGTACAAGTAGGCGGGATAACATTTTTGTCATAATTGTGTTCAGTCTTATCGGTATAATCCGCAACATAGCTATCACCGCAGTCGGCACAAGTGTAGGTTGTATGCCCGAACTCTGTGCAAGTCGGATTTATGATTTCTGATTTGTAGTTGTGCTGTAATTTGTCTGTATAATCTGCTGTGAATTTATCTCCGCAAGCCGTACATTCATAATCGGTATAGCCCATTGTTGTGCAAGTGGAGGGAGTAACTGTTTGATGATAGTGATGTTCGGTTTTGTCCGTATAGTTACCGTTGTAGGTGTCTTTACACTCAAAAATGGTGTAACCCATTTCGGTACAAGTCGGAGCAACTGTCTTTTCGGAATAATTATGTCCTGTGGGGAGCGCTAAAACCGTGTCGCACTTTTCGCAAGTTTGCGGCTCTATGCAAGTAGCTGCTTTGCCGGGTGTGTGTCCCGTTGCGGATTCCGCTTTAATCATATTTTCCGAGCAGTTTTTGCAGTTATATTCAATAACACCCTCAGAGGTGCAGGAGGAAGATGTGATTGTGTGTCCCTCATCCCATTCGTGTCCTATCGGCTCGGTGTAATCCGATACAAATGTCTGTCCGCACATAGTACAGGTTGATGTCGTATATCCTTTATCAGTACAGGTCGGCTCTTTGGTAATACGCTCATAAGCATGTGAGATAATCGGCGTCATATCTGTAATGTATGAGTTACCGCAAATTTCGCAGATGTGATTTGTATAGCCTATCCAAGACTTTAACCGCTTATTCCAAATATCAATGCTTGCACACGCCGTTGCGTCCGGGCGTTGAGCATAAATAAATAGCTGGTCTTGAAAGGAATATTTATATTGCCACTCCGCACTTTTCAAAAATGATGTCCATTTCTCATAATCGGATAGGCTTTTGCCGACTTCATCTGATAAAGCACAGATGTTTTGCAGCTTGCTCGCCATTTGATTTCACCTCCAAAAATATATTTTTGACTATGCTATTTATCTTTTTCGATAGGCACATATTTTGTGCAAGTCTGGAGTGGTATAATATAAATAGAGTCGACAAACACCCAAAAATCTGATATAATA
>CAUGRT010000069.1 GCA_959602045.1 uncultured Clostridia bacterium | reverse complement strand
ATTAATCAAAATAGCAAAATATTATGATTGGGAATCAATTTTTAGAGGTTCCCATTTTTCATTTCTCCTTTTTATTTTAGTCCCATGATTGCGCGAATCTCGGAATCGGATAGCTCTTTGGGGTCGCTGTTACCGATTCCGCTCATTTGTCCGCCGGGGTTCACACTGGCAAAGATACCCTCTTTGTCCTTGGTGATGGCTTCGAATAATTCGCCGTAGCCTTTCCCTTTGTTTTCGGGTTTGGCAATCTCGGCTTTCATATCGGCAATAATTCCATTGCGAACGTAGTCGCTTGTGAATTGCTTATCGCCGAATACCGCCGTAATTGCGTCCGTCAGCTCTTTATCCTCCCGGTCGGCTTTTTCCTGTTGTTCTTTGGTTTCAATATCGGCTTTGAGGTCATTGAATTTCTTCTCCCACTCTGCCGCCGCTGCGCCGCTGTCTTTCAGCTTTTGCAATTCGCCTGTCATATTGGTGACGGTTTGATTTGCCGCTTTCAGATCGTTATCAAGCTTCTCATACTTCGCCTTTGCGACATATTCGCCTTTTGATAAATCGGCAAGCTTCATACCCTTGTCCGCCACTGCTTTTGAAAACGCTTCAAAACTCAATGGCTCAGTGAATAGTTCCTTTAAAAAATCCATGGTTTTTCCTTTCCGCGGTATGGACTTTATTTATATATGCGCTGCCACTCAGCGCCGTACCGCCCTTGCATTTAAACCCCGGCAAGGTAGGGGAATTTAGCATAAAAATAGAGCAGTTTTACGACTTGCTCGGGTCAATATTAAATTTTGCAATAAAAAAACACGAATTTTTCGTGTTTTGGATTCATGTTATTAAATAGAAAAGGGACTGCATATGCAATCCCCTTGTTGGCGTTTGGCAGGCGTCCGATTCTCCTGCATCTCTCAGGGTTTCCCCTTGTCAAACCATCGGCGTGTGGACGCGGACGTATTCCTCCACCTCAAACGCTTTTTCTATTGTATTTATATTATAGCACAATTATTCCGATTTGTAAAGTATTTTTTTATTTCTTAATAATCTTTCCCATTCTTTATCATCTATTTTCATAAAAGTGATAATAGAATTTTTAAATGCAGGGTTATCAAACGGTGTCACCAATCTCAATATCGTTTTGAATTGAACATCTCCGTCTGAAAATGACTTTAAAATCAGCGCAGAATGAACTTTATTGGCTTCAATAATATATTCGGGTTCTTCGACAATTTTTCGCAGATACTCACAATACTTTTCGTAATCATTGGGATGTCTGTCGATGATATGTTGAATACGTTCATCGGTTATAATAACCTCATCTGTTTTTATATCCTCTGTCACGCATTTATAAATTTCCCTGTTAATTTTCCCTATGTAATGCACATCTTGCACCTCGTCTGTAGCTGTTTTCCCCATTATACCACGATTCCGCGTATCTGTCAATTGCTGCACGGTTTTCACCCGATGAAAGCCGCTGACGCTCATACGCTCATAACGTGGGTCAATGCTTGCATGTGCGGAAATCTTATCATATTTACCGCGCAGCTCATTAATGGTAGCCTGTGCTTCCCGTCTTAACGGCATATCGCCCATCCCGGCGGCAAGAACCGCGGTATCCTTTTGCCTGCGGATTTCCGTTTCAATCCTGCGCTGCTCCTGCGACCACTCATACCGGGTTTTGGTTTTACCGTCAATCTCGATCAGCTCACGGCTGGATTGGTTCATTTCCTCCAGTTCCTTTTCAGAATAAACCGGGGACGAAACACCTAACAGAATGTACAGAAGATAGTGCTTGCAGTTCAGCGTACCGATCGGACGCTTTAAGGCGTTATTCATACGGTTATAATCGCGGTAGAATCTGCCCTTGACGGTAACATCACCGTTCAAAGAGAATTGTTTCCCCTGGATGCCGATATGATCCTCGGCACAAAGTCCATGCACCGATATTTCCACGCCGTTCGCACCGAACTCTTTACCAACCTGCTGATTCACGCCCATGCTCAACTGCCGAATCCCCTCAAGAACATTCATTCGCACTTGGCTGTCTACTCTGCGCCGGTACCCGGTATCAAACTGAATCACGCCGATTTTTTCTTCTGCCGCCTTACGCACCACGCGCCGAATCGCACTGTTGTAGTCCGTCATACCGCTCGAAACACATCTTACGGCAAAATCCACCGCTTCACGATAGCCGGAGGGGTTGCGCTTGATCTGGGACGCGGTGGTTCGGGATAAATTCTTTAACGTTTTGGCGGTTCGGTTCGCTTCTGCTTTTACAATCCGCTGTAAACTGCGGTTCTCGGAGAATGGCAGCTGCCGCAAGCCTTGCGCGGTATAGAATTGCCGCGAAAAATCATATTGCTCAGACGCGATTTCAGAGAATATGGCTTCGATTTCCTCCACACTTTTATCACTCGCCATCGCCAGTTCCTCCGCAATTTCCCGGGCATTGCCGCGCATGCGCTGCATTTCCTGCAAACGGCGCACGTCAGCCGGTTTGATGTTCCCGATCGCCTTTAAGTGTTGCCCGATTTTTTCGAGATATAGCTGATGAACGGGCAGATACAAGTCCAATACCCTCTGCGCCAGAATATTCAGTTCCGTATCAGTAAACATCCGATGTTTCCTCCGGCTGCTGTGAATCAATCTCATCAATCTTTTGCTGCGCTTCTTCCAGGCTTTCACCCGTCAGCCATTGTCGGAACTCTGCTTTACTCATCACACCTTGCGCGAATCCTTCCGCGAACTGGTTAAATTCCTCTGAATGATCCTCGATCATCGCGCTCGACCATGCAATATTGATTTTCACATCCTCAAACGGCACGCCCTGCGGCGTAATGCCGAAATATTCCGCCAGTACATTGCAGGCGTACAAATAATCCCGAACACCGCGCGTGATATTATCCCGGAACTCCGTAACAAATGCGTAGGTATCAAAAACAGAACGCTTGATGTTGGATTGATTGTTATATGCGCCTACATTTTCAGGACTGGTGTAAATTCCGCGCGATAAGCCGATGTGGTTTTCCAGAAGCTCAAAGCTGTTTTTCAGACGCAGATAAATCGGGTCGGCTCGGATTGCCGGATCAAAGACTTCAAAGAAATTGTCAATGCCGGTATCCAATATTCTGAAAAGCTGACTGTTCGGCAGAATATACTTTCCATCATCATCTTGATTAAACAGGGTACTATCCGCGCCGATAAAAGCCTTTTTCAATTCGTATTCGTTCGCCAGATACTTGAATTGCTCTTGAATATCCTTGATAAGGCTGTCGCAACCCTCGGTAATGCGTGCCGCATAAAATACATCGTTGTTACGCGAATCAACGGGACACTCGATCTCGCCCATCAACAGGCGGTCTACATTCCGGATGGATAGGGGAGGTAGTGGAATCCACTCCGTTTCCGGCGGAACCTGTTCTCCCAGAATGGTGTTAGTTGTCAGATCGGCGTAAAACTCGGTAATGACATGATTTTTATCCCGACTGAGCGTATAACGCTTGAACCGCCCGAATCGTTTTGTCTTTACGCGTTTGATTTCGCACAAAATTGCGATGTCGGTCGCTTTTTCCCCGTCATTCCCCAACAGAATCACATTGGACTGCGGTACGATGTTGAATTTGATGGTCGCGCCATCGTCACAATAGGGGATAAGGCACACTTTGCCATATCCGGCAGCACGTGCGGTAATCCGTTTCTTGAATCGCCAGAGCTTATCGGCACATTCCTGCAAGAACGCCATGCGTAGGTTGTCGGGACTGTCCTGGATATTGATCTGGCTGTCGGTCGTCACGAGATTCGCTACCTTGTTGGCGGCGATGTAGGTCAAGTTGATTCCGTCCTTGCTGTTGTATTCTGCCACTGAGTTTGCGGCGTAACCTTGTTCGGGCGGTGGGTCGGTGTCCCGAAATCCCAGAAAGATTAATATGTTTTTCCAAATTTGCGGTAATGTTATCATTTTCCTTTCCTCTTCCATACTAAATTCATCGCATAGCGGATGGCGGATAGATGGTGATCGTTGCCGTCCGGATATGCGTCTATTACAAATCCGTCCTTATCCAGTTCATACGAATAAGTCAATAATTCATCGGTCGTATAGGGGCAGCGCTGACCGTCAACCACAATCTTCTCTAAGGATTGCAGCCATTTGAACGAGTATTCAACACTTCCCGGAGCCTTTTCCGCACCGCGTGCCGCCAGACCGTAGGCGCGTAAATCTCCGATGGACTTCGGTTCTGCACTGTCGCACATCAACAGATTGTTGCGGACTTTAGGCTTTAGCAGCTGCGCAAGCTTTTCATTGCTTGTTTTGCTGCCGTGTAATTCATCAAACACAAAAAGTGTTTTCCGATTGGCGTTGTAATACATGCAGTTATAGGCGTAGGGGTCTACCCAGCCAAAGTCTAAACCGTAGTACAAGCGGTCAAAGTTTCGAATCTCATCGTCCGTAATCGGGCGAACCTCAACATTGGTGAATACCTCCGTACCGGTTCCGGTGACTTCGCCCAGATATTCATGGGCGTAGTTTTCGGGTTTGGTGCTTTTCAAATGTTCCGCGTCCTCTATGAACTTTTCGCCCAGCCATTCAGCCGGAACATCAAGATAGGTGCTGTGGTGTACATACCGATTCGGATTGACCTCCAGAACCTCTTTATTGACCCAGGAACGCGCACTCGCCGGGGGATTGTAGCTATAAAACACAACGAACTTACTACCACCGCGCAGCAGAGATTGATTGATGTTCCGGATTTCGTCCATGCCGCGAAACTGGTCGGCTTCTTCGAACCACACATATTTGACATAGCCTTTTCGGACTTTGAGTGATTTGATCTTTGTCGGATCATCCGTGCCGCGGAATAATATCTCCTGTCCTGTGGGGCGGTAGGTGATTTTCAAGGGGGAGATATTGCAGCGGAATTTGTGCAGCAGCCCCAACCGTTCAATCGCCCATACAATTTGATTGTATACACTGTCTTTGAGGTTGGTTTGAAGCTTACGCAATACCACGGCATTAGCATTTTCATCACGGATGATTCCCAGAATCAGCTCAATGCTGATGAATGAGGATTTTGTGGAACCTCTGCCGCCCTTTAACCAGTAGTGCGTGTGTAACCCGTCTTTGATGTCATGGTGTACGGTATAGAACGCCGGGGCGATAACGCTGTCAAGATTCATCGTTAGACTCCCTTGGAATGTTGTCTATAATCTGCACCACGCCATCTCCCTCGACCTGTGTACGGTCGGTAAACAGCGCATAATACCGCCCCAGCATGTCCG
>CAUGRT010000068.1 GCA_959602045.1 uncultured Clostridia bacterium | reverse complement strand
TTTCGGGAGTGTGGCTACACTCCCTATGCTTGCTACGGTATCTCCCTCACTACTATAACGGCGACACAGCCGCAATTTGGCAAACTGCAGGCAAACTTTTTCAAAAGAAAAACGCCATGAACTACCTGTTCATAGCGTTCCTTACACCGTATTCAATTTTCTCCCTCGCTGTCCGTTCTTGCATCCAGCAAGGCTTGCGCCGTTGCTGTTAGAATTTTAATTTCCGCATCGGTCAGCTCATCCAACAGCGTTTCAAACTGCATACGCTCCGTAGACTTGCCCTCCATCGTTTCGCCATGAAGAATCTGATCCACAGAGATATGATAGCGGGACATCAACTCTAAAAATATCTGTACGCTGGGATGCTGCCCCTTATTCTCGATGTTGGCAAGATAGCACGGCGAAATAAACAGCGCGTCGGCTGCCTTATTCCGAGATTCTTTCTGCTTTGTGCGCCCAGCTTTGATTGCTGCACCATACGGCTTGAAGTCGATTTTTGCAACAGGACGCTTTTCTTTTTTAGCTCTTTTAGGCATCTTCAATCACCCTATTACATTCTACTGTTCCCCTTTCTCGCGGAATATGCTTTATAAATTCATGCAATTAGCTTAAATAATTCATATTTCATTTCTTGCAATCATTCGGCTGACCGTATATAATAAAAGCTGAATTGATTTGCAGGAGGAAACTACAATGTTCGAATATATCTCTGCCCCAGATGCAGCGAAAAAGTGGGGTATCTCTGAGCGGCGGGTACAGAAGTTGTGTGAAGAAAACCGCATACCTGGTGTAGCAAGATTCAGCCGTATGTGGCTGATACCAAAGGATGCAGAAAAGCCCGTTGATGGGCGACTAAAAATCATTAAATCTACGGATATGTAACATTTCACGGACATTTGCCTGTTATACTATGTAGATGCAAAGGAAGTGAGGATATGAAGCAGATCTTGATTGTCGAGGATGACAGTTTTTTGAATAAGATGCTGTCCTATAATCTGACCGCAGACGGTTACGGCGTGACTTCTGCCCTGAATTTTAGAACCGCCGCTGAAGCTATTCACCAGCGGGAATTTGATTTGATACTGTTGGATGTCAATCTTCCTGATGGCAGCGGCTTTGATCTTTGCAAACTCGTAAAGCCTAACTGCCCGGACGCGATTGTAATCTTTTTGACTGCCAACGATCAGGAGAGCGACCAAATACGAGGGTATGAGGTTGGTGCAGTAGATTATATTACAAAACCATTTGTGGTAGGAATCTTGCAGAGAAAAATCAAGGCGATGTTTTCTATGTTGGAACATCATAGGCCTGCAAAGGACGTTTACGACGACGGGCGGCTATTCTTGGATTTCTCAGAGCAGTCCGCTTCACTAAACGGCACTCCGCTAACCCTGTCATCAATGGAATTTAAGATGCTGAATCTGTTCCGCAGGAATCCAAAACAGGTATTGACCCGCGGGCAGCTATTGGAAAAGCTATGGGATATTGACGAGCGTTTTGTAGATGAACACACGCTGACAACGTCTGTGAGCAGAATCCGCAGCAAGATAGAATCCGATGGCGGTGCGCCCTACATCAAGACGATCTATGGTATGGGGTATCAATGGACAGGAGGCGAAGCAAAGTGAAGCTGCAAGGCCTTTCAGTAAAACGGTTATTTTTTTATGTGATAATAGGACTTATCCTCTCCATGACCGTGGCCGCTGCCATTTTATATTTCATAACAGAGCAATCTGCGGTGTTGGCTGTCGGTGCTGTGCTGATTTTGTGCGCCCTCGCGTGGCTTCTTGCTTTGACACAAATATTGGGAAAGAAACTTGCTCTCTTTACCTCCGATCTATGCGGGACCTTAGATAATATGATTGCCGGAAATAAAGGCATCTCTCTTTCTGAGGACAGTGAGACACAGCTTGCCAGAATCGGTCACAGGCTGGCAAGGCTATATCAGATCATGCAGGAGGATCGTCGCCGGGTGGAAGAAGATCGTCAGGAATTGCAGTCTCTTGTATCGGATATTTCCCATCAGGTGAAAACCCCTGTAAGCAATCTGAAAATGGCAACAGACACACTGTTGGAAAAGCCTATAACTGAGGCAGAACGCACGGATTTTATTCGTGGAATCCGTACACAGACAGATAAGCTGGATTTTCTTTTTCAGGCACTTGTGAAAACCTCCCGGTTGGAAACGGGTGTAATCCAGTTGGACAAAAAAGTATGCAACCTATATGACACGGTGGCGCAGGCCATGAGTGGAATCGTATATGCCGCGGAGAAAAAAGAGATTTCTGTGTCCGTAAACTGTCCGGAAAAACTGATGCTTTCCCATGACAGCAAGTGGACAGCCGAAGCTCTCTTTAACCTTTTGGATAATGCAGTGAAATACACGTCGGCTGGCGGAAAAATCTCCGTATCAGTCGTACAATGGGAAATGTATGTGGAGATTAAAGTAGCTGATAATGGTAAAGGAATTTCTGAAAGCAATCAGGCAGCTATTTTTCGGCGCTTTTACCGCGGGGAAGAAGTGCATAGCGAGCCTGGCGTCGGCATAGGATTGTACCTTGCCCGTGAGATCATAACAAGACAGGGCGGTTATATTAAGGTGGTTTCTGCGCCGGGAAATGGATCTGCGTTTTCCATCATGCTTCCCGCAAAATAGTATGTGGTGGGTGGTCGTTTTTGACTGCCTGCCATTTTTTGAAATGTCCGAGTGCTGTAACATTCCACCTTGATTTGCAGTGATACAAATTGACCGTTGTAACATTTCACGGACATTTAGGTTTTACAATATCCTCATTAAAAGGCGGATAGCCTTGAAAGGAGTTTCTATATGAGCGTTTTACAGACAATTGACCTGAAAAAGTATTACGGCACAGAGCCAAACATTACCCGCGCTCTTGATGGCGTGAATTTTTCTGTAGACGATGGAGAATTTGTTGCGGTGGTTGGAACCTCCGGCAGCGGCAAGTCCACTTTGCTTCACATGATGGGCGGGCTGGATACGCCCACCAGTGGAACCGTGATCGTCCGCGGTGAGGAACTGGCAAAGAAGAATGACGAACAGCTCACTATTTTTCGTCGCCGCAACATCGGTTTCATTTTTCAGAATTACAACCTCGTTCCGATTCTGAACATATATGAAAATATTGTCCTGCCTGTCGAATTGGACGGCGACACGGTGGATAAGAGATTTTTGAACGAGATTGTCCATTTGTTAGGGTTGGAAGATAAACTGAAAAAAATGCCGAATAATCTCTCCGGCGGACAGCAGCAGCGCGTAGCGATTGCCCGCGCTCTGATTACCAAACCGGCTATCGTGCTTGCCGATGAGCCGACGGGCAACCTTGATAGCAAGACCAGTGCCGAGGTATTGGGACTTATCAAGCGCACCAGCGCTGAGTTCCAGCAGACGGTCGTTATGATTACGCACAACAATGATATTGCCCGCCTTGCAGATCGGATTATCCGCATTGAGGACGGAAAGATCGTGGGATAAGGGGGATGACGCAGTATGACATGGCCTTTTGAGAATGATACCAGCGCTATCACAAATAAGCTGGCCAAACGGAGCATGAAAACAGATAAGCGAAGCAAAGCCTTTCTGCTCCTTACGATCGCGCTTTCTGTCTGCATGATTTTTTCAATCATTTTAATATCCGCAGGCGCGCAGGAAGAATTTAAGAATACCCAGCGCAGTAAAGCACAGATCGCAATTCTTGGAATAACCGACGACCAGCTATCCAGTTTGCGTCAAAATAAAGACGTTCAATGGATTGGCGAGTATGCTGCAATCGGACTATCTTACTCAGGCAATAAGACAATTACGGTCGCTTATGGGAGCGAAGATTATTTTACGCATCAGGAAGAAATGTCTTTGCAGGGCAGCGTCCCACAAAAGATAAATGAAATCATGCTCCCGCAAAATTATATTGACTTTTTGGGAGAATCATATCGTCCCGGCGACACCATTACTTTTGATGTGACCGGTACGGGGGATGAAGCAGAATATACACTTTCAGGCATTTTGAACGAGGATCGCAAGAGCGATGGGTATTTTGTCTATCTGAGCAAAGACCTCGCCATGAGCCTGATGGATCACCTTCAAGTAACAGCATATACCCGGTTGAATACGGATGCAATCCGGTCTGATGCCATCCTTGACTTTACGGATAAGATCATTGAAAACACTGGCATTGTAGAAGATCAGATATATCTTACGGAGTATTCTGCCGTTATGACGGGGGTTATTCAGTCCGGCATCCAACTCCCTATCCCCCTGCTGGCTGCATTGACTGCTGTGCTGGCTGCAACGATTATATATGGTGTCTTTTACACAAAGATTGCGAAAAATGTGCAGATGTTCGGCCAACTGCGGACAATCGGAATTACAAAAAAGCAAATAAAACGAATGGCAAGAAAAGAAGGACTCCGGTATGCTTTTACTGGTATTCCTCTTGGACTAATTGTTGGCTTGCTGATTGGGTTCGTTGCGTATCCGAATGGATTTCAAATCAAAACGGCGGCCGTCTATGCGGTACTGATTGCCATAGTGGGCGTTGTAATGGTGAATATTGCGATTTTTAAGCCGGTTCGAGTCGCAATGAACACTTCTCCCATTGAGGGCGCAAGATACCTTGCCTATTCCGGGAAAGCAAAAGCCAGTTCAAAGCTGCATCGCAAGCTGTCACCCAACAATCTTGCAAAAATCAATATTCAACGGAATCGGCAAAAAGCTATTTTGACGTTAGTGATGCTGGGTGTGAGCGGTGCGCTTTTGCTAGGTGCATCTACAGTTGCAGGTTCTATCGATCCAGAAAAACAGGCAACTTTCAAATACTATCCCGCTGGCAGTATTCTTTTGCAGGTAAAAAATCACGTTGGAAGTTCGTTTGATAAAGAATCTGAGCCGTACGGAAGTTCAAAACTGCAACTGGAAGAAAATCCGCTTGAAAGTCAAACACTGCGACGCAGCTTAGAAAATACCGCCGGAATAGAAAGCGTAACTGCATTTAACTGCGTCTATATGTCTATTACCTTTCCCGGTGGAAGTGGTTCCCTTACCAGTATTATGAACGATTTCCCGACCTTAAACCGCGAACAACTGGAGGAAAAGCAAGCAGTTCTATCGTCTGGAACAGCAGATTACGATGTTATGACTGAAAAAAACGGAATACTGGCGTCCGAGAAGATTGCGAATGTTGGCGACACTTTACAATTGGAAGGGCGCTCTCCCGACGGCAGCACATTTAATGTTGACGCAGTTGTTGTAGGTACCTATAACCCAACCGATTTGATGGAACGCAGTCCGGTTGTTCCAGGCAGTCCGTATTTTATGATGACATACGATATGGCAAAGAATCTGACAGGTATAACGGAGCAGACTGGTATCTTGGCGCTTACGGTCACGCCCGATCATTTTGACGAAGTTCTGAGCGCTGTTCAGGAAATTGCAGAACAAAACGGAAAAATATCGGTCAATACGATTGAGCAGACGATTAAAAACATTCAGTATCGGTACAGTTCATCGATAAAGGCACTATACATGGCAGCGGCGATCCTGTTTACATTTGGCGGTATCAGCCTTATGAATATGTTGATGGTTGATTTTCAGAATAGAAAACGGGAATTTGGTCTGCTGGAAGCTGTCGGAGCAACACAAAAGCAGCTAAAAGCCATGTTGAGCCGAGAAATTGGTATCTACCTCGGTGGATCGCTGACAGTGTCACTTGCACTGGGTACACTTATCAGTATCATAGCTTGCCAGCGACTAGAGGCAGTAAATCATTGTATCACACTAAAACTGCCTTGGCTGTTCCTCATAGCACTTATTGCTGCAATGGTAGTTATCTATATGATTTTTACGGCATACGCAAAAGCTGAATTAAGGAAAACAGGGATTTTATCTGCCATTCGCGAAGAATAAACACAAATGATAATAAATCAGCGGAACACTCGATAAATGAACTGACCCCAAAAAGTTAGACAAAGATTCAAAAGAAAATTTATGCAAAGCGA
>CAUGRT010000067.1 GCA_959602045.1 uncultured Clostridia bacterium | reverse complement strand
TATGCAAGAACCGCCTCTGTTCAATGTTGAATAGTTCTATGTTCACGCACACACGCAGGCAATCACTCCCCGTAAAGATAGCAAAAGCAAAGTAATTGTCTACTTGGAGCGAAAATGCCTTTTTGGAGAAGAAACATGCCGACATATCTGCTATACTGAAATGCGGTTAGTTGATGCTAATACGAAAGCAAACAGGAGGACCAAATAATGAATAAACTACAAGGAAAAGACCTTATCAATGTTGGAATCTTCACTGCGATCTATTTTGTGGTGATGATGGCGATTGCCATGCTGGGATTTATCCCTATTTTTCTTCCGCTTCTGATTGTACTGGTTCCGCTGATTGGCGGAATCGTAATGATGCTGTATTATTCTAAAGTCCAGAAGTTTGGAATGGTATCGCTGACAGGACTGATCTGCGGTATTTTAATGTTGCTGACCGGCATGGGGTATTGGAGCATTATTACCGGTGCCGTGTTCGGTGTCCTGGCTGATTTTGTTTTGAAATCCGGCGATTATAAGAGTGCAAAAAAAGGAATCATATCGCATGGTGTTTTTTCTATGTGGATCATCGGAAACTACATCCCCATTGTTGCAACACGGGACAGCTACTATCAGCAGCTAATCAGCGGTTATGGACAAGAGTATGCAGATTCCATTATGAGCTATATCTCGGCATATACGCTCCCCATTCTTTTGATTGCCGGGTTCGTTTGCGGCGTGATCGGCGGTGTGATCGGCCAGAAAATTTTCAAAAAGCACTTTAAGCGTGCGGGTATTGCATAATGCGCCGTGAATTGTTAGCAAGCAAAAAAAAGGAAACCGGCCTGTCGTTAGACCCTCGGACAAAGTTGGCATTGCTTGTCACGATTGCCCTCTTTGTCTTGAGCGGCGGAGGTGGGGCTGCTTCTAAACAGTTTGCTCCTATTTTGGCTGCTGTTCCATTGATCCTGCTGCTCACGGAAAAATCGTGGAAGGGATCGGTTATCTATTTTGTTTTATATGGCGGCAGCTATATATTGCAACTATGGGCGCTCCCCCACCTGTCCGGCCTTCCTAACTTTCTTGTTGTTGCAATCTGCGGTTTCTTTATGCGGTTTGTGCCGGGGATTATGATGGGATACATCACGGTCAGGACAACGACGGTCAGCGAGTTTGTTGCCTCCATGAAGAAGCTGCATTTACCGGAGCAGATCATCATTCCTATGTCCGTGATATTCCGATTTTTCCCTACTGTTGTAGAAGAATATAATGCCATAGGGGACGCTATGAAAATGAGAGGAATCCGTTTTGGCGGGGGCAAAGCCAGTGCAATGCTGGAATACAGGCTTGTCCCTGTTATCATGTGTTCCGTCAAGATCGGGGAAGAATTAAATGCGGCAGCCCTGACAAGAGGATTGGGCGGTCCGGTCAAGAGGACAAACATCTGCGAAATCGGCTTTCATGTGCAGGATGTTTTTTTCCTGCTGCTATGTGTGGTGGCTTTTGCAATTCCTATTGTCACGATGATTACAGGGAGGTAGGCCTATGATCGAATGTAAAAAAGTTTCTTTTTCCTACCCTCCAAATGAAACTGACATTGGGGACAGGAAAGGACACGGAACATTAAGAAATATTGACCTGTCTATTAACGACGGGGATTTTGTACTGCTCTGCGGAACATCGGGCTGCGGTAAAACCACACTGACACGGCTGTTTAACGGACTGATTCCTCATTATTACGATGGAAAGCTGGAAGGCACTGTCATGCTTGATGGAGAAGATATGAGCGGGCTTTCCCTGTTTGATATATCAAAAAAAGTGGGTTCTGTTTTTCAGAATCCACGTTCTCAATTTTTTAATGTGGATACGACCAGCGAAATTGCCTTTGGATGTGAAAACCATGGATTGGAAGAAGCAGAAATCCGAAAGCGGGTAAAGCTGGTCTCAGAGCAGTTGAACCTTACAAATCTGCTGGACAGAAGTGTTTTCTCCCTTTCCGGTGGGGAAAAGCAAAAAATCGCCTGTGGATCTGCCGCCGCTGTGGAACCGGATGTATTTGTTTTGGACGAGCCATCTTCCAACCTTGACGCCTATTCCATCGCTGATTTTCGGAAACTGTTAAAAATATTGAAGTCACAGGGCAAAACAATTATTATTGCGGAGCACCGGCTCTACTATCTTTATGATCTGGCAGACAGAATCATATATTTAAGCGACGGGGAAATACAAGGGGATTACACTTTGCCGGAATTTCAGTTGATTCCGGCGGCGGAAAAAGCTAAAATGGGATTACGACCTCTTGGCCTGGGTGAGTTTGCAGACATTGAGCCTGCCAGTCTACATTCAGGGCAGGGGATATGGAAACTGAACCACTTCCATTTCGCATACAAGAAACAGCCGGAAACGCTTTCTCTGGAAAATATAGAGCTTCCTGCCGGAAATGTCACGGCGGTCATCGGGCACAATGGAGCCGGAAAAACGACACTATCCCGTTGCTTATGCGGATTGGAAAAAAGATGTAAAGGTATCCTCGAAAAAGATGGTACTTCCTATTCAAGCAAACAGCGGCTGAAGCTATGCTATATGGTCATGCAGGATGTAAATCATCAGCTTTTTACGGAGAGCGTTTTAGAGGAAGTCCTGTTAAGTATGCCGGGGAAAGATTCCGATGAATCGCCTGAAAATGTGGAAAAGGCAGAGGCTATCTTGACAGAAATGGATTTGCTCCCGTACAAAGCCTGCCATCCGATGGGGCTTTCGGGAGGGCAAAAACAACGTGTGGCGATTGCTTCTGCGATTGCCTCTGAACGTCCGGTTATACTATTTGACGAACCTACCAGCGGCCTTGATCTCTTTCACATGAGGCAGGTGGCCGATTCGGTCAAAGGACTTGCCGATTCAGGAAAAACCATTGTGATTGTGACCCATGATCCTGAATTTATACTCAGGTGCTGCAATTATGTGATCCATCTGGAAAACGGCAGATTGGAAGAAAACTATTTCCTCCAGGATACGGAAGGACGGGAACGGTTATTTAATTTCTTTATGATGGAAGGAGGCGGCGGAAATCAAACTGTTTGATGGTAAAATAAACTGCGGCTCAAATGTTAAAAATGTCATTGAAACTGAGGATTGCGTTGTCCTGCAGCTTTTTGACGAGAGCGGCGAGGGAACCATGACAGCCCACAAAATTTTTGATGGCGCTTTTGTGATGTATAGCGATATGCACCTGAAAGAATGTACCTCCTACTTTCAGAGTAGTACGGACAGTTCGCTTCTCTATATAGACCATTGCAGGGAGGGACGGATCGAAAGCGAGATTGGCAATCATGCGTATAGCTATTTGCAAGAGCATGAGATGCGTGTGGATGACCGGCGTTCCCATTCGGGACGGTTCTGCTTTCCACTCTGCCACTATCATGGGATGACCCTGGGATTTGATCTGGACATTGCTGTGCCGGCGCTGAAAGACTTTTTTGGCGGATTTTCTGTTGATTTGTACGAGCTTCAAAAAAAGTATTGCAATGACAAGAAACCGTTTGTGATTCATAATGAGCCAGGAATTGAACATATTTTTTCAGAGCTTTACTTTGTCCCGCAGCAGATCAAAGGTGACTACTATAAAGTAAAAGCCCTGGAGCTGCTTTTATATCTGGACGCTTTGCAGTTTTCTGATTCCAAAGAAGATCGCCCTTATTTCTATAAAGGGCAGGTAGAAAAAATCAAAGCGATCCATGATCTTATTACGGCAAATTTACAGGAGCATTACACGATGGATGAATTAGCTGAACGATTCCAGATTTCATTGACGGGGATGAAAACCTGCTTTAAGGAAATATTCGGAGATTCCATGTATTCCTATCTTCGCCGTTATCGGATGAACGTTGCTGCCACAATGCTCCGGCAGGATTCCCAAAAAGGGATTGCGGAAATTGCCGGAGCTGTGGGATATGAAAGCCCCAGTAAATTTGCAACAGCTTTCCGGCAGGTGATAGGGCAGACGCCGATGGAATACCGAAAATCTTTTTTCTAAACGGTGCATAAATGCCGTTTTGGAGAGGAAAGAAGAATTGAATACTGCTACAATGAGGATGGTTAGCAAAGACTACCCATCCTTTTTTCTTTGCTGACTAAAAAGAAGGAAGGTGATTGTAATGAAGCAGCAAAAAGATAATTGGGTGAAAATTCTGTTTTCCTTCGCCGCACCATGCAAGGGGAAAATGGCTCTTTCGGTATTCTGCGCCATTCTGAGCGTTGCAGGAGGGTTTATTCCTTTTTGGGCTGTATATGAAATCCTGCTGGCATTTATCAATCAGAATGTGACCCTGAATGGCATTCTGATTTGGTGTCTGGTTGGAGCAGCGGGCTACCTGCTGCGGGTTGCCTGCCATGGAATCTCTACGATCCTGGCGCATATTTCAGCCTATACCATTTTGGAAGGAATCCGGCTTAAAATTGCAGACCGGCTGATGAAAGCTCCCCTTGGCGAAGTGATGGGGCGGCGGATCGGCTATCTGAAAAATATCATCATGGATAAGGTTGAGGACTTAGAGCCGCCTTTGGCACACATGATCCCGGAATTGACCTCTAACCTCCTACTCCCTGTTGCAATTTTTATCTGGATGCTGGTTATCGACTGGCGCATGGGATTGGCGGTCCTGATTTCTCCGGTGCTGGCCATGATTCCTATGTTTTTCCTTATGAGGAACTATAACAGCCAGTACGCCGCTTATATGGAGGCAAATAACCACGTCAACAGTATTATTATCGAGTATGTGGAAGGTATCGAGGTTGTAAAGGCCTTTAACCAAAGCACAAGCTCCTATGAAAAATTTGTTAATGCTGTCCAGTCGTTCAAAGAGTTTACCTTGGCATGGTTTAAGAGTACATGGAAATCAATGAACCTGATGATGGCGATTATGCCCACAACGCTCCTGGGGGTTCTCCCCGTCGGCCTTTTGCTGGTGCAGAATGGAAGTATCTCCCCTGCGGAGCTTGCAATGGGGATTTTCCTTTCCCTCAGCATTGTTGGACCGTTGATGAAAGCAACCACTTTCATTAACGAAGCAAAGTCTATGGAATATGCAGTAGAGGCGGCAAATGAACTTTTGAACCTGCCTGTACTGCCGGATTCAGGGAAAATCGTATCTATTCCTCACAATGATATTGCGCTGAAGCATGTAACCTTTTCCTATGACGGTTCCGAGCAAAATGAAGTGTTGCATGATGTGAACCTGGAATTGCCAGAGGGAAGTTTTACGGCACTTGTAGGACCATCTGGCGGCGGTAAATCGACGATTGCCCGTCTGATTGCAAGATTTTGGGACGTGACAGGCGGCAGCATTACCATTGGAGGGAAAAATGTCAAAGAGTTGTCTATACGTCAGCTTTCCGAACTGGTTAGTTTTGTGACGCAGGATAACTTCCTGTTTAATTGCTCCCTGAAAGAGAACATCCGTCTTGGGAATCCAAACGCCACAGATGAAGAAGTATATGCGGCGGCGAAAGCGGCCTGCTGTGATGAATTTATTGTGCGTTTGGACAAAGGATATGATACCCCTGCCGGTGATGCCGGAAAGAGGCTGTCTGGCGGCGAAAAACAGCGGATTGCGATTGCGAGGGCAATCCTCAAAAATGCCCCGATTGTTATTTTGGATGAAGCGACAGCATTTACTGACCCGCAGAACGAAGATAAAATTCAGAAATCTATCATGGCGTTATCAAAGGGTAAAACTCTTCTTGTGATCGCCCACCGCCTTTCCACCATTCAGAACGCAGATCAGATTGTCGTGTTGAAAAAAGGCCGGATTGTGGATTGCGGAAAGCAGGAAGAATTGTTGAAGCGGTGTCCGCTTTATGCGGATATGTGGAAAGCGCACATCGGGGCGAAGAATTGGTCTGTGAGTGAAAAGAAGGAGGTGGTCGCTCATGTTTAAGTCTATGAAACGGATCATTCAATGGGCGGGGAAATATAAGGGACGCCTCTACCTTGGCTCTGTTTTTTCCTTTTTCAGCAGCCTGTCTACGGCGATCCCTACAATGGCTGC
>CAUGRT010000066.1 GCA_959602045.1 uncultured Clostridia bacterium | reverse complement strand
GGAAAACAAGCCGCACATCTCTCAATCGAAAGCAGTTTGAAGTATATACATACGTCGACACCACTTTTGAGCGCAATCTGCTTACTTCTTTCCCTCGTCAAATTGTTTTATAAAAATAAACGGTACATCTTGCAAACCAAAGCGTTTTAAGGTATAATAAACACAACGCATCTCGCCGGAACGCGGCAGAATGGAGGACTATATTGCAAAAAAAAACAATCATCGGACTGGCAGTGCTGGCGGCTGTTTTGGCAGGACTTTTTGCAGTCGGCAGAACGCTGTGGAACGATATGGATTTCAGAACCAAAATCAAAGAGCAGATCAATCTGCGGTATCCGGATAAATGCCGGTATACGTATTATTATGTCAACAATATCCTGCAATATCAGTTAGAGCCGCATGATCTGGAGCAAAATGACGTGAAAGAAATTCAAGTCGGGAACGGAAAAAAGTATATGATCAATCATTCGCGCGGCTTTGCGATGGAGTTTCCGCGGGATACGACCTTTGATTTAACCTCCGGCAACGAATTTATCCGTGCCAAAACGGCAAAGTACGATATTACGGTATCCAAGGAGTTTTCACCCTACGAAAGAACCCGATACTACATTCGGGATTATTTGCACAAATTCCTATTGGACGAGCGGTTTCAAGAGCAGAATAAAATTGTCATACATAAAAATTCTGTAGAAAAAATCGGCGACTTCTGGATGCAGGTGGTATTTGCCGAAAGGACACCGGCACCGGATAGCCCGATTCGGCAGAACGTGTATGCATACTGCTATATTTATGATGAGGATCAGCGATATTATAGAATCATGCTGAAATCCCCGACGTATGATGATGAATTTATTGATACGGTTTATCGGATGCTATATTCTTTCACATTGGATGTTAAGCTCCAGGGGACTTCCCATGATTACACCGATTATGAGCCGGTCGAGAACCCGAATTGGAATGACGAAACAAAGGAATTTTACGAAAATCTGAAAAACAGCACCAAGCTCAAATGGGGCGTTTATGTGCCGCAGGGCGTGCGCGATCTGCACTTTGAGGAAGTGGAGAAGATGGAGAAAACCATCGACTACAAATTCGATGGAATGATTGAGTATCTCTATTTCTGGGAGGATTTCCCGACCGAGGGCATGCAGCAAGCGTATGAAAAAGGTAAGATTGTCGAGCTTACCATGCAGACCGCCACGGTCATGAATGCCGATCTGGACGGCTACAGTCCGGCATTTGACATTCTGGATGGTCGGTATGACGATCAAATCCGGGTTTTTGCCAGAGCGGCAAAGGAATTTGGTCATCCGTTCTTATTCCGGCTGAATAATGAAATGAACTCCGATTGGGTATCCTATTCCAGCTCTGTGCTGATGTGCGATCCCAGTCTTTATGTAGACCTATGGCATAAATATTACGACATCTTCCAGGAGGAAGGGGTTGATAATGCGATCTGGATTTTCAATCCGAATAACATTACTTTCCCTCCCTGCGGCTTCAATGACCCGATGGCATATTACCCGGGCAACGATTATGTGCAGGTATTCGGCGTAACCGGCTACAATACGGGAACGTATTATGCGGAAAAATTCGGCGAAAAATGGCGCAGCTTTGAGGAGCTGTACGATGAATGTGAAAAGCTGTTCGGAGAGCGATATAAAAAATTCCCTTGGATTATCACCGAATTTGCGTCAAGCTCTGTCGGCGGCGATAAAGTGCAGTGGATTCACGACATGTTCAGCGTTCTGCATAAGTATCCGAAAATCAAGATGGCATTCTGGTTCAACAGCGCCGACTGGGATCCGGATTACCCGAAAGAAACCGTACTTTCGCGGCCGTATTGGCTGGATGAAACGGACGAAACCCTGAAAGCATTCGGGCATGATGTAAAAAAAGAATAAAATATCAGAAAAAGCATATTATAACATTATAAAATGACGCGCATCGGACAACCGTCTGCCTTTCAAAGCCGGTGTTTCCGGATGCGATCCGAAATCAATTGTGCCGCTTTAGGCGGCGAAATGGAGGAATTTTATGAAACGGATAATATGCTTTTTTCTTTGCACATTTTTTCTGACCGTCCCTGCCGTACACGCGGACAAGACGATTGATACCGATGCAAAATCCACGCTGCTGATGGAAGCGTCTACGGGAGAGGTTTTATATGAAGAAAATGCCGATGAACAGCTGCCGATCGCCAGCGTTACAAAAATCATGACGATGCTTTTGATTGCCGAAGCGGTCGACAACGGAAAAATCACATTAGAGGACATGGTTCCGGTCAGCGAAAATGCGATGAGCTACGGCGGTTCAACCATGTTTTTGGAAACGGGTGAACAACTCAGCGTGCATGACATGCTCAAGGGAATCGCTGTTGCCTCGGCAAATGACGGATGCGTTGCCATGGCGGAATTTTTAGAGGGCAGCGAAACCGCGTTTGTGGAAAAGATGAACGAAAAAGCAAAAGAGCTGGGTATGGAAAATACCTGCTTTATGAACACAAACGGATTGGACGAGGACGGGCACTATTCCTCAGCCAGAGATGTAGCAATCATGTCACAGGCATTGCTTCGGCATCCGCTGATTTTTGACTACACCACCATCTGGACGGACTCCCTGCGTGACGGGAAATTCAAGCTGGCAAACACCAATAAGCTGATTCGGTTCTACAACGGCGCAAACGGCTTGAAAACCGGTTCTACTTCAAAGGCGCTGTGTTGTATCAGTGCCGCGGCAAAGCGCGATGACATGCAGCTTATCGCCGTTGTATTGGGTGCTCCAACCTCGGCAAAAAGATTTTCAAGCGCAAAAGCATTATTGGATTACGGCTTTGCCAATTACAAAGTACAAAACATCGTAACCGCAGGAGCGGAGTTGAAGCGGATTCCGGTACACAAAGGTGTCAGCACCGAAGTCAGCGCCTGCGCGGCGGAGGATTATTCCATGCTCCGTAAAAAAAGCGATAACGCTGAAATCACCACAGAGGTGGTTTGCGATGAATTTCTGAACGCCCCCATTGCCGCCGGCGATCGAATCGGGAGCGTGATCATCTCTGACGGCGTCAATCAAAAAGAAATGGATCTTCTGGCAGCTGAAGACGTAAACCGCAAAAGCTTTGCCGATATGGTAACAGAATTTTTCGCAATGCTGATGATGGGCAAATAAAAAACGTATCAATTATATAAGGCTCAATCCGTTTGGATTGAGCCTTATACGATTTCCTTATATCGTTTTATTTCATCTGATTCGCGGTTTTCATAATCCCCTCGGCAATCCCCGAAGCCGTCTTATATTGATAATCCGGATCTGACATTTTCGCCACTTCGTCCGGGTTCGTAATAAATCCGACCTCCGCCAGACAAGCCGGCATATCAGAACGTTTCGTTACCGCATGCTCCGCTGTTTTCACGCCGCGGTTATAGGAACCCATGTTCTTAACCATCGCATTCAGGATATTTTTCGCAAGCATACTGCTTGTCACGCCGCCGACAGCCTCATTATTGGATTCGGCATAATAAACCTCCGTACCGTTTGCATTCGGCGCATTATCCACCGAATTAATATGAATACTGACAAACAGCGCGGCATTATTGGCATTCGCCAGCTGTGGACGTTCAATCAAGGTTTTATATGTATCATCGCTGCGCGTCATCAAGACCGAATAGCCGTTGTTTTCCAGAATCTCTTTCACTTTATAGGTAATCTGAAGTGTCAGATTGCTTTCATTGACTGTTGCTCCATTCAGCGTTCCTTGCGCTCCCGGATCATAGCCGCCATGTCCGGCATCCAGTGCGATCAAATTCTTATTATAGTTTGTATTCGCAGGCTTTGGAGTCGGCTGAGCCGGTTTCTGGGTCGGCTGCGGCGTTGCAGCTGCTGTCGCCTCAGACGCTCTTGCATAAATAATCAGATTATTTCCATCCGTTCCGAAACCATAATTCACAATCTTATCCATATCCACTACAATTCTTGTCCGCTCCGGATTTACGCCCACACGAACCGCACGAACTCCGCCGTTATTGACATACAGCGTTTCCTCTCCGCTTTCGCAGGTGGTATTTTGCAGGTCAACTACCAATCTTTCCGGCGAATCCAAGGTAAAATACGAATATTTTGCCTGCTGATTCATCTTAACCGTCACTGCAATTTTGCCATTTTCCACATTCTGATAGCTGATTCCAAGAACTTTGGGCGATTCTGTCACAGGTGTCGGCGTAGAAACAGGCTGTGGAATCGGAGTATACACCGGTTCCGGAGTTGCGTCAGCATATCTGTTAGACTCAACCAAAATCGCGTCATTCGCTCCGTCAAACTCGACATCCAATCCAATCGTTTCACTGATAAACCGCACCGGAACCATCGTTTTGGTTTCTCCGCCCACCTTGCTGATCAGTTTCGGCACAACCGCATCTGGAATCGCCGTTTTTACACCGTTGACATAAGCGATATTATCATTGATTTTCATACGAATATAAGTATCATCCTCGATCACCTCAACGGATTGCTCATCAGAATTATATCGTACCGTTGCGCCGACCTCCTCAAAGACGTCACGCACCGGAACAAGCGCCCGATCATTGAAAATAATCGGCTCAAGCGCCGGCTCTACCTTCTTGTTTTTTACCACAAGATTATAGACCGCTCCATCATAATTATAGGTTCCTCCATCGTATTCCAGCATCATAGCGTCCGCAAATACGCCCGATACTCCGATTCCCGTCAGAATCAATATAAAAGCAAACAGAAATTTCAATCTACTCAAATCCTATTCCCCTTCCCTTTAATATGTTGTTATTCCGTAAATGGAATCCCAAAATGATCATACGCCGGTTTGGTTGCAATCCTTCCGCGCGGCGTTCTTGCAATGAATCCCAATTGCAGCAAATACGGCTCATAGACATCCTCAATCGTATTGGACTCCTCCCCGATCGTTGCCGCCAGGGTATCCAAGCCCACCGGGCCACCGTTGAAATTCTCAATCATCGTTGTCAGCAGCTTGCTGTCGATCATATCCAATCCCAGTTCATCGACCTCCATCTTTTTCAGTGCCGTATCTGCAATCTTATAATCAATATTTCCATTCCCAACCACTTGGGCAAAGTCGCGGACGCGCTTCAAAAACCGATTCGCAATTCGCGGTGTACCCCGTGAACGTGATGCAATTTCCAATGCGCCTTCTTCATCAATCTGCACGCCTAAAATCCCGGCGCTGCGCGTTACAATCTCTTTCAGCTCGTCCACCTCATACAGCTCCAAACGGCTGATGACGCCGAAACGATCGCGAAGCGGTGCGGATAATAGTCCTGCACGCGTTGTTGCGCCGATCAGCGTAAATTTCGGAAGATCAATCCGAATGGATTTTGCCGCCGGTCCCTTTCCGATAATGATGTCCAATGCATAATCCTCCATCGCCGGATAGAGAATCTCCTCTACGCTCTTTGACATCCGGTGGATTTCATCAATAAACAAAATATCATGCTCCGACAGATTCGTGAGGATCGCCGCCAAATCGCCTGCCTTTTCAATCGCCGGGCCGGAGGTGATTCGAATATTAACCCCCATCTCATTGGCGATAATTCCGGCAAGTGTGGTTTTTCCCAATCCCGGAGGGCCATACAACAACACATGATCCAGTGCCTCATGACGTTCCTTTGCCGCCTGGATATAAATCTCCAGATTCTCCTTTGCTTTCTTCTGTCCGATATATTCCTCAAGACTGCGCGGCCGGAGTCCGTTTTCGATTTCCATATCCTCACTGATAAAATCTCCGGTCACAAATCTTTCATCTTCATCAAACAATTCCGTTCCTCCCGACTATTTCATGAGCTGTACTAATGCCCTCTTGATAATTTCTTCTACGCTGCCTGCCGTTCCTGCCTGTTCGACCGCCTTTTTCGCATCATTGACGTTGTATCCCAAAACCACCAACGCACTGACAGCCTCTCCCGGACTTCCTCCGGCATCTTCAACGAACTCTGCATCCTCTGCGTCGATCGCCAAATCTTCATTTTTCAGCTTATCCTTTAATTCCAGAATAATCCGCTGCGCCATCTTCGGGCCCACCCCCTGCGCCTTCGTCAGCGTCTTGACATCATTGGTAATCACCGCCAGGGCAAGCTTCGCCGGAGCCGCAACGGATAAAACTGCGAGCGCCGCTTTCGGACCGACACCCGATACCGAAATCAGATGCAGAAACATTCCTTTTTCTTCTTCCGTCAAAAAACCGTATAAATCAAAAACATCCTCGCGGACATTCAAATACGTATACATCGTTACATTGTCACCCGTCCCTCCGGCGGAATTTAAACTGTTCGCCGAAGTGTAAATGCAATAACCGATTCCGTTATTCTCGATCACAATGCTGTTTTCATTCTTCTTTGCAATTCTTCCTCTTATAAAATAATACATCAAAATCCCCTGTAAAATCTAAATTATTACACAACTATTACATATATAATACAACAATATTACTCTTATGTCAACCTTTATTTTTTAAATTTTTTTACAAATTTTTTTGACTTCAATATCTTGTATACCGCATAAAACCTCATAACAAGGTATAGATTAAATGGAAAAAATTTTTTTAAAACTATCGATCGGTAAAATGAAAAAGGTGCAGAGATGTCATTTATTTTGTAAGCGTCAAATGATACACACTGTAAATGTTCGAACCAAAATGTTACAATAGGT
>CAUGRT010000065.1 GCA_959602045.1 uncultured Clostridia bacterium | reverse complement strand
TACCCGAACATGAGATTTTACAATTATCAGAATGTTCGGATATTTCATGTGCTGGCAGGGGTACAAGGACTCGAACCTTGGGCACGCGGTTTTGGAGACCGCTGCTCTACCAACTGAGCTACACCCCTAAAAAGTACTGAATAAACAGTACTTATATATTTTACTTGAATTTCTCTGAATTGTCAAGTGTTTTTTTGCATTTTTTTTATTTTTATTGATTTTATCAAAAAATGCATAGATTTTTGCCAAAAGTATGACTTATCTTGTAATAATTTGCCAAAATTTGTTGCGTTCTTGACGGTTACTTCTTCAAAAATGAAAACAATCCACCTTTTGTATATGGCTCGCTTTCCATCCCTTGTAAAGTATAACCCGTAGCTTGAACTACCTCTTTTACCTTTTCGCTATCAATTGGCTCTTCACTGACAATGACCGTTTCACCTTTTGAATGTGACGATGTCACTTTCTGTACCTGAAAGGCATTTCGAATCGCGTCATTCATATGCGATTCGCACATTCCACACATCATTCCATCAATTTTCAACGTTGTTTTCGTCATTTCTTATTCATTCCTTTCCGTGCCATAGACACAAAGCTTATTTATTTGATTCAACTCAGCGCAAACACGCCGATCTGAATTGCTACTTAATCGAAACAACCCGATACCCTTGTTCTTCAACCGCTTTCTTCAGCTGCTCAGAATCGGGCTGCTTCTTAAACGTTACAATCGCAATACCATCCGCATGATGTGCCTCTGCCGAAACCACTCCCGGCACAGCTTCAAGAGCCTTCCGAACCCTTTCTTCGCAATGACCGCACATCATCCCTTTGATTTTTATTGTACACACATTCTCTGCCTGAACCGCCGCATGCCGAATACGACGCTTATCATGTCTTGAATCCCGAATTTTACACAAATTCAGCCGTAACGCGTTGGATACCACGCAGAAGCTTGACAAACTCATCGCTGCCGCACCGAACATCGGATTGAGCGTCAGTCCCAAACCGACCAAGCATCCTGCTGCCAGAGGAATCCCTATCACGTTATAAATAAATGCCCAAAACAGGTTCTCGTGGATATTCCGCAAGGTTGCACGGCTGAGCCGTATCGCCGCCGGAACATCTGACAGCCGATTCTTCATAAGCACCACATCGGCAGCGTCAACCGCAACGTCCGCTCCGGCGCCGATTGCGATTCCGACATCCGCACGAGTCAGCGCCGGGGCATCATTAATGCCATCGCCCACCATCGCTGTTTTCCCTGGCTGCTTTAATTCCCGGATAACGCTTTCCTTACCATCCGGAAGCACTCCGGCAATGACCTCATCCACTCCGGCTTGTTTACCGATTGCTTTTGCCGTCCGCTCGTTATCACCCGTCAGCATGATAACCTTAATCCCCATGTTCCGCAATTCCTTGATTGCCTGCGGACTATCTTTCTTAATCGTATCCGCTACCGCAATAATCCCCAGCAAGCGATTCTCCTGCATAAACAGTAACGGCGTTTTTCCCTGCTCGGAAAGCGTTTCCGCCTGTTCCTGCAATGTTTGCGGAATCTCCGTCCGGCTGCCGATAAATTTCAGACTGCCTCCGGTCAGCGTCTGTCCCGATAGCTTTGCTGTCAATCCATTTCCGGGGAGCGCTGAAAAATCCGTTACCTCTGCCGGAATCTTCCCTTGCTCCTCACCTTTTTGTAGCACTGCCTTTGCCAACGGATGCTCGCTCTTTGCCTCCAAAGCAATTGCCCGATCCAATAGCTGTTCCTCACTGAAATCCGCCGCCGGAATGACATCCGTTACACGCGGAGCGCCCTCGGTAATGGTTCCGGTCTTATCCAGTGCGACAACCTGAACCTTTCCAGCATTCTCCAGGGTCGCCGCCGTTTTAAACAGGATTCCATTTTTCGCGCCCAAACCGTTTCCAACCATAATCGCCACCGGCGTTGCCAACCCCAGTGCACACGGGCAGCTGATAACCAGCACCGAAATTCCGCGTGCCAGTGCATAGCTAAATTCTTTCCCTAATAAAAGCCACACAATAAAAGTCACCACCGCAATCGCAATGACAATCGGAACAAACACTCCCGAAACCTTATCCGCAACCTTTGCTATTGGTGCTTTTGTCGCTGCCGCATCACTGACCATTTTTATAATCTGGGATAATGTCGTATCTTCCCCGACATGTAAAGCCTCACAGCGTATAAAGCCCGACTGGTTTGTTGTCGCCGCCGAAACCCCATCGCCAACGCCCTTATCCACCGGAATACTCTCTCCCGTAAGCGCCGCTTCGTTGACAGCACTGCTGCCCTCTAAGATCACACCGTCCACCGGTATATTCTCACCCGGACGCACTACAAAAATATCGCCCTTTTTCACCTGCTCAATCGGGACAGTAACTTCTTTTCCCTCCCGAATCAAAGTTGCGTTTTGCGGTGCAAGCTTCATCAAACTCTTTAGAGCGTCGGTCGTCTTTCCTTTTGACCTTGCCTCCAGCATCTTTCCTACCGTAATCAACGTCAAAATCATCGCCGCGGATTCAAAGTAAAATTCATCCATATACCGCATAACCGCGTCCATATCGCCTATTGACTGCGCTTTCGTCATGGCAAACAGTGCATATACACTCCACACAAAAGCCGCAGTCGAGCCTAACGCAACTAAGGTATCCATGTTCGGTGATCTTCTCCAAAGACTCTTGAATCCACTGATAAAAAATTTCTGATTGATTACCATGATGATTCCTGTCAACAGCAGCTGCACCAACCCCATCGCCACATGGTTTCCGTTGAACCACATCGGCAGCGGAAAATTCAGCATCATATGTCCCATCGAAAAATACATCAGAATGATTAAAAATCCGACTGACGCAATCAACCGCTTTTTGAGCTTGGGCGTTTCATGATCCACCAGTGCATCCTCCGCATTTTCCTGTGTTTTGCCGTCCGCACCCTTGAGCTTTGCGCCATAACCGGCATCCTGCACTGCCTTGACAATGCTCTCTGCGCTTGCCGTACCGTCTACCGCCATAGAATTTGTCAAAAGGCTGACCGAGCAAGATGTCACGCCCGAAACCTTTGAAACCGCCTTTTCCACTCTCGCCGAACAAGCGGCACAGCTCATGCCCGTAATCGTATATTGTTCCATATCGTTCCCCGTTCTCCAATGCTTTTGCAACATTGCCGCATCGGTCATTCTATCCATTCACAAAACAATGTTTCAATGATTATCGTTTTTTCTTATTCTTTTCATAAATCACGATTTTTATAGCATTTGCAATTATTTCATTAATTTTTGTATGGTCGTCACCAACTCATCCACAACCTCGTCTTTTCCGGCACGAATATCCCGTACCACACATCCATGGATATGGCTTGCCAAAATCTCCTTATTAAATGCGTTCATGGCTGCGCCCACCGCTGCCGACTGAATCAGAATATCATTGCAGTATGCGTCCCGTTCCAGCATCGCTTGGATTCCGCGCACCTGTCCCTCAATTCGTTTCAGCCGATTTAATAAAGCCTTTTTCTGCTCCTCCGACCGAATCGTATGTTTTTCGATGCAACAACAGCATTTCTCTTCTTCCATAACCTTTCTTCCTTTCAATGATACTCACTTTTGAATGAAAATTCATCTGCTTTTCGCTCTATGAAGGCGAGTTCCGCGCAACGTAACGGATGTTTGAGCCGCAATAGAGCGAAAAGCAGATGAATTTTCGTACCCATATCCGAATGGTTGTATTTTTTAATCTTCAATAATAACGGAATTGGGTGATGAGAAATATCATTTATTTTTCATTTCGTTCCCGCTCAGACATCCGCTACGCTGCGCGGAACTCGCCTCCTCGAAATGAAAAACAAATAATATTTCTATTCAAAATGATGCTTTGATACCCCATACGGGTATTATTATATACCCCACCAGGGTATTTGTCAAGAGGGAATTTGAATTTTTTTCACAAAGAAAAAAGGCTGTAAAAAATCATAGAACACTCCATATGATTTTTTACAACCTATATTTTATTGCTGCTTATGCGTCAGAAGATAGTATTCCAAATTCTTATACTGGCTTAAAATCTCCGGTTTCAGCGTATCGTTATTCAGCCAATTTCCGCTTGTATCGTAATGTCCTAGTGCATTAATTGCCGGAACTTCAGCTTTAACCTTGTCCACAAAATTATTGACACTGCCCTTCGGCAAGCCTGCCGTTTCCAACAGCAGATTCTGCAAATAATTCGTGCTTGTCAAAACATTATCTTTCGCTTCAATATCATAGTTTGCCCAGATCAAAAACGGAACCGTATAGCGCTTAAGCATGTCCTCTCCGTTGACTTGATCCAGACTCTTGCCGTAAAGCTCCTCATAGAATCCCTGCTCAATTCCCGGCTGATGATCACCAAACATCAAAATCACAGTCGGCTCGTCCCACGCTGAGAACCAGTCAATCAGCTCTGAAAAAGCAATGTCACTTTCCTTGACTAAGGAAAGATATTGCTCCGCTTCGGGATATTCTCCCTTCATGTTGGTGATATGAACGGTATCCTTCCATGAACCGAGATTATACTTATAACCGCCATGATTCTGCATCGTAATGTTAAACAGGAACATCGGCTTATCTTTATTTTTGCTTGTAAATTGGTTGATCGCGGCGCTATAAGAGGTTCGGTCACTCATATAGCAGCGGATATATTCAAACTCATTCCGATTCTGATAATCGCCCATATTATCCATACTGATGAATTTATCAAATCCCATCAGACCATAGACCTTTTCGCGATTCCAGCCGCGCGCATAATACGGATGCAGCGCGATATTTTCATACCCCATGCTTTTCAAATGACCGCAGATGGAATTTGGCTGCGGTACGGTCAGATATTGCAGATACGGCGTACTTCCCTGCGGCAGCAGTCCCATCGTCATACCGGTTAAAAATTCAAATTCCGAATTACAGGTATATCCGCCAAACGGCGAAACCAACAATTTCCCCCGAACGGTATTCTTCTTCAAGCTGCGGATAAACGGCATATAATCCACATCTGTTGTAAAATCGCCCACAACGCTTAAATCCGAAAAGCTTTCATTCATAATAACCAGAATATTCGGCGTGGATTTTGCAGGTTCTTTTTTCGTATTTGCCGTAAGCAGTGCGGCAGTATCCGCTTCATTATAATTGTCAGGTTTTTGCAGCGACATCCGCCGTACATTGATATAAAAGCTTACCGCCATCCCGTGCGTATTGTTCGCATGATACTGATCAAAAAAATCCATATCAATATTATTGAAATCCACCGCACTGAACGGAATTGCCACTGCCAGAAAAAATGCCGCTCCCGATGCCGGGCAGATGATATTTTTATACTTCATCGTGATTTTATAGGAGAATTTCCATACCATCAAAACCGTAAATATCATCAAAATACTCGTAAGAATAATCGGATAACGCAGCTGAAAGGTATATTGATCCGCCACATTCACCGCCGTCCCGATCGCCAAAAAATCACTGGGAATGAGCGGCGTTCCGCGCAGAATCTGCACAACATAGCTTGACAGCGTAAACAGATACGTAATCACAACCGTAATAATCGGCGCCCATCGGATACTTCGCGTAATCGCAAAGAACAACGCCATAATCGCAGCATAAATGAGGATATTCAAAAAGTAAATCCCAATGGAATATTCCGCGATTCCGGCAAAAATAATCGAGATTTGCATACACAAAAACGGCGTAAGCTCCATCGCGGCAATCCCCGAAACGCGCTTCATCATCGGACTGAAATCCATCTTAAGCGAGATTAAGCCCCAGATACCGAGAACCATCACATAAGACATAATATAGTCAAAGGTACTGAACTCCGTTCCCTTCGTAAATAACCCCGTATTGACACTGATAAATGTCCACAGCGCCAATGTGATGACACTGGCAACCGCTATTTTCCATATTTTATTAAATGAAACCATCTTCCACTCCAACATTTCATAATCATAATAGATTATTTTATCATATTTTATGTACATATGCAAGAGTAAATTCGCAAATAACCGGAAATTTTCCCGAAAAAAACATATTCGGCTACAGCTTGGCATAAAAATAGATGACGATTCATTTTTAAATCACCAATTATCTGTTTAAAACTAAGAAAGGATGGAACCGGAATCAAAATGATACGAATTTTTATGATTGCTTACAGCTTTGTTGCGGCAGTAATCGGTGCCGGCTTTGCTTCGGGGCAGGAAATCCTGAGTTTTTTTACCGTATACGGCAAATGGGGCGCTGTCGGGATCGGTCTTTCTGCCGCCCTGTTCGGCGGTTTCGCATATTTCATTTTAGATGTCTGCCGCAAAGAGCAAATAGCCGATTATAACGCGCTGATGCGTAAAATCATGAGTCGGCGCATGCAAGCGGTTTCCAATGGACTGACGTTTCTGTTTTTGATTTGCTCCTATTCTGTAATGACGGCGTGTTTCGGGGAAATGATGTTTTTGCTGTTCGGCATGAATAAAGCCATTTTGTCTGTAGTTTTTACCGCTGTCTGCACCATAATCCTCTGTACGGGAGCTGACCGCGCGTTGAAGCTAAACGGTGTTTTGGGAATTATCATTGCCGCCGGTATCACCGGAACCGCTTTGTACATTCTTCGGTATCGCGAGCATCAGACGTTTGCCCCGCAGGTTTCCGCCTTAATCTCGGGCGCAGGGTATTCCGGCTATAATCTGATCGGATCCGGTGTCATTCTCGCGAAAATGAGCTCCGGAATCAAAAGCAAGGGAGAAGCAGCCTTAACAGGTGCTATCAGTGCCGGTGCATTAATGATTATGATGGGATTGATTTATCTTTTGCTGAGTATCTATTATAAATATATCAACCTCGGCGAAATCCCCATGCTGACTCTTGCAATGCGCGAAAATAACATAATCACATATTTTTACAGCGTCATGCTTGTGCTTGCTGTCATGACAACCGCCATCTCCAGCGGAACGGGAGCGATAGAGCTGCTCAGTGTC
This sequence comes from uncultured Clostridia bacterium, assembly GCA_959602045.1. GTDB lineage: Bacteria > Bacillota > Clostridia > UBA1381 > UBA1381 > Ornithomonoglobus_A. Next base: position 839 of record CAUGRT010000065.1, on the reverse strand, counting down.
AGCGGCGGAACTCGCCTTGTGGCGGCTGCCGCCGTGGGCAGTGCCGGATTGTTGATTTCCTGTGCCGGATTTTCCACTGTCATCAATACTGCCTATCGGCTGTGCGGCTATGCCGGAATGATGATCATTTTATACATCATTTTCGCATATAAAAAATATTCAAAAAATTTAAAAAAAGTAGAAAAATAAAGAAATCTTTAGATATATCAAGAAATATCAGAAAAATCCCACTCTAATCGTCATAAATAAGACTTGATAAAATTCAATTTATTTGGTATCATATATAAGTCGTCTGACGGAGGACAGAATGGAATTGCGGGATGTAGCGCAGTTTGGTAGCGCATCTGGTTTGGGACCAGAGGGCCGCAGGTTCGAATCCTGTCATCCCGACCACTTCTTTATAACGAAAGAAATCAGATGATTTTGGGAGTTTAGCTCAGCTGGGAGAGCGTCTGCCTTACAAGCAGGATGTCACAGGTTCGAGCCCTGTAACTCCCACCATACTTCGCTGGTGTAGCTCAATTGGTAGAGCAGCTGATTTGTAATCAGCAGGTCGCGGGTTCGAGTCCCATCACCAGCTCCATAAGGGAGAGTTCCCGAGCGGCCAAAGGGGGCAGACTGTAAATCTGTTGTCTTCGACTTCAGTGGTTCGAATCCACTCTCTCCCACCAAATATTCCAAAATCCGCATATCTATGCGGATTTTTTGTTGTCTGTAAATTCGTAAGCGTCAAATGATACACACTGTAAATGTTCGAACCAAAAAAGGATGCCATTCGGCATCCGTAAGCGTCAAATGATACACACTGTAAATGTTCGAACCAAAATGTTACAATAGGT
>CAUGRT010000064.1 GCA_959602045.1 uncultured Clostridia bacterium | reverse complement strand
CAGAAATTTGGGGTAAATTTCGACTGCACTTTTATTGACATTTCCACATCTTGGAGGTTTCGTAAAGACTTTACACAAAATTCGGGGTTGACTCGACACAAATAAGACTGACTATTTTGATAGAATCGTCGGTCTTTTCTTTTTATCGTAAACACGTTCAAATATTGCAGTATTGCGATAGCTGTCTGCTACAACATCGTCAAACGGCATACCTGTATTAACCTCAGTTTCTCCTTCTGCGCGATAGAGAACCGTTACGAACATTCCTCTTGTTATATTTCCGTTCGGATTAAATGTTTTTGCATCAGTTCCTTTAAACAATCCTTTTTCGACAGCATTCTTTACATCATCATAATACCAATCGTCTTCATCTACATCATCAAAAGGATTATTCCATTCGGGTTCTGTCGACTGTGTCTGTTTTTCCGACCATTTTGCGTAAAGGGTGATGTTCTTTGTTACCTTGGTCGAGAAATCATATTTTTCGGTCAGTTCTTTGTCAGAATACCAACCATCAAACGTAAAGTTATCCCTTGTCGGCTTCGTCGGCTCTTTTGCGGTTTCGTTCCTTGTAACCTTTATGCTGTCAACTTTGCTGCCGCCGTTTGTTTCAAAGGCTACGGTATATATCGAAAACACAGACACTGTACGGGTTGCTTTGCGCCGTGCAAGAGATAAAAACATTCAGGATGATTTCTGGAAAGATGTATTAGACCAAATAAATAAAGAATAAAGGAGTGTGCGCGGCATATGCACTTGGATTATCCCCAAAAAACCAACGGACTGTATTTACTCAACCGACAGAACATTGAAGAAATAGCGACCGGAATATTAGAAGAACGTATGCCGGCTGTTCTTAATTCTCCTTGTGCCGTTAATATAAAATGGCTTGCCGAAGAAGAATACGGACTTGATATTCAGCATTATTTTTTAACTTATGACAGCAGTATTTTAGGCTTGATTGCTTTTGATCATGAAAATATTACCGTTATGGACAATACCTTTCATAAGATAATAACTGAAATTGATGAAGGCACCGTAATTATAGAACGAACTCTAATGGGGCGGAGCAATTTCTGCAGATATCGGTTCACGCTTGCTCATGAGGTCAGCCATTGGCTTATACACAGACCGTTTCATTCTCCGACAAATAAGCAATATGAATGCCGCACTGCGAACCAATTGTATATCGCCTGTCGCAGTGCAGATATTGAAAACAAAAAACATATCAACAGAGACGATACCGATTGGCAAGAATGGCAGGCAGATTCACTGGCAGCGGCTCTGCTTATGCCGCGAAATACATTCACAGATGCCTGTATGAAAATCTCTTCGGAACTTGGAATCAGATTTTCGCAGCTGCAGAGTGCAAAAATTGAGAAATGTGTTGCATATACATTTGTAAAAAAACTGGCGGAATTGTTTCAGGTATCAGCTACTGCTGTTTCGATACGATTGAAAAATTTGGGCATTTGCCCTCAAATATTCGGATAAATAAAAGTGTTGGGTCAAATTTTTCGTTATATATTTGACCTAATATTTTTGAATTTATGTTCGCTAATTTGCTAACAATATAACGCTTATATAAGGAGGATAAAACCAATATACCCGAACCGGATATCCCGGCAGGACTTCCGGGATACGATTTGCCGGCGAATATCGGATTATTTGTTTTGGGTTGGATTTACGGTGAGAATGACTTTGGAAAAAGCATATGCATAGCGGCAGGGTGCTGTGAAGACGGCGACTGTACGGCAGCGACGCTTGGCTCCATACTCGGAATCATAAACGGCGCGGATTCACTTCCGGCAAAATGGGTAGAACCGATTGGTGATGAGATAAAAACCATATCGCTGAATATTGCGATGAATTCATTGCATGTACCGCAGACGGTAACGGAATTGACCGAACGGGTATGTAATGTTATGCCGGTATTCCTGCGCGGTTCTTACAATGTATTAACCGGCAGCATTGAGATGAATAAGCCGGAGGATTTATATTGCAGGAGCAAATACAGAGCAACCTTTGTGCCGGAGAATTTTAAAGATAGGTTTGAAAATGACGTACCCAAATTAATGTATGAAAATATGTTTTTGAAAGTGATGCTTCATTGCCCGGATGGGGTGAATGTTGTGAATGATGAGCCGATTCGTTTTGAACTGGAAGCGTTTAATCTGATTCCCTGTCAGCAATGGCTTACCGTCAGAGTGTTTACTCCGGAGCAGTGGGAGTGCAGCGCAGGCAAGGAATTTGCGATTAATCTGGATCAGCCACATTCGGGATATGGAAAAGAAAAAGTGGAATTTCAGATTATTCCGCATGAAATATCAGCAGCGAAAAATGATGTTATATTTGAAATCAGTTCAGCTTCAAAGCTTAGTAAGATATACATCCCTCTTTCGTTATTGCGTGCTCCGCAAAAATTCAGAGAGATATTCAATAAGCTGTGAGATTAACAAGTATCAACGAGAAACAGAAACTTAAATTTGACTAATAAACATGCCCCTGACTGATATGGAATCCCTTTGCATATCAATCAGGGGTATGTTTTATTCTGTATGTGCTTTTTTATACTCACTGTAATGGTATGTTATACATAAAAAAGAGAGGGAAATGGCAGATGTAATCTTACAAAAAAGCGCCGCTCTATTTTCTGATTCCGGGCGGCGGTCATGCGTTTGAACAAATGCATAAGCTCATAAAACCCGGCATATCCAATGATGAAATCGTAGAATTTGTATTAAACAATACCGGGAATATAGGTGAGAAAAATTAAATAAACGAGGAGAATATGCAATGAACAAACAGTACATGTAATACCGCACAGCCATTGGGACGGGAGGGGCGTTATTCTATATGGGAAAACAGAAGCCGAATACAAGTAAGGGAGGTTAATGCTTCTGTGTACGGAAACGTGTAATTTCTTCGAGGATATGCGAATAAAAACGATTAAACCTGAATACATTGAAGTATTCCTATCCGAATCGGTTAAAATGCAGTTCGAATGATAAGCGGTTTATTACAAACAGCGTACCCATTACGATATACGTTTACAACCCTGTTTTTGGGGGGATTGATGAGAAAGGCAGAGATGACCGGTCGTGCCGGCATATCCGCTGAAATAAAAAAATCGGGGCAGGTAAAAAACGATCTGTGCTTTTTACCTTTCATCAGGGGAGTTGTAAATCATGATCCAGTACATCTTGCCGCTGCTGATTATAGGCATCCTGCTTGCATCCCGAATCCAAAAACGCAATACCTATGATGTGTTTCTGGACGGTGCAGGCGATGGTATAAAAATTCTGCGGAATATCTTTCCGGCATTGCTGGGCGTGATGACCGCCGCGGCAATGTTGCGCGCATCGGGGGCGCTGTCCTTGCTTATAAAACTTCTCGTGCCGATAACGGACGCATTGGGCATGCCGCACGATGTTTTGCCGATTGCACTGCTGCGCCCGATTTCCGGCGGAGGTTCGCTCGGTCTGCTTACCGATATTCTGAAAAATTCCGGGGCGGATAGCTTTACGGGCAAAACCGCATCCGTTATCATGGGCGCTACAGAAACTACCTTTTACTGCATTTCTGTCTATTACGCCGGAACGCGCGCACGATCTACGGCAAAAATTCTGATACTCGCGCTTTTGTGCGATGCCGCTGCGGCGGTATTGGCAGTCTTTGCCGTTCGTTTTTTTTGTACATAATCACAAAAACTACAAAAAAATTGCGATAGATATGATGGATATTTATAAACTTGCCAGATTTTTAACAAAATTTTAGATTGCTATTGAAAAAATCAGAAATTTTAGATATAATATAGGATAAGAAGAAATGCAGCTTTCTGCATGGGCTCATAATAAAAGCAAAGGAGATTGTTTAACATGATGTACAACAAAGTAACTGTTGAGGATCTTGATGTAAAAGGCAAAAGAGTTTTGGTAAGATGTGACTTTAACGTTCCCCTGGACGCTGAGGGCAACATCACAGACGAAAACCGTATTGTAGGTGCACTTCCTACAATCCAATATTTGATTAAAAACGGTGCAAAGGTCATCCTTTGCTCACATATGGGTAAACCCAAGGGCGAGCCTGTTCCTTCCCTTTCCCTTGCTCCGGTAGCAAAGAGATTGTCGGAAAAACTGGGTCAGGAGGTTGTTTTTGCAGCAGATGATAACGTAGTCGGCGAACATGCAAAGGCTGCCGTTGCGGCAATGAAAGACGGAGATGTTGTATTGCTCCAGAATACCCGTTACAGAAAAGAAGAAACAAAGAACGAAAAGGCATTTTCAGAGGAATTGGCTTCTTTGGCTGATTTGTTCGTAAATGACGCATTCGGTACGGCGCATAGAGCACACTGCTCCAATGTTGGTGTGGCAGAGCTGTTAAAGCCGGCAGCAGCAGGCTATCTGATCCAGAAGGAAATCGAATTCCTCGGCAATGCCGTAAACAATCCGGTAAGACCGCTTGTAGCAGTATTGGGCGGATCTAAGGTATCCTCCAAGATTTCGGTTATCGAAAATCTGTTGGACAAGGTAGACAAGCTGATCATCGGCGGCGGTATGGCTTACACATTCAAAGCAGCAATAGGTCAAAAGACAGGCGATTCCTTGTTGGAGCCGGATTATATCGACTTCGCAAAGAAGATGCTTGAAAAAGGCAAGGACAAGATTGTAATTCCTGTAGACAATGTTATCACAAAGGAATTCAGCAACGATGCAGAGTCAAAGCTGGCTGAGGGTGACATTGAGGATGGATGGATGGGTCTGGATATCGGACCGAAGTCCATCGCACTGTTCACAGAGGTATTAAAGACTGCAAAGACGGTTGTTTGGAACGGGCCTATGGGCGTATTTGAGATGCCGAACTTTGCAAAGGGTACCAATGCCATTGCACAGGTTCTGGCTGATTTGGACGCAACAACCATCATCGGCGGCGGCGATAGCGTTGCAGCTGTAAACCAGGCAGGTCTTGGCGATAAGATGAGCCACATTTCAACCGGTGGCGGCGCTTCCATGGAATTCCTTGAGGGCAAGGAGCTTCCGGGTATCGCAGCTTTGACAGATAAATAAGATAAAGAAACAGCTTTAGATGAGTTGCCGTTGCTTTTCCGGAAAGTTCATATTTTCCGGGAAAGCATTGCGGCAACTGTCTTTCAGCGTTTTTTTGAGAGGTGTTTATAATGAAAACAATATTATTTCAGGGCGATTCTATTACAGACGCAGGTCGTTCCCGTGAAGATGATAACAATTTAGGCGGCGGTTATCCGCATTTGGTGAAAGCAACTCTGGGGTTTGAGCATCCGGAGGAATATAAATTTATCAACCGCGGAATCAGCGGAAATCGTGTTGTAGATCTTTATGCCAGAATCAAGGTGGATATTATCAATCTGAAGCCGGATGTTATGAGTATTCTGATCGGCGTGAACGATGTGTGGCATGAATTTGATATTCAGAATGGTGTTGACGCAGAGAAATACTATAAAATCTATTCCATGCTGATTGAGGAAATCCAAGCGGCATTGCCGGACATCAAGATTATGATTCTTGAGCCGTTTACATTATGTGGTGACGGAAACCGGAACTATTATGAGGATTTCCGCGCAGAAGTAGAAAAGCGTGCCGAAAAAGCAAAGCAGATTGCGGAAAAGTATAATTTGACCTTTATCCCTTTACAGAAGAAATTGGATGAGGCGGACAAAATCGCTCCCGGCTATTGGCTGAGAGATGGAGTGCACCCGACAGAGATGGGGCATGAGCTGATTAAGAGAGAATGGATTAAAGCGTTTCAGACGTTATAATGATTTTCAGACTTGACTTTGTGTCTTGGATACGGAAAGGAATGAACATAAAATGGGAAAATATATTATTGCAGGAAACTGGAAGATGAATAAGCTTCCTTCGGAAACTTATGATTATGTAAAAGAGGTTGTTGAAGCAACAAAGGGCGCGCAGTGTGAAGTTGTATGCTGTACACCGTATGTATGCTTAGCGCCGGCTGTTGAGGCAGCAAAGGGTACTCAGGTAAAGATCGGTGCGGAGAACCTGCATTTTGAGGACAAGGGCGCATTCACCGGCGAGGTTAGTGCGGACATGCTTGTTGACTTGGGTGTTCAGTATGTGATTATCGGTCACAGCGAAAGACGTGAATACAACAACGAAACAGATGAAACCGTAAATCTGAAGGTTAAGAAAGCTTTGGAAAAGGGATTGATTCCGATTGTATGCTGCGGTGAGTCTTTGGAGCAGAGAGAAGCCGGCATTACAATGGATTGGATTTCCATCCAGATCAAGAAAGCTTTTGCAGGCGTTAGCGCGGCAGATGCAAAGAAGGTTGTTGTGGCATATGAGCCGATTTGGGCGATCGGAACGGGTAAAACGGCAACAGACGACCAGGCTGAAGAAGTTTGCGGCGGAATCCGCAAGGTGCTGGCAGCGCTTTATGATGACGCAACAGCAGCGGACATCACGATTCAGTACGGTGGCTCAATGAACGCAAAGAACTGTGCAGGATTGTTGGCAAAGGAGAACATTGACGGCGGACTGATTGGCGGTGCGTCACTGAAGTCAGCAGACTTTGCAGTCATTGTTGACGCGGCAAAATAAAGAAATCCACAGGGATTGTCATAATTTCAGGGGCGATCCGCGGCCTCCCGAAAACAAAAAGATCGGGCGGACACGGCTTGCCCCTGTTTTGGATTTTCCCTATTTTCAGGAATAAAGAATATGAAAAAAATTTTTTTAATATTGTCATTCGTTCTGGCATTGGGCGCAACAGCGCAAGCGGCAGAGCTGAAAGACATCAGCAATTATAAATTTGAAAAGGAAATCTTAACGCTTCAAGCGTTGCATATCGTGGAGGGGGATGAAAACAATGATTTTCATCCGACAGAAACGGTCAAGCGTTCCGAAGCGGCGAAGATGCTGATGACGGCATTCAATGCGGAGGGGTTTCAATGCCCGCAGAAAACTACGGAATTTTCGGATGTAGCATCATCGCATTGGGCGTCGGGGTATATTCAGGCGGCAACGGATATAGGGTATATCACCGGTATGGGCGACGGAACATTTCAGCCGGATGCGGAAATTACTCTTGAACAGGCGTGTACCTTAGTTGTTCGGGCATTGGGATATGATATTCTTGCCGAGAACAGCGGCGGCTACCCGAACGGGTATTTGCGGTATGCGGAGCAGCTGGACTTAAAGGAAAAGCTGAGTCTTGCAAACACGGATGCGATTACGCGCGGCGAGCTGGCATATTTATTTGCGCAGGCAATGGAGGCGCCGATGATCCAATCAGACGGGATTCAGATGCAGATGATGAGCGGCCGCGGCAGAGGATATGTTTGCCCATTAAGCCAATACCGCAAGGCGTACTGGATTCGGGGGCAAATTACGGCAACGCCGAGAAGTTCTTCAGCCGTACGTGACGGTTGGGCGGATCTGGATATTTCCTACGCGCGCCGATTAGGCATTGAGTATATAAACCAATCCAAAGTCATTCGGTGTAAGACGGTTGACGGAAGTGCCATTAACGATCTATTGTTTTTAACCGGGGATTTTCTGCTGAAAGAAACCGGCGAGGATGAGTACACGGTCATCATGATTGTTTTGTAGGGTAGGGGGCGTGCGCCGCCCCCTCTTGCGGCTGATTTCTACATCAGTCTTTCTGTTGGCGCAAGAGGGGGTTAGTGCGAACCCCCTCTTGACACCCGCGCATAAACTTTTCGGAGAAAAGTTTAATCAAAAGCCTACAGCTCAGACATCCGCACCTTGCGCGGAACTCGCTATCGGTAACTTTTGCTCCGCAAAAGTGATTTTTATTGGGGGACTCTGTCCCCCTTGCCCCCCTGCCGGCGGGGATCGCCGTGAGGTGGGTTTGAGCCGCAAGGCTGCGACGACCAACATAAAAATTTTGCCGCTGCAACGTAAGCGGC
>CAUGRT010000063.1 GCA_959602045.1 uncultured Clostridia bacterium | reverse complement strand
CCAACAGAAAGACTGATGTAGAAATCAGCCGCAGGAGGGGGCGGCGCACGCCCCCAAAAAACTAAGGAGCAGGGGAACAGGGGACAGCCCGTCCCCAAAAACAACTACCCGTGTGCTATTGCTTCGGCTATGCGGATTCCGTCTACGGCGGCTGAGGTGATTCCTCCGGCATATCCTGCGCCTTCGCCGCAAGGATATATGCCTTGAATGTTGCTTTGCATTTTACTGTCCCTTAAAATTCTGACCGGAGAAGACGAGCGTGTTTCCGGTGCTGTCAAAATTGCATCATCAGACGCAAATCCCGGCAATCTTTTATCCATTTCTTTAATGCCCTCTTGTAAGGATTCTATAATGTACTCCGGAAAAATTTCCTTTAAATCACACCACACCACTCCCGGCCGATAGGTAGGCTCAACGAAAACTTCATCTTTTTTAGTGTCCCTGTTTAAAAAATCACCTACGTGCTGTGCCGGAGCACAATAAGAATTTGAAATCCCGTAAGCACGCTGTTCAATGGCTCGTTGAAACTCAATTCCGGCAAGTACATCATCCCCCGGAAAATCCTCCGGAATGACATTCACCAAGACCGCGCTGTTCGCATTTTTACCATCCCTTGCAAAATAACTCATGCCGTTGGTGACAATGCCCCCCTCCTCAGATGCAGACGCAACAACAACGCCGCCCGGACACATGCAAAAAGTATAAACCCCTCTGCCATTCTTTAAATGAACAGCAAGCTTATAATCTGCCGCTCCCAGTTGCTTTGCAAACTTTCCGTATTGTGTTCGGTTAATGCTCTCCTGTAAATGCTCAATCCGCGCACCGACAGAAAAGCTTTTTCTTTCCATGTTCAATCCTCTTGCTTTCAACATTCGAAAAGTGTCCCTCGCACTATGCCCTATGGCAAGTACTAAATGCTGCGTAGAAATTTTATATTTATTGTCCCCATTTTTTGAATCAGAAACCCATACACCATAAAGCTTGTTATCTTGAATTTCTAATCCATCCAAATGTGAATTAAACCGTACCTCTCCGCCCAGACTTTCAATTTCACGGCGTATTTCACGAACCATATTTGAAAGATGATCTGTCCCTACATGAGGTTTTGCCTGATATAAAATCTCCTCCGGCGCACCGTGACGATAAAATTCCTCCAATACGCACCGAATCCTCGCGTCTTTGATACCGGTATTTAATTTTCCATCCGAAAATGTTCCTGCTCCGCCCTCGCCGAATTGTACATTAGACTCCGGCTGAAAAGCACCGCCGTTCCAGAAACACTCTACATCCTTTTTGCGTTCCTCAACGCATTTTCCGCGTTCCAATAATATGACCCGATAACCGTTCCTTACAAGCATTAATGCACACATTAATCCTGCCGGGCCGCTCCCGGCAATCACGACCGGCTCTTTCGGCAAAATACCTTTTGGAAACACATAAGGCTTTTCATATAAAACAGACGCTCCCTTAATCTTTTTTAACAGCTGCTCCTCATTTTCGGATTCTACGTCAATCGTATATACAAAATGAACATCCGTTTTTTTTCGGGCGTCAATTGATTTTTTAAAAATTCTAAAAGGTAAGTTTTCTCCCAATAATTGATAAACTATAATTTTAATGTCCCCATCAATCGGACATTTTATATTCGGTATCCGTATCAAGATTTTATCTCCTCTGCAGATTCTTGATTTCATGCAAAATGTAAAATTTTCTTCTATTTAAATAAATAAAAATCACCGTCTTACAATTGCCTGAGTTTTGTTTTATATTATAACATATCTACAGAATATTTTCAATCCTAAGCTTGAAATTTTTTGGAAGATGTGAAAAAAGAAATTCTACCGAAGCACACTTTGCCAGAGCATCCTCTTTACTTTCAGCTTCCGTATAAACCCGCAGCTCCGATAAATGCATTTCAATTTCATCCATTTCATTATGTTTTCCGGTTGCCTCCATCATTGCACGCTTTTGCTCTAAAAAAAATTGAATCGACTCCACGCCCAATAACGCTTCGTCATATTGATTTTCTTCCAAAAGCCGATATACCTCACGGCTATCCGACACCAGCTGCCCGGAAATTTTCTCTAAACCCACCGTATATTTTGCACTGCCCCATACCATGAGCGCACCAATAATCAGGGACACTAAAAGACTTTTCATATTAATGATCCTTAAATCCTTTCAAAATTTTCAGCTTTCCTTTAATTGAATAAATATTTCTTTCTCCGCATTCAATGAAAAAAGAAAAACCTCTCGTATTTGCTTAATTCCGCGCTTTTCCAATTCATCGCGCAGCCATGTCTGCGAATGTCCCGAACGATTTAATTCTGCCGGATTTAGTGTCCCGTCTGATATAATAATACATGGCAAACCATCCTTTTTTATTTCCGTTCTTGAAAGATCCTCCACCGTAACACCTCGCGCATCGGATTTTTGAATGACGCTTAATTTACCGCTTGTTTCCACAATTGCCGCTTCCACATCAGAAATATCATGACAACCGTTCAGCCGCAGCTCCGATAAAAGATCGTTTACATTAAACCGCAGCCGCAATAATTCCTTTTCAATAATCTTTCCATCATAAATCACAATACTCGGCGAGCCCGTTAAAAATCGCCGCGCCCGTTCGCTTTTTAAACTGATAAACGATAGCACAACCTCCGCCACAATCAGCGTCAGCACCGGAAGAATCCCCCAAAGGAGCGGAATATCAATATCCTGCATCGGCACGGATGCCAAATCGCTGATCATAATCGCAACTACCAATTCGGAGGGCTGTAATTCTCCCAATTGCCGCTTTCCCATAACGCGCAGCGATACGATAACCGTTCCGTATAATATCAGCGTCCTGAGTACAATAATCAGCATCGCATTGATTCCTCCACAAGCTATAAAATATATTATAGTATGTGCATAACGGAAAATTTTATTAAAAAGCATTCCGATTCATAGGAATTTCCGAAGAATTTATAAAATATTTTGCCGAAATGCTTGATTATTGAAGAAAAATTTGATATGATATAAGATAGGCTTATAATAGGATGGATGCATGTTTAAAAAATTATAAAACAGGTAACAGTTCTGAATAACACGGAGTCGCTTTTTACCGAAATAAAAAGAAATCCAATATGAGTAAAGGAGGAGGTTAACATATGGAAAACAAGGATATTACTGAACTATGGACAAAGATTTTTAATATTGTAAAACAAAAATCCGACAATGCCGTTGGATTGAATGTACATATGAAAGACGCTGTTCCTGTTTCGATAGATAATACTGCCTTTACCATATCGGTACCCATGTCAATCAATAAAAATATGATTCAGTTTCGATACAAGGATTTCATCGAATCCGCAATTGAACAAGTCACAGCGCAGCGGCTTTCCCTTAATATCATTTTAAAGGGAGAAGAACCGAAAGAAGCTGTTGCAGAGGACAAGCCGGTAGACAACGTCAATCACATCAATCCTAAATACACCTTTGAAAACTTTGTCATCGGAGCCTCCAATGAATACGCCACTGCCGCGGCAATTTCCACCACCGAAAAACCGGGATATATCTATAACCCCCTGTTTCTTTATGGAAATTCAGGCTTAGGCAAAACGCACCTCATGTACGCAATCGGTAACAGAATCCATGAAAACAATCCATCAGCGAATATTATATATGTAACAAGTGAGGTTTTCACCAACGAATTTATTTCAGCGGTACGAGATGCAAAGGGTGAAGAATTTCGAAAAAAATACCGCTCCGCCGATGTATTTCTGGTGGATGACGTGCAGTTTCTTGAAAACAAAGAAGCAACGCAGGAGGAATTTTTCCATACCTTTAATGAGCTATACAGCATGAACAAGCAGATTGTTCTGACTTCCGACCGCAAACCCAGTGATCTGATTACGCTGGAGGACCGTTTAAGAACGCGTTTTTCGCAAGGCTTAACGATTGATATTACCGTCCCGAATTATGAAACGCGTGTTGCAATTCTTCAAAAGAAAGCAAGTCAGCATAATGTAACGATTGACATTGATGTTTTGGGATATATCGCCGAACGAATTAAATCTAACGTTCGTGAGCTGGAGGGAATCTTAATCAAGATGATTTCTATTTCTGAAATCTCACACAAGCCGATTGATCACAATCTGGCAGACTATGTCTTAAAATCCTACCTGCCCAAAACCGGAATTGTAAAAATTACGCCGGATAAGATTATGGACAAGGTCAGCGTTTTTTACAACATCACCACCTCCGACCTAACCGGAAAGGTTCGAACCTCCAATGTCGCGATACCGCGCCAGGTTGCAATGTATCTTTGCCACAAGCTCACCGATATGAACTTTACCATGATCGGAAAGTCTTTCGGAAATAAAGATCGAACCACCGTTATGCATAACGTTCGGAAAATTGAGGGAGAATTGGACAGCAATGAGGACTTGAAAGCAAATATTAATTGCATTATCAAAGACTTACAATCACAGCTATAATAGGTGTGTATAAATGCGTGGATAAATCCGGTATAAGCTGTGGATGAATTTGAATTGCTATTTACAGGAAAAAACAATTCACACTTATCCACAATTGTCAAGCAGCTTTCAGCAGCGCAGCATGGACAAATTTTTCATACTGTGCCTGAGCTTTCCGGACTTTTCCCACAAATTCACCCCTCTATTACTATATACTACTAAATATTTTATTATTATAAATATATCTATATCCCAAAACCGCTGATGCGGCACTGTGGATAAGCTTAATGTGAACAGGAGAAATGATTTATGAAATTTTCATGCAGCAGAGATTCATTATTGGATATTGTAAACACTGTACAAAAAGCAGTATCGCCAAAAAGCACAATGAGTATTTTGGAATGTATTAAAATTGACGCATCGGGAGATGGCAATGTTGTCGTCACCGGAAACAATCTGGATTTATGTATTGAATACAATGCAAAATTCAATGTTCGGGAAGGCGGAGCAATTGCCTTACAATCTAAAATGTTCGGTGAAATCGTAAGAAGACTGCCGGACGGTACGGTGAGCATTGACATTAATCCGGAAAACAATGTTACAAAAATCAAGTGCGGACTCAGTGAATTTAATATCCAGGGTTTAAACAGTATGGAATATCCGGCGGCACCGGTATTGGATGAAAAGTACAGATTTAATGTAAATCAAGCAGATTTAAAGAAGTTAATCCGTAAAACTATTTCGTTCATCGCCGTTACCGAGGGTAAAAAGCCGATTTTAACAGGCGCTTTATTTGAAATCAAAAACGGATACTTGAATGTTGTCGCATCGGACGGACATCGTTTGGCGGTTGTAAAGCATGAATTGACAGAGCAAGTGGAAAACAGCAAATTTGTCATTCCGGGTGCAACGTTAAGAGAGCTGCTGAAGCTGTTAAAGGATGAGAGCAGTGTATCTATTATTGTTTCCGACCGGCATGTATTGTTTGATTTTGGGTATTATCAGGTATATACACGGCTTTTGGACGGAGATTTTCTGAAATATGAGGCGATTATCAATGTTGTCAACACTATTAATGTTGTTTGTGAGAAGCAATATATTATGGGGTGCCTGGAAAGGGCTATGCTGTTAATCAATGATGAGATGTCCTCAAATTCGGAAAATAAATCGCCGGTTAAGTTTAACATTGCTTATAATAAAATTGAGGTTTCCTGTATTACAAGCAAGGGACAGGTGAATGATACGGTGGATGTTGAATTGGACGGCGGCGAGCTGATTATCGGATTTAACTGTCGGTTTATGCTGGACGCACTTTCGGCATGTGATGAGGATAAAATTAAGATGGAATTCAGTGCACCGACAAGCGGATGCTTCATCCGTTCTGCGGAAGAAGATGATTCATATGTATATATGGTGCTGCCGGTAAGATTATATAACTAATTTTCTCTATGAATAAAAAACAAGGATCTCATTTGGAGAGTTCCTTGTTTTTTTATTTCCTTATTCGCTATCAGCCGCACATTCCCGGTCATATTGACTTAAGATTAGCTTTTCAATCTGCGTTCTCATTTCGCTGTTAATAGGATGTGCGATGTCTTTATATTCACCTTCCGGAGTTTTTCTACTCGGCATGGCTGTAAATAACTTATCCTGTCCTTCAATTATTTTAATGTCGTGTACAACGAAGGAGTTATCAAAGGTAACAGAAACTACCGCTTTCATCTTACTGTCAGTGGAAACCTTTTTTATTCTTATATCAGTAATCTCCAAAACTTTCACCACCTTCCATACTAAGGAATCATTTAGTTCATTATTGTAGTCTGTCCAGTGATGCCCCTATATAATATCATTGTACCTAAAATATCAAGATTTGTCAAGTGTTTTGTGCATTTTTTATTAAAACTCCTTTTGCGTGACCGTAATTTTGTATTATCTACAGAAATTTTAGAAAATGGTTTCTTTTTGAAAAAAAAAGGTATATAATAATAATGATACGTATTTTTTGTTATTATGGCTAAAGAGCATACCAATGGCTTAAATGAAAGGGAGATACCAGTGGATAGATTCAGTTTAAAGGATATAGAGAAAGACGCGCATATACATTTTATCGGTATCGGTGGAATCAGCATGAGCGGACTGGCGCAGATTGCATTGCAGAAGGGTTATACCGTTACCGGTTCGGATCGGACTCGTTCTCATATTACGGAGCAGCTTGAAAAATTGGGTGCGAAAGTATATGAGGGGCATGATGCAAAGAATATAGAGGGTGCGGATTTATGTGTTCATACGGCGGCAGTAAAAGCAGATAATCCGGAAATGGCTGCGGCGATTCAAAAGGGAATCCGATTGATTGACAGGGCAGAGTTTCTCGGTGCAATTATGAAAAATTACACGCATGCGGTCGGTGTAAGCGGAACACACGGAAAAACCACGACCACTTCCATGCTGACGCATGCATTAGTTTATGCAGGCTTAGACCCCACGATCAGCGTCGGCGGTGAATTGGATTTAATTCACGGAAACATTCGAACCGGCGGCAGTGATTATTTTGTTACGGAAGCATGTGAATATACCAACAGTTTTTTGAAATTCTATCCCACGATTGCGTTGATTACCAATATTGAGGAGGATCATCTGGATTTCTTCACAGGAGGAATTACACAAATCCGGGATAGTTTCCGGCGGTTTGCGGAGTTGACAGCAGGAAAAGGCGATGTCGTTGCTTTGGGCAGTGATGAAAACATACAGCTTGCGTTAAAAGGTGCGGAAAATTTACGGATCACGACTTATGGGATGAAAGACGAATATGATTATTATCCGAAAAATATTGTATTTCGTGCCGGATACCCGTCCTTTGATGTGTACAAAAACGGTGAAAAGCGTTGTCATCTGGACTTAAATGTTCCGGGAGAGCATAATATTTTAAATGCTTTGGCAACGATCGCCGTATGTGATTTAATGGGCGCGGATCCCAAAAAAGCGGCGCAGGGAATGGAAACCTTTAAAGGAACGCACAGACGTTTTGAAAAAAAAGGAATGATTAACGGCGCTGTGGTATTGGACGATTATGCACATCACCCGACGGAAATCAAGGCAACGCTTCACGCAGCTACAGAGTTTCCGCATCATCGGATTATTTGCATTTTTCAGCCGCATACCTATTCGAGAACGCGTACGCTTTGGAATGAATTTGTCAATGCATTCGGCGATGCAGACGAGGTTATATTAACACATATTTATGCTGCGCGTGAAAAGTTTGACGGTGTTACCCGTCCGGAAAATTTAGCAAAGGAAATTGAAAAAACAGGTGTCAATGTACGGTTTATTGATGATTTTGACGAGATTGCGGCATATGTAAAATCCATTGCACAAGAAGGAGATATTATTTTCACCATGGGCGCCGGGGATGTTACGGAAATCGGCCCGAAGATTTTGGAAAAAGGTGCAGAAATATAAATTTTGTTATTTACAAGAAATTTATCAAAAACACTTGACATAAATCCGGTTCCGTGATACTATATTAAAGAATAGAAATATAGTTAAAAAAACAGCCGGAGAAAAAAGATAGAGGCGCGGAGTTTATCAGTAGCATTGGCGAGGCAGCGGAGCCGAGAACCCAATGTGAAAGGAAAATCCGCCGAAACAGGCACATTTACCGCAGGGGTGCTTGTTGGGTATATTGTTAAGAGCAATATAACTGTCACTTTAAGCATTATGCAGAGTGGAGAGCTATTCACAGATGCATATGTAATATAGTGGAGGGCTATCGCTGAATAGAGTCATAGGCTTTTATTAAGCAGTAACCCTGAGATATTGGATTACTGCTTTTTGTATGCTTGGTTTGGGTAGGGGGCGTGCGCCGCCCCCTCGCACGGCTGATTTCTACATCAGTCTTTCTGTTGGCGCAAGAGGGGGTTAGTGCGAACC
>CAUGRT010000062.1 GCA_959602045.1 uncultured Clostridia bacterium | reverse complement strand
GGAACGGCAAGGTAATACCACCGCTTGTTTTTCAGCCTTTCAAGTGCGTCCGAAATATTATCGGAGGTCTGCACACGCTCCACAATCACCTTTGACGGCCCGCCCATAAACACAAGGGACAGATAAGCGAGGTTGGTTGCCGTGTAATGGCTTTTTACAATCTCGCTCTCTTTTGTGTATACGGCGGTTTTTGTTGTATTGCTGTTATCTTTCAGAATAACAGCCACGATGCCGCGCTCACTTCGTGCGATGAGCGTTTCTGCAAGCGTCTTAAATTCAATCAGTATTTTCGGAAGTCCCACTTCCAATCACTGTCCTTTCGTTTAGTGTTTTCATCTTCGGCATTGAAGCCGTTTTTGTGTTTGTTTCCCGTAAAAACTCCAATTCAAAATATGCGATAAGGACGCTCTTGTCGGAATCAAAGGTTATTTCATTGACCGATAAAAACCTGTCCTTTACCTTAATCGGAGTGTATAAAAATATGTTTTTCAGCTTTTCAGCATTTATGATGAGTTCTTCTTTGGTTTCCATTGATGGGTGATATGAAATCTCAATCCCCAAGGTAACCAATTCATAAAATTTATTTTCCGCCGCAACGCTCACAGGAAAAACCTCAATAAAGCAGGCAGGCTTTTGAAAGCCCTCTTTGACCTCAGACGCAATAACCGAGTATTTGTTCTTTGTGAGCAGTTTTGAAACCGCCGTTTGTATATCCTTTATCGTTATCACAGCTCCACCTCGCTCGTTAAATCATCAAGCAGTTTTTTTGCATTTTTCTCAAAGATTGCATTAAGTTCTTTGACCGTATCTTCAATCATTTTCTCGCCCTTTGTTTTACCGCCGACCGAAATACCTCTGATACCTCTTTGCAAGACATTTAATTTTCTGCCGTTTCTGCCGACTGTCGAACCTCCTGTTACGACTCTATGTCCTTCCTCAACCACATGACCGTACCGGTTCTCGGTCTGCACACGGGCAACACGCGCCTTGTCGAAGGTCTTAGGCTTTTTGGTGCGCCATGAACCTTTCAGCTTTTTTGTTTTGCCTGTCGGTGTTTTCGAGCGGACACGCTGTCTTGTGACATTTGCCATCGCCATAAGTATAGCGTCCGTTTTGTTTTCATATTTTTGCTCAATACGATTAAATGCCCTCTGCAAGTCCTCAAATCCGAATGTTCCGTCATTCTTCGCCATTATACTCATCTCCGTTAAAGGTTTGCGCCGTTTGTGTATTTCTTTCAGCAGCTATGATCTGGAGTTCCTCATGACGCTCGTTAAGATCAAGCACGGACACTATCTCAAATTCACGGTTATTGTAGAGAATACGATGCGTGGAATTTATCCCTCGAAAATACCTCGTTGAAATTTTGTATGTGGTTTCCGCGCGGATTTTCTGACTTTCCTCATACTCTTTGCCGGTAGTCGGTGCGACAAATGCCGCAACAGAGTATTCCGACAGTGCAAGCTTGTGTGCAAGCGGCTTTCCGTTCTGCTTAGTAAGAATTGCATTCCCAATACTGTCATGTGAAAGATACACCTTATTCTTTTGCATTTGCAAAGGCAAGGGAAGATATGGCTTAAACGGCTTGTATCTCGGCACTGTTTCACCCATAGAATTTATGATTTCATCTGTCGGCGACAGAAAAATTATTCTGTGCCTTAATTTTGAAAAGTTCATTAGAATTGGTCCTTTCTGTAATTATCCAAAAGCCGATACACCGTTTCGGGAATAGGTGCGCCGCTCCTGTTTTCATAAAAATGCGAAATAACCAAAAGCTGTGCCTGGCGCACAGACTCCGGCATCGGCTCGATGATGTCTTTTCTCATATAATTCTCACACAGTTCCTTTGCCAAAATCAGAAGGACGGAAATGTATCCGTCCTCCTCGTTGTGGTCTATTCTTAAAAATCCCTTTACTTCATCAAGCGTCAGCATTTGCCTTTCCACCCGCTTTCAGTTTCTGTTTTTCTTTCGATTTGGTTTCGGCGATTTCTTCTGCCAGTCCTCCGGCAATTAAATCCTTTCCTAAATCCTCTGCAACAATGACTTCTTCGCCTTGCCTGTATGTGAAATCAAGTCCGCTGCATGATACCAATATTTTTATGTGCATATCAGCTCACCTCACGATGCTTTACAATCAAGCGTTTTTACTGTTTCTGAAAGAGTAAGTTTTCCGTCCACTCTCTGGAAAGTTCTAAATCCCACCTGTCCCGTTGCAGCGTACAGTTCATTCAATCTTTGGAAGGTTCTGCCCTGACGGTCAGCAATCCAGTAATATGAAATATCACCGAAAAGAATCGGCTTTTTGCCTGCTCCGATTTCGGGCATATATGCGGAAGATATAATTCTGTTGCCGATAAGAGTATCCGGCTGTCCCTCTTTCAGTCCCGGCTGCCACAAATACATTCCGTTTGAGTCTTTAAGTTGACGGATTGCTTTTACAGTTGAGTCATTGGCAATAAATACAGCATTTTTCCTGTATGGTGAGCGAAGGCTGTGATAGAGGTCAATAACTTCATCTGCTGTAATCGCCGCTGCCGCCGCTGTGGTCTTACCTGTTTCCGCTGTTTGCAATATTCCCGTGGGTCTGCCTGTTCCGGTGCCGTTTATGAACGCATTTTCTTCCGCCGCTGCCATGCGTCTTACAAACTCTTTTGAAATATATTGCTCAAGGTCAAATACAGAATCGTTTAACAGCTCTTCCGATACCTTTATAATAGAAGTAAGCTTATGCGCACCGAGCGTGATTACTCCAAACGAATCGTCCGATTCGGTATATGCCGCTTCTTCATCCGTCCAGGTTGCCTCACCGTATCCTGCCACAACCGGGATTTTCTTATCACCGTTTGATGATTTTATGACCGTTGCATACTGTCTGATAATATTTTCATCGTGCAGTTTTTCGATAAGCGCGCTTTCATACTCGTCCGGCACAAGATATCCGCCCTCGGAGTCTGTTCCGATTTGCAGTGCATTTACCGCTTCATACGGATTCTTCTTGTTCCGCATTGCCAGCCAGAATGATTTTTTGTATTCATCTGAGCTGCGGCCGGTTTTTTCTTCTGTTTTTGTGTTTGGGTTTGCGCTGATCGGCGCACTTGTCGGCTTAGACATTTCAAGGTCTAATGCCTCGCGTCTTTCGATAATCCCGATTTCCTTGCCGAGATCTACAATCTCCTGCTCCATTTTTTCATATGTCGCTCTGTCATCTGCCGACAAAACATCGCTGTTTCTTTTGGCATTATCCAAAAACAGCTTCGCTTTTTCCCATAATTCACTTCTTTTTTGTCTTAATTCAACCGATTTACTCATAAAGAAATCCTCCTATTTCAATAAATTTAATCTTGTTTCAAATTGAGAAATATCCGCTCCTTGCGGTTCTTTCTCAATCTTTTTCAGTTTTTTGCGCATAGCGGAAACCGTATTTGTAACCATACTCTTTTTATCGAATATGAAGTCCGTTCCCGATTTCAGCTTATCGTTATCGGAATACATGATTTTGTCGCAAAATCCCAAATCATACGCAGACTTTGCATTCATCCATGTTTCCGAGTCCATCATCTTTGATATTTTTGCTCTCGATAATCCTGTTTTGTTCTGATATGCGTTTATAATGCTTTCTTTAATTTCATTCAGAAAATCAATGCCCTTTTCAAGCTCCGAAACCTCACCGCACAGCATCATGCTCGGATTGTGACACATCATCATACTGACAGGTGACATTAAAACAACATCTCCTGCCATAGCGATAACCGACGCCGCAGATGCAGCAAGGCTATCAACTTTTACGGTAATTTTGCCGTTATGCTCTTTTAGTGCGTTATATATCTCGCTTGCGGCGAAACAATCGCCGCCCGGAGAATTTACAAATACTGTTAAATCACCGTTTACACTGTCAAGCTCGGATTTAAAGAGTTTCGGTGTCACCTCATCACCCCACCACGATTCTTCGGCAATCGGGCCGTTTAATATGAGGATGTTTTCGGTTATATCCTCATTGTCTGCCGTATTTGTTACCTTTTTAAAGTTCCAAAATTTATTCATTTTCTGTTTTTCCTCCTGTCTGCGTCCATACGCCTGCATTTGTCAAATCTACCATGTTTCCGTTGCATAGGTACCTGTCACCGCCAAGCTCTGCCGGTATCTTGTTCATATCCTCAAGTTCCCGTATATCGTTCGTACTCATCCAGCCGTTCTGTCTTGCTATCGCATATCCGTTCATACGGCTTGCAAAATCTCCCCGTAACATTCCGTCAACGTTGAATTTTACAAAATATACACCTTTTTCATTCACGCTCAAAAGCTTTTGACAGATACTCTGCTCAATCCTTACCAGCCACGGTCTTATGGTATTCACAATAAAATCAAGGCTTTGCTGCTCGATATTTGAAAAGCTTGACTTTTCAAGGTCTGCCACCATATGCGGAGGTACTCTGAATATCCGGCAAATTTCGTTTATCTGGAATTTGCGTGTTTCAAGGAATTGTGCTTCGTTTGGCGGTATGGATATGGCTTTGAAAGTTACACCCTCCTCCAAAACCGCCACACGGTGGGAGTTACTTGTTCCGCCGTATACCTCGTTCCAGCTTTCACGAAGCTTTCTCGGATCTTTCAAAACTCCCGGATGCTCCAAAACACCGCTCGGATTTGCGGAATTTGCAAAAAATCTCGCACCGTATTCCTCCGCCGCAATAGAAAGACCGATTGCATTTTTAGTCATTGCAATCGGCGAGTACCCGATAAGTCCATCATATCCCAACCCCGGTATATGCAGAACATCAGTATTGCTTAAAGTATGGCGCTGTCCTTTGGTATCTGTATAAATGTAATATATTTCTCCCGTAATATCCGAACGGTAAACCTCCATCTTATCCGGCAGCAGAGGATACAGTTCAATGATCTCGCCTTTGCCGTTTCGGATAATCTGTGCATACGCATTTCCCCATAACAAAAGATGACTGACAATTGTTTCTCTGAAAACAAAAGCAGTCATCTCACGATTCGGTTCGTCGTGCAAAAGATAATACAGTGGATGCGTACAATCTTTTTCTTTTCCGTTATCCGTGTATTTATATAGATGCAATGGCAGACTGGCTATGGTTTCGGCTATGATACGAACACAGGCATACACCGCAGTCTGCTGCAACGCCGTCCGTTCAGTCACAGTCTTTCCCGACCATGACCTGCCGATATGAAACCAGCTTGTTCCGACAGACGCATTGCGCGGTTTATCCCGTGATTTAAAGAATGATTTAAAGATATTCATGGTGTATCCCTCCTCAAATAACTAAAACACCGCGCTCATCATAAACCGATGATGTGTTCACATTCATATTGCGCACAGCTCTGTCCAATGCCATAATTGTACTGACCGCACCGTCTATTCTCTCTGTTGAGTGTTTCTTTGACGGCTTTATATTTTCAGCAGCATCGGTCTCAACACATACATTATCAAAATTCCACCTGAGAACCGGATTCATGTTATGTACAATTTTGTTTTTAAGCACAAGTGTGAATATCTCCTTTGTCGGCGGCGACATATCCTTAAAGCCTTGTCCGAACGGCACCATTGTTAAACCTTCGTCCATCAGATTTAATATGATTTGCGTTGCGTTATATCTGTCATATGCAATTTCTTTTATAACAAACTCGCTTGCAATTTCTTTAATGTCTGCCTCTATTCTGCGGTAGTCAATCACATCTCCCTGTGTTGTTCGGATATGCCCCTGTGCTTTCCACACATCATACGGAACATGGTCGCGGTTTACTCGTTTTTTTAGATTATCATCCGGTATCCAAAAATACGGCACAATAATATATTTTTCATTTTCATTCCTTGGCGGGAAAACAAGCACGAATGCCGTAAGGTCAAGTGTGGTTGAAAGGTCAAGTCCGCCATAGCATTCACGTCCCTTTAAAAGTGATATGTTCACTATCTCATTACATTCATCCCATTTATCCATCGGCATCCAACGGGTAGATTGTTTAACCCACTGATTAAGCCTTAGTTGACGAAACAGATTTTCCTCTGCCGGGTTGTCTTTGGCACTCATATATGCGTTTCGTATCTTTTCAATATCTATCGTGTACCCGAGTGACGGATTTACTCTGTACCAGTTTTCCTCGCTCGTCCAATCCTCGTCATCCGGCAGACCGTATATTGCAGGATAGAAGGTAGTGTCTATCTTTCTGCCCTCCAAAATATCCACCGCTTTTTGGTGTTGTTCAAAGCATATGCTGTTTCTGTCTGTTCCGGCTGTGGTTATGAGAAAAAACAGCGGCTGCATTCTTGCGTCACCGGAGCCTTTTGTCATGACATCAAACAAATCACGATTTGGCTGTGCATGAAGTTCATCGAAAATCACACCGTGAATATTTAATCCGTGCTTTGTAAATGCCTCCGATGAAAGCACCTGATAAAAGCTGTTTGTCGGTTTATACACAAGCCTTTTTACCGACATTATAGGTTTAATTCGTTTTTTCAGCGCCGGACACTGGTCAACCATATCCACGGCAACATCAAAAACAATGCTTGCCTGCTGACGGTCAGAGGCACAACCGTAAACTTCAGCGCCCCATTCCATATCGCCACAGGTAAGATACAGAGCAACCCCTGCCGCAAGCTCCGATTTACCGTTCTTTTTCGGAATTTCCACATACGCTGTGTTATATTGTCTGTAACCATTTCTCTTTACAGTTCCGAATACGTTTTTTATAATATCCTGCTGCCAGGGTAGCAGGTCAAACGATTTCCCGTGCCATTTACCCTTAGTGTGTTTTAGGCTGCTTATGAAGTTTATCACACGTTTTGCCTTATTTTCGTCATACATCAGCCTTACCACCGCCAAGCGTTAAAAGATGTTCCATTAAATCATCATCGCTGTCTGAAGTTGAGGCATCAGCTGCAATACGGCTGCGTGATGATGGCGTTAATCCGAACTGTTCGCAAAATCTGTTCATAAGCCGCAGATATGTCTGCGCTATTGACACCTGCGGGACCTGCTGCCAGTATCCGGACGGTGTTTTCACAATTGCGCCGTGCCGTGATATGAACTCCTCGGCTTCTTTCCACCGGGCATACGCCTGACAGTATCCTGCAAAAGCGCTCATGTCCACTTCTGTTAATATCCCAAGCTGTTCCATCTGCTTTGCAAGTCTGCGCCATTCCTTTTTCGCATCGGGTTCAAGCCATTTAGGGCACGGCGGCGCTTTTTTTACAGGGTGCGGTTCATTTGTATTAATTTCTCTTTTGCCGGGATTGCCCTCCAGCTCCTTTAAAGCTGACGGTTTCGGTTTTCTGCCTCTCTGTGCCACAAGTGTCACCTCCTTTGCGCAACGAAAACAGCCGCCTTTTAAGCGACTGTCTGTTTATATATTTTTTTATCTGATTCCGTGAATTGCCATTAAAATTTTATCCTGTTCTGCGGTGTCAATGCCGATACTTTCAAGCGACTCACGTGTGCCGCAGTCCGGGCAGATCGGAGTTTTATCGTCTGTCCTCGAAATTGCCGGTCTGTCCGTGTATACTTTTTTGCACCTGGGGCATACGGCTGCTGTTGCTATTGTTTCTTTCATTTCAAACATTCCTTTCTGCTCCGTTCGTATGCGTTTTTTAGCACATCAATATCAAATCCGAAATTATGATACCCTTCAACACAGGTTCTGACATAGCTTTTCGTTGGGATTCCGATCGGTCTCTCCTCGTGCATGATGTAAACATAAACCTTGCGGTTTCGCACCTTGCCCGTTTTAATTCCTTTAATCGGCAATACGAATTCCTTTTTGTAATAGAAGGCGGGATAACCCTCGTAACGGTCAAGTGCAAGTTCGTCCTCTGCTGTGGTTTCCCACACGGCAACAGGAACGCTTGAACCGTCCTTTGGCTCAATGGTTAAGTATGAACCCGTCTTGCTACCCTTAAAAAGCAATTCGTAATTCAGCATGACAGCTGTTCCTATAATCTTTGCGTTTGGGCAGCGAAACCGCATTTGATAAATATTAAGGTTACTGCCGTATGCGATATAATATCTTTTATTCATAGTGAAAACTCCTCTCAAATTGTTCTTCTACCACCTTAAGACCGCAAGTGCGGTCAAGGTAGGTCTGCGACTATATCCTTCAAGCGGCTCTGCCGTTTCTGAAGGCTGTGTCACCCGAAAGTCTCTTTGTTAGGAGTTCTCTTGCGGTTTTAAATTCATCTCCGATAAAGCCAAGCCTTAATAACCATGTTCTCATTGCGTATTTTGGGTTTTCATTCTGCTGTGGTTTCGGACTTGCTGTTTTCACCGTCTTTGCCATTTGGCTAAGTGCAAGGCAAAGCTGAATATAGCTTTTAAGCTGTCCTGCGTGCAAGCCGTTCTGCTTTCCGTCCGAGGGTTCATCGAATTGGAATAATCTAAATTCGACCTTATTCAAGATCTTGAATAAGGTCGATTATCCTTGGTATTAGATTATTC
>CAUGRT010000061.1 GCA_959602045.1 uncultured Clostridia bacterium | reverse complement strand
AGTAGTTTCAGAAATTTGGGGTAAATTTCGACTGCACTTTTATTGACATTTCCACTATTATGTAAGAATGGCAAGCAGATATAAATTTGATTTTTCGTGAATGGGTACTCATTCGCTTTGCTTGCTACTCAACTTTTAATCACTTTTGAGAAAGGATTTGATAGGATTGGATAAGAAAGAAAATAACGGCAGCTACATAACAAATTACAAAATCGGCGGTACGATTTATGAGGTTGAAACTTCATTTTCGGGAACGGAAACATTGAACAATAAAATCATTCGTTTAATGCTTTCCGAAAAACTTGAAACAAGAGGGGCTGACAATTCGGAAAAAGCACGGTATAATTTAAATATACACTCTGTTTTGTCGGGCGATGAAAAGGAGGAATTTGATAATGAATAAGCCCGATACAATTACCGCTCTGTATTGCAGACTTTCGCAAGAAGACGCATTGGACGGCGACAGCAACAGTATCATAAATCAAAAAGCAATTTTAGGAAAATACGCAAACGACAATCAACACCCCAACCCTAAATTTTATATTGACGACGGGTGGAGTGGTACGAATTTTGAAAGACCGTCTTTTAAGGAAATGATAAACGATATTGAAGGCGGGAAGGTCAAAACGGTTATCGTTAAGGATATGTCAAGACTTGGGCGTGATTATCTCAAAGTCGGATATTTTTCGGAGATATTTTTCCCCGATAATGATGTTCGTTTAATCTCAATCAATGACGGAGTTGACAGTTTGAAAGGTGATAATGATTTTACACCGTTTCGCAATTTGTTTAATGATTTTTATGCGAAAGATACAAGCAAAAAAATCCGTGCGGTGTTTAAGTCCAAGGGAATGTCCGGAGAGCATTTGGGCAATCCGATTTTCGGTTATATGAAAAATCCAGAAAACAAAAAGCAATGGATAATTGATGAGCCTGCGGCGGAAGTGGTCAGAAAAATTTATGATTTATGTATCGGCGGAAAAGGACCGTCACAAATTGCAAAAATTTTAAGAAATGAAAAAGTATTGACAACAACATCATACTATGCACAAGCAAATGGAAAACCCATTCCCGACAATCCGTATATGTGGAATACTAACTCTGTCATTCACATTTTGGAACGAATGGAATACATAGGCTGTACCGTAAATTTTAAGACATACAGAAAATCATACAAATTGAAAAAACAGTTACAAAATCCAAAAGAAAATTGGGCGATTTTCTATGACACTCAAGAACCTATTATTTCAAAAGAACAATGGGAACGGGTGCAGGAATTACGACAGAACAAAAGACGACACACAAAGACCAATAAACAAGGTATGTTTTCGGGATTGATATTCTGTGCAGACTGCGGCAACAAGTTGCATTTTTCCACTTGCAAGAATTTTAACAGCACGCAAGACCATTACAGATGTTCAAGGTATAAAAGCAATACAGGCGACTGTTCCGCTCATTATATCCGTGAGGAAACGTTAAAGAAAATTGTATTAAATCAGATTTTTACAATTACCGCAATGATGTATGATAATGCAGATGAATTTTTTAATTTAGTTGCAAAACAACGGCTTGACGAGCAGTCAAAAGAGATGAAAAATAAGAAAAAACAGATAGTAAAATTCAAGAAAAGAATATCGGAACTTGACAAAATTTTCAAGCGAATTTATGAGGACGATATATCCGGTGCAATTTCACACGAACGATTTTTGAAACTGTCTGCGGAATACGAAAACGAACAACAGGAATTACAAAAACAAGTTACGGTTTTCGAGGAGGAAACAAGCGAGTTTGAAAGCCGAGAACTTGACTTTAAACAGTTTTATGAAATCGTGCAAAAATATGTCGGCATTAAAGAATTAACACCGACCGTTGTTAATGAATTTATAAAGAAAATTATTGTTCACGCACCCGATAAATTAAGTGGACACAGAACTCAAAAGGTACAGATTGTTTTTAACTTTATCGGCGAATTTACTCCGCAAAATGAGGTTATTCCCGATAAAAAGGAAATTCCGCAAGACTATTTTTAAGCCTTGCGGAAATACTTCCTTATTACTCCCCACATAAAGGTGATGTTTTTTTTAATTTCAAGAAAAATTTTCAGAAAACTATTGACTTTTCCCACATACTAACGTATCATAAAAAATAAAATAACCATTAAATTAAGAAAGAAAATAAAAACAAGAGAGAGAATAAAAGGGAGAATAAAAAATGAATATCAGATTTCTGGGAACCGGTGCTGCAAATTGGCCCGATTCACTGCATGGGACGGAGGAATACCGTAGGTTTTCATCCATTACCGTAGACGATACCCTGCTCATTGATCCGGGGAAAAAAATCTTTGAGTTTGCCGAAGATTTCGGATGTCACCACCTGTTCGATCCTATTGCGAATGTGTTGCTGACCCATTCCCATGATGATCACTTGAATATCGAAAATCTGCAAAAATTGTGTGACCATAAAAAACGCATACTGTATTGTGAAGAACATGCCGCGGCGGCGATTCAAAATATAACCAATATCGAAATACACCCGATTTCACTGTATACGCCGCTCAATATCGCAGGCTATACCGTGACAGCCGTGCCGGCAAACCACGGGACGGATAATGTACAGGAACAGGCACTGCACTATATTATCGAAAAAGACGGAAAACGGATTTTCTATGGCTGCGATGGCGCATGGCTCAGACGCGATACTTGGTACTATATGCGCGAATTTCAGTACGATCTGATGATTTTTGACGGAACGCTCGGCGATGTCTGCGGAGATTATCGGATTTTTGAGCATAATAATCTTAGAATGGTTGAATTAATGGCGGAAACTGTACGGAATACACATGTGCTGAAATCGGATGGAAAAATAATAATCTCCCATCTGGCTTGTAAATTGCATGGGACACAAAAGGAAACGGAAAAACGCCTTGCACCCTCGCAAATTGGCGTGGCATACGATGGAATGACCGTCAATATTTAAGATTATAAAAAATATATTCTGTGTAATTTGATGTGTTTTCCGCTGGATTTGTGATTTCTATTAGATGATTTTAACAATGTTTTAAAAAAGCTTGAAAAATACTTGAAATCACGACAGACATGTGATAGTATCAATATAGTAAATTTAGTACCAGATACTAATAATAATTCACAATTTGTCGTTTTAATGGATTCGGTGATGATTTGGAGTCGAGGAGGTGGATGTTTTGCCAAGAGCCATAAAGCGTGAGCGTCATGCCTATCTTTTGAAGAAGATTAAGGAAAATCCTTTTTTAAAGGATGAGGATTTGGCACGGGCATTTGGAGTAAGTGTATCCACGATACGATTCGACCGGGCAGAGCTGGGCATTGCAGAATACAGAGAACGGGTGAAAAATGCGGCGCAGGGCAGTATCAGCGGAAACGATACCTGCGGCGAGCTGCTGGATTTAAACGTCCATCATGACGGGATTTCGGTGCTGCATACCGATGCAAGCATGACATTTAACGGTACAAATATCGTAAAAAGTCAGTTTATTTATGCATTTGCCGAGGATTTGGCATTGCATGTCATCGGCGCAGAGTCCATGCTGATTAAAGTGGCAAATGTGAAATATACGAAAGAGGTTCATCCGGGGGATACATTGGTGGCGAAATCCATCGTAATTCGCGAAAAAGAGGATGAGTTCGTGGTTCATGTATTTATTAAAGTAAAAATGAACGAAGTATTCAGAGGAAAATTCAGTTTGAAAGTATTAGGCTGAGAGGGTTATATTCATGAAGATTATTATTGATGCAATGGGCGGAGATCATGCACCCCATGCACCGATTGAAGCAGGCGTTCAGGCTGCAAAGGTGTTAGACGTTGACATTGTATTCGTGGGAAAGACAGATGTTTTGCAGGCGGAATTGCGCAAATATCAATATCCTGCCGAGAAAATAAGGATTGTCCATGCAGAAACGCTGATCTCAAATCATGAAGAGCCAGCAAAGGCGGTGCGGAGTAAAAAGGATTCGTCGATTGTCGTTGCGGCAAATCTGCTAAAGGACGGAGAGGGCGATGCCCTGCTGTCCATGGGGAATACAGGGGCGCTTTTGGCAGCCGGATTGCTGATTGTCGGACGAATCAAGGGGATTTTGCGTCCGGCACTGGCTACGCTTCTGCCATCGGCAAAAGGTCCGAAAATGCTGATTGATGCCGGGGCAAACACCAACTGTAAGCCGGAAAATCTGGTTCAGTTCGGAATTATGGGCAGCCTATACATGAGCGGTGTTATGGACATCAAGAACCCGACGGTCGGGTTGATGTCGAATGGCGAGGAAGAGGGTAAAGGCGATGAGCTGACGAAAGAAACCTATCCTTTGCTGCAGCAGGCACCGGTGAATTTTATCGGAAATATCGAGGGACGAGATGTTATGGAGGGCAATGCGGATGTCATAACGTGTGACGGATTTGTCGGAAATGTCATCTTGAAAACGGTCGAGGGCATGGGCAGTGTTGTCGGGAGTGAAATCAAAAATCTTTTCACCCGAAATCTTCTGACCAAGCTGGGCGCGGCATTTGTGATGAAAGGTATCAAGGACTTCCGTAAAAAGATGGACTACCGCGAATACGGCGGCGCACCGCTTTTAGGAACGAAAAAACCGGTCATTAAGGGACACGGATCATCCGATGCAAAGGCGGTATTTAATGCAATCAGACAGGCGAAGAAGTTTGTTGAAACAGGAATGATTGACGAGATTATAAAACATATTAATTAATTGGAGGAACGCAGATCATGGCAAATGCGAAAATTACCGGACTGGGTGTATATATTCCGGAAAAGGTATATGATAATGCATACATGGAAAGTATTGTAGATACGAATGATGAGTGGATCACAAGAAGAACCGGCATCAGCGAGCGGCATATCAGCGAGGAGAATGAGTACACCACCGATTTGGCGGCAAAGGCTTCTTTGGCAGCAATTCACGACGCAGGGCTGACACCGGAGGATATTGATCTGATTATTCTGGCAACGGTAACGCCGGATTATTTTACCCCGTCATGCGCTTGCGTGGTTCAGGAGAAAATTGGCGCTGTGAATGCGATGGCTTTCGATTATAATGCGGCATGCTCCGGATTTGTGGTAGGAACGGTGATTGCCGGACAGTTTATTGAAACAGGCGTATATAAGCATGTATTGGTTGTTGCTGCGGATGTTTTATCAAAGGCAACGGATTATAAAGATCGGGCGACCTGTGTGCTGTTTGGCGATGCGGCTGGTGCAGCGGTATTATCCGCCACGGACGAGCCGGGATTGCTGAGCTTTGATATGGGTGCAGATGGCACCGGCGGTAAGACGATTACAAGTCTGGCGTTCAGAAATGACGAAGAAGAAACGGAAAAGAGAATTTCGGGGCGGAAAGAAACCATCTGGATGGCAGGACAATCCGTTATGAAGTTTGCGGTTAAGGCGATGGCGGATTCCTCACAGCGCGCTTTGGATAAGGCAGGATTGACGTATGATGATATTGCACTGGTTGTGCCGCATCAAGCGAATTACAGAATTGTGGAAAGTGCGATTAAGCGCATGGGGATCACGGACGATAAGGTGATTTTGACAATACAGAAATACGGAAATACTTCAGCGTCCTGTATTCCGGTGGCTTTGCATGAAGCCGTTGCAACCGGAAAAATCAAAAAGGGCGATAAGATTGTTCTCGTCGGCTTTGGCGGCGGTTTAACCTATGCGGCATGTGTGTTGCAGTGGTAAAGGACGAGCAGGGCTTTTGTGAAAGGAGTTCAAAATGAAAACAAGATTATGCGAATTATTAGGGATTGAATATCCGATCATTCAGGGCGGTATGGCTTGGGTTGCGACGGCGGAGTTGGCGGCGGCTGTATCGAACGGCGGCGGCTTGGGGATTATTGCGGCAGGCGGCGCACCGGCTGACGTGGTGAGAGAACAGATTCAAAAATGCCGTACTTTGACCGATAAGCCGTTTGGCGTAAATGTTATGCTGATGTCTCCGTTTGCAGAGGAAGTTATGCAGGTTGTTCTGGAGGAAAAGCCGGCAGTTGTTGCGACAGGCGCAGGCAATCCGGGGAAATATATTCCGGCATTAAAGGAAGCCGGTATTAAGATTATGCCGGTTATTGCGAGCGTTGCGATGGCGAAGAAGATGGAAAAGGACGGCGCGGATGCGGTTGTAGCTGAGGGAACGGAGTCCGGCGGACATATCGGAGAGATTACCACGATGTGCTTAGTTCCGCAGGTTGTGGACGCAGTATCCATTCCGGTTATTGCAGCCGGCGGTATTGCCGATCGTCGCGGAACGATTGCGGCATTCGCTTTGGGTGCGGATGGAATCCAAGTCGGAACGCGTTTTATCTGCTCAAATGAATGTATTGCGCATGAAAATTATAAAGAAGCGGTGCTGAAAGCTAAGGATCGTGACGCGGTTGTTACGGGTCGTTCGGCAGGCGCACCGGTCAGAGCCTTGAAAAATAAGCTGACGAGAGAATATGAAAAACTGGAAAAGGCAAATGCTCCTTTTGAAGAAATTGAAGCGTTGGGTGTCGGCGGCTTGAGAAGAGCATTCCAGGAGGGCGATGTTCAGACGGGGTCACTGATGGCAGGACAATCCGCGGCAATGGTACATAAAATTGAACCGTGTGCGGATATTATCAGAAGCTATTTTGAGGGAACCGAGGAAATCATCAGTCAGATTCAGAATAAGATGGAGAAATAAAAGGTCATCCGAGAGCAAGCAGTACGGAAAGGAATGGTTATAAAGATGGGAAAATTAGCATTTGTGTTTGCAGGTCAAGGCGCACAGAAGGTCGGCATGGGTAAGGAATTGGCAGACAATTTTGCGTGTGCGGACAAGACCTTTGACGAAGCCTCAGAGGCTTTGGGATTTGATGTCAAAGAAATGATTTTTAACGGCGATAATGATACGTTGATGATTACCGAAAATACGCAGCCGACAGTTGTGACAATGAGTATTGCGGCACTGCGTGTGCTGGAAGAAAAGGGGATTCACCCGGATGTGGTTGCAGGATTAAGTCTGGGAGAATATAGCGCACACATTGCGTCGGGTTCCATTGATTTTGCGGACGGTGTGCGATTGGTGAAAAAGCGTGGCAAGTATATGCAGGAAGAAGTTCCTGTCGGCGTTGGCGCGATGGCGGCGATTATTGCGTTATCCGCAGAGGATGTTCGGGAATGTTGCAAGGAGGCTTCCACCTTGGGCGTATGCTCTCCGGCAAATTTCAATTGCCCCGGACAGATTGTTGTTTCCGGCGAGGTGTCAGCGGTAGATCGCTGCTGTGAGCTGGCAAAGGAAAAAGGTGCAAAGCGTGCTTTGAAGCTGGCGGTTTCTGCTCCGTTCCACTGTTCTATGCTGGTGGGGGCAGGAGAGAAGCTTGCAAAAGAACTGGAAAAGGTTGAAGTCAAGGACATGCAGATTCCGGTGATTACCAATGTAACAGCGGATTATGTTGCTTCAAAAGAGGATATTAAACCCTATTTAATCAAGCAGGTTTCTTCATCCGTACTTTGGGAGGATTCTGTTCGGAGAATGATCGATGATGGGGTAGATACCTTTGTGGAGGTTGGTCCGGGGAAGGCTTTGAGCGGCTTTATCAAGAAGATTTCAAGAGATGTCAGAGTTTTCAACGTAGAGGATATGGATTCTCTGGAAAAGACTTTGCAGGGTTTAAGCGAATAGAAAATACCGCAAAACAGCGGAGAGGGAGGAAGCAAATGCTAAAAGGAAAAACAGCAGTTATTACAGGATCGGGACGCGGAATCGGAAAGGCTATCGCATTGAAGCTGGCTTCTCTGGGTGCGAACATTGTTATCAATGATATTCCGTCCTCCGATTATGCCGATGCAACATGTGAGGAAATCAAGGCATTGGGCGTTGGCAGTATTGTTGTAAAGGGCGATGTACGAAAGAGTGAGGATGTGGCGGCATTGGTGAAGGCTGCCGTTGATGAATTTGGGAAAATTGATGTTTTTGTAAATAACGCCGGTGTAACAAGAGATGGTCTGATTCTGCGAATGAGCGAGGAAGACTGGGATCTTGTTCTGGATATTAATCTGAAAGGTGCGTTCAATTGTATTAAAGCCGTGGCAAGACCGATGATGAAGCAGCGCGGCGGTTCGATTATTAATATTGCTTCCGTAGTAGGAGTTATGGGAAATCCCGGACAGGCAAACTACAGTGCATCCAAGGCAGGCTTGATTGGTTTGACAAAAACCACCGCAAAGGAGCTGGCATCCAGAGGAATCCGCTGTAATGCTGTAGCACCCGGATTTATCGCGTCCGATATGACGGACAAGCTGCCGGATGAGGTGAAACAGGAATACTTTAAGGCGATTCCGTTAGGGAAGTTTGGAACGACCGAAGATGTGGCGGATGTAGTGGCATTTTTGGCGTCTGACATGTCGAAGTATGTGACGGGGCAGGTTGTCAACATTGACGGCGGCCTTTTAATGTAGAAAATAAGCGGCGCATCTTGCCCCTATTTCGGGCTTGAAGTATCAGCATACGTCGGCGCCCGAAATAGAAACAATCTGCTTGCTTCTTT
>CAUGRT010000060.1 GCA_959602045.1 uncultured Clostridia bacterium | reverse complement strand
GAGAAGTACTTCTTACCCTGTTCGATACATTCTTTCTTGTATGTACCTGCAACAGGATGCTGGAATCTTGTCGGGTTGGTGGAGTTTCCTGTGATGGATACGTCAACACCCTCTAAGTGCATGATTGCAACGCCTTCACGAACGTCATCTGCACCGTAGCAGCGAACCTTTGCTCTTTCGCCCTTTGAGTAAGCGATTTCTTCAACGATTGTTACCTTACCGGTATAATAATCAAACTTTGTCTGTACATAAGTAAAGCCGTTGATTCTTGAAATGATCTTTGCAGCGTCTTTACCCAAACCGTTTAGGATAACTCTCAGCGGTTCTTTTCTTGCCTTGTTTGCGGATCTTGCCAGACCGATCGCACCCTCAGCAGCAGCGAAGGACTCGTGACCTGCTAAGAAAGCAAAGCACTTTGTTTCTTCTCTTAAAAGCATTGAGCCGAGGTTTCCGTGACCGATACCAACCTTTCTGTCGTCTGCAACCGAACCCGGAATACAGAATGACTGTAAGCCAAGACCGATTTTTTCAGCAGCATCAGCAGCCTTTGTGCAGCCGTCTTTGATTGCGATTGCCGCGCCGACAACGTATGCCCAAGCAGCGTTTTCAAAACAGATCGGCTGAATTCCTTTTACGATATTATATGCGTCAACGCCCTTTTCGTCACAAATTGCCTTTGCCTCCTCAATTGAGGAAATTCCATGCTTTGCAAGCTCGGCGTTGATCTGATCTATTCTTCTTTCATAACTTTCAAATAATGCCATTATCGTTTTACCTCCCTTTCGATTATTCGTGTCTCGGGTCAATCAGCTTAACAGCATCATCAACTCTGCCGTACTGACCGCTTGCTTTTTCCATAGCTTCGTTAGCATCCATGCCTTTAGCGATCATTTCCATCATCTTACCGAGATGAACAAACTTATAACCGATAATCTGATCCTGGTCGTCAATTGCAATCTTTGTAATATAACCTTCTGCAAGTTCCAGGTAACGCGGCCCCTTCTTCAAGGTTGCATAGGTTGTACCAACCTGTGATCTTAAGCCCTTACCCAAGTCCTCAAGACCTGCGCCGATGGGAAGTCCGTCCTCGGAGAACGCCGTCTGGGTTCTTCCGTATACGATCTGCAAGAAAAGCTCTCTCATTGCTGTATTGATTGCATCACAGACAAGGTCTGTATTTAAAGCTTCCAAAATTGTCTTACCAACAAGAATTTCAGAAGCCATTGCAGCTGAGTGAGTCATACCGGAACATCCTATTGTCTCAACCAGAGCCTCCTGGATGATTCCTTCCTTAACATTCAATGTCAGCTTACATGCTCCCTGCTGCGGTGCACACCAGCCTACACCATGAGTCAGACCTGAAATGTCTGTAATTTCCTTTGCCTGTGTCCACTTTCCCTCCTGGGGAATCGGAGCAGGGCCATGATATGCGCCCTTAGCTAAAGGACACATCTGTTCTACTTCGCTTGAATATTTCATACTATGTACTCCTTTCAAAAAAGTGCGGCAAAACCGCTCATTATTTACATTATAGCACACTTTTCGCGCTCATGCAATAAAATTTCAGAGAAAATATTTGAATAAGTTGTTAAAAAATAATCAATCCCGCTGCATTTTATTTGTCTATTTGTATAGTGCTTACGCATTAAAAATAAAATTTCACTTTTAATTCCGCATGAATCTTGACTTTTTACAGAAAATATGATATGATATTGAACAGATTCTAAGCAAGGAGGTTCTGTATTTTTCAGGAGCTTCTTTATTTTTTTAGGAAAGGAATGTAGAATTATGGCAAAAATCCAAATGAAAACGCCTCTTGTCGAGATGGACGGAGACGAAATGACAAGAATTATCTGGAAGATGATTAAGGATATTTTATTGAATCCGTATATTGATTTAAAAACGGAATATTATGATCTGGGATTGGTTCACAGAAATGAAACCAACGATCAAGTTACTTTTGACAGTGCAGAAGCAACCAAGAAATATGGTGTTGCGGTAAAATGTGCAACAATCACTCCCAATGCGGCAAGAATGCCCGAATATAATTTAAAAGAAATGTGGAAATCCCCGAACGGAACGATTCGTGCTATCCTGGACGGAACGGTATTCAGAACGCCGATTTTGGTAAAAGGCATTACTCCGTATATCCCCACGTGGACAAAACCGATTACAATTGCACGTCATGCATATGGCGATGTGTATAAAAACGTAGAAATGCAGGTTCCGGCAGGCGGTAAGGCGGAATTGGTTTATACCGACCGTGACGGAAATGTTTCAAAAGAAACCATTCATGAATTTACCGAGGGTCCCGGAATCATTCAAGGCTTGCATAACCGTGATGATTCGATTGCGTCCTTTGCAAGAGCATGCTTTAATTTTGCGTTGGATACCAAGCAGGACGTATGGTTTGCAACCAAAGACACCATTTCAAAAAAATATGACCACCGTTTTAAGGATATTTTCCAGGAAATCTTTGATGCGGAATACAAAGAGAAATTCGACGCTGCCGGAATTGAGTATTTCTATACCTTGATTGATGATGCGGTTGCAAGAGTGATTCGCTCCAACGGCGGTTATATTTGGGCTTGTAAGAACTATGACGGCGATGTTATGTCGGATATGGTGGCAACGGCTTACGGTTCACTTGCAATGATGACTTCCGTACTCGTTTCACCGGACGGAATTTATGAGTACGAAGCGGCTCACGGAACGGTTCAGCGCCATTATTACAAGCACCTGAAAGGTGAAAAGACCTCGACCAACTCCGTTGCAACCTTGTTTGCATGGACAGGCGCACTGCGTAAAAGAGGCGAGTTGGACGAACTTCCGGAATTAATGAAGTTTGCGGATAACCTTGAAAAAGCAACAATCCAAACGATTGAGGACGGAATCATGACCGGCGATTTGGCGGCTTTATCCACGCTTGAGAATAAGCAGAAGGTGGATACTGAGGAATTTTTGCTGGCAGTGAATGAACGGTTACAAAAATTAATGTAAAATCATTTTAAAGAGGCTGTAAAGAACAGATACACGAGCGCAATGCTTTCTTACTGTATTTGTTTTTTACAGTCTCTTTTTATATTTTTTCAATTCGTATAAAATAATTGCTGATTTCTTAAATTTTTTCAAAAAAACTCTGTATTTTTCATAAATTTTATGGTATAATGAAATACAATAATTATTTTGGGATTTCGGGTGGCTGTAAAGGATGAACAATCTGTGTAAAACCGACCTTTACAAATGTCTGAAAATTAAAAAGCTACAGGAGGATCACCCTATGCATAAGGATGTTGAAAAGATTCTGATGTCGGAACAGGAAATTGCCGAATGTGTTGATATGCTGGCAAAAAAAATTACCGCAGATTATCAGAATAAAGATTTAGTTATTGCAATTATTTTGAAAGGCTCTTTGGTATTTGCCGCGGATTTGATTCGGAAAATTGATTTGCCGCTGACAATTGATTTTATGCAGGCGTCAAGCTACGGTTCCGGCACAGTTTCATCGGGAAAACTGGAGATTAAGAAAAATCTGGAGGATGATATTACCGGTAAGGATTTGTTGATTGTGGAGGATATTGTGGACAGCGGAAATACGCTTTTTCATTTAAAGGAATATTTAAAGCATACTTCAGCCGCTTCCGTAAAGCTTTGCACATTGCTTTCAAAACCGGATCGCCGTGAAACGGATGTTGAAGTGGAATATATCGGAAAGGTTATTCCCGATGAATTTGTTGTCGGCTACGGCTTGGATTATGATCAGCAATATCGGAATCTGCCTTACATAGGGATTTTGAAACGTGAGGTTTATGAGTAATTTTAAAGCGTTGCTTGTGGGCGTGAACGCAAAATATATCCATACCTCATTGTCGGTTCGTACGCTCTGTGCTTATGTGAACAGCCCTTGTGTATCCTATGCGGAATTTAACATTAACGAGGATGCCGGGGCGGTTTGTGCAGAGTTATATAATGCGCAGGCGGATATGGTTTTGTTTTCATGCTATATCTGGAATATAGAATTTATTCTTCGGGTAGCGCGGCGTCTGAAAAGCGTTGCACCCGATATAAAAATCATATTCGGCGGCCCGGAGGTTTCCTATGCTGCACAGAAATATATGCAGGAAAATCCGTTTCTTGACGCGGTTATTCGTGGTGAGGGGGAGGAAACGCTGCGCCGAATAATTAAAACGGGGACACTAAATCACAAAGGTGTTACTTTCCGTGATAGGGACAATAAAATTATTTCTCGTGAGGATCGGCAAGTTATTTCAGATCTTTCAAAAATTCCGTTTCCTTATACGGAAGAAGATATTGAAGAAAACAAAAATAAATTGATTTATTATGAAACGAGCCGCGGGTGTCCGTTTCGGTGCAGTTATTGCCTTTCATCGACGGATCATAATGTGCGGTTTCGGGATTTACAGCTTGTTTTTCGCGAGTTTTTATTTTTTATCGAGCATCAGGTGCGGATTGTGAAGCTGACGGATCGGACGTTTAATGCAAATCGGCGGCGCACACAGGAAATGATTCGTTTTTTAATTGATCATGCGTCGAAGACCACTTTTCATTTTGAAATTGCCGCGGATATTCTGGATGATGAAACACTGGCATTATTGAAAATGGCGCCAAAGGGATTGTTTCAGCTTGAGATTGGGGTGCAGTCCACAAATCCGAAAACACTTGCGGCAATTGACAGAAAAGCAGATACGCAAAAAATTGCAAGGGTAGTCAAAATTGTGCGTTCCTTTGGAAATATGCATACGCATCTGGATTTGATCGCCGGACTGCCCTATGAGGATTTTGAGAGTTTTCGGCAATCGTTTAACGATGTGTTTGCCATGGAACCGCATGTTATTCAGCTGGGATTTTTAAAATTACTTCACGGAACAAAAATCCGAAAAGAAGAAACAGACGCGATCTTTACCGCTGAACCGCCGTATGAGGTACTTCAGACAAAATATATCTCCTATGCGGAGCTGCTGCATTTAAAGCAAATTGAGGATATGACGGAAAAATATTATAACAGCGGTGCTTTTGAGCAGGCGGTGAAATATTTACTGACGTTTTTCGATTCACCGTTTGACTTTTTTGATTCGCTTGCGGCGTTTTATCAAGAAAACGGATTTGACAAAATCGGAATTTCGCGGGATCGGTTATATGAAATTCTGGTTGATTTTGCACGCGGTGTTTCGGGTGTACGGATGAAAGAGTGGATTGATTTGCTGCTTTTTGATTATCTGATGCATAATAAGCCGCGTACACCGGATTGGGCGGCACGTGAGCTGGTTACAACGGAACGGTTTGATATTTTAACAGAAAAATTTATTGAAGATCATCTTCCGCAGTATTGCGGAATGCCAGTCAAGCAAATCATCAAGCACTTGCATTTTGAACGGTTTTTCTATCCCGAACGGATTTTGATATTTGACAGAGATTATGATCGTTGGATTGAATGTTAAAAGGGGCGTAAAAACGCCCCTTTTATAATAGCTTATATCGTATATCTTCGCCATAAAATCTGCACATAATAAAATTCTCCATAATTCTGGAGGTGAACCGCATGGAATAGACGCGGCCGATTTCCTTTAAGTCCAGATTGGTACTGATGATGAATTTCTTCCCCTTTGCAATTCTTTCATCAAACACATCAAATAAAACAGAATTATTCATTTTACTCATGGATTCCGAGCCTAAATCGTCAATAATCAGAAGATCGCAATTGTACAAATTATCAATCATTCCTTTATCCTTTAAGCGCCCGAATTTGTAATCTTCAAAAATGGAGAACAATCTTGACGCGCGGATATAAATCACCAGCTTACCCATCTCAATCAATCGCTTTGCCGCTGCACAGGAAAGAAATGTTTTTCCCAGACCGGTTGTTCCGTAAAAGAACAGACTTTTGCTGTTTTTATCAAATTCATCGCAAAATGATTGAGTGCGGTTATAAATGCGTTTGATATTTTCCAATGGCGAGTCGGGATAATCACCCTTTTCAGCAGAGTAATACTGAAACTGAAAAGTATCAAAATTATATTTTTGAACCAAATCTCCAAGATTGGACGCATTGTATGCCTCGTTTAAAAGACTCTGTTTCAGGCATTTGCACTGCTTGCCA
Source organism: uncultured Clostridia bacterium (assembly GCA_959602045.1). Taxonomy (GTDB): domain Bacteria; phylum Bacillota; class Clostridia; order UBA1381; family UBA1381; genus Ornithomonoglobus_A. The sequence continues at coordinate 2,599 of CAUGRT010000060.1, read as the reverse complement.
TCCGGCGTAAACCCGGTATCGGAGCAATCCGCACATTCATACTCATAGCGTTTAAAGTCCCGTGGGATATGATGCTCGTCTAACAGCCGATTTTGTTCATCCTTCAGCCGCTTCAGATTTTCGTTGAAATCTGCATTCAATTCATCACAGCGTGTCGGTTCCCGGAGAATGTTCTGCACATTTTTCATACCGCGCAGATTGATTTCCTCATCAATTTCCCGGATTCTCGGCACTTTTTCATAAACCTCCCGAATCCGCTCCTGCCGTTGTCTTGCTGCATTTTCTCTTTTTTCATCATATTGAGCAAAAATTTTGTTTACCGCTTCGTTGTCAGCCAATTCCCATCACCTCCGCAATTTCTTCTTTCTTTTTCAAAATCTCATCAAACCGCCGAATATATTCAAGCGGATCTTTAAAATTAAAAATTCTTTCAATTCGTCCGTCCATTACAAGCTTTGTCGAACCGCCGCCCCCCAGGGCAATAATCGTCTGCTTTTCCTCCATAATATTGATATTATAAATACTCATTTTTCCGGGAAGAGCATAGCCTACGTTTTCCAGATTGCCTGAAATATTTTTTTGACGGTACATATAATACGGCTCCCGACCGGTTTCGTTCATACGTTTTTGCGCATAGGAAAGCATCTGATTCATGATACGTGCTTCCGTCAGAACATTTTCCGTAAATCGCAGATTGGCGGCACGCTTGACGCACATGGAATGTACCGTGACATTTTCCGGATTCAACGCCAAAACGCGATCAATACTGTTTTTGAACATCATCTCATTTTCGCCGGGCAATCCGGCAATCAAGTCCATGTTGATATTATCAAATCCCAAATTCCGTGCAATCCCGAAACATTCCTCCACCATCTTCGCGTCATGGCTGCGCCGTACCTTTTTTAAGGTTTCGTCATTCATGGTCTGCGGATTAATGCTGATCCGATCCACGCCGCCGTTTTTCGCGGCGATCAGTTTTTCCGGTGTAATCGTATCCACGCGTCCGGCCTCCAGTGTAAACTCGCGGATTTTTGAAAAATCAAAATATCGGTGCAGGCGTTCAAAAATACGGCTCAAATGCTGTGCGGAAAGCGTTGTCGGCGTTCCTCCTCCGATGTAGATATTTTCAACATAAACGCCCAGTCTTTGCACAATTTCCGCGGTTTTATCAATTTCAAGCATTAATTTATCAATAAATTCATCCATATATTTACCGCTGACGCGAATATCAGTCGATACAAACGAGCAATACAAGCAGCGAGTCGGGCAAAACGGGATACCGATATAAAGGCTGACGCTATTTTTTCCGATTTGGGAAAGAAGGTGTTCTTCATTTTTTGCTACGCGCATTGCCAGATCAATTTTTTCATCCGTCACCGCATAGACATTTTTTAGAATCTGTTTTACTTCCAGTTCCGAAAATCCGCTTTCTCTTAATTCCCGAACATTCTTTGCCGGACGAATCCCACACATCACGCCCCAAGGCAGACTAACGCGGCGAATTTTTTCGGCACAGCGGCAAAAAGAGCGTGTACAAGCGCAGGTGAAGATTTTCTTTTGCAGGCGCACATCCTCATTTGTGGAATCAAACGGAAAATAAAAGTCATCAAAAAAGCTTTTTCCGCCATAGAAAATCTGGGTATAGACATTGATTGTCCCATCATTATATTTAAAATTCGAGTAAACCGTAACATCCTCTTCCGAATTGAAAAAGAGTCCGGCAAAAAGCTTCAACTCATAATCACATTCATAGCCGTTCTGAATAATCAGCATAATAATCTCCATTCTTTCGCCGACAGCGGCGTAAATTTGACGTGTTTATTCTTTTATATAGAGATTAAACTTTTTTTCATAGCCAACGGTCGTTTGTTCGCCGTGACCGGGGTGGATAATAATTTCATCGTCCAATGTATAGATTTTATTTTTCACCGACCGGATAAGTGTTTCTTCATCGCCTGTCGGCAAATCCCATCTGCCGCAATTACGCAAAAACAGCGTATCGCCGGAGAACAGGTGATTTTCAATCAAATAGCACGTACCGCAGTTTGTATGACCGGGAGTGTAAATACATTTTACCTGCATATTGCCGACGGGTAAGGTTTCGCCGTCTTTTAGAATTATATCGGATTTTTTCGCCGATACGGCTTTTCCCAAGCCGGCGAGGGTAAGGTTAATATCGGGGTCGGTGATATTAATGGATGCTTTATCACCGCTCACGAGTTTTGCGTTTGTTTTTTCACGCAGGTCTTCCATAAATTCGATATGGTCATAGTGGCAATGGGTAATCAGAATATATTGAATGGTGGTCTTTGCATCTGCCGCGGCTTTTAAAATACCATCGGTTTTATAGCCGGGGTCAATCACAAGGGCAGTATTGCCATCATAGACAAGGTAGGTATTTTCATCGGTGTAATAGTTATTCAGACGTTGGATTTTCATGGTCATAGGATCTCCTTGATTTTTTTATTTTTTGAATTTCTTCTTCTTTTGTTTCTATGTTTGCGGTTGGTTTTTATGTTTGTTTTTCTTTTTTTGCTTTCTCTCGGTCACAACTCTCCCTACCCTCTCTTCTCCTAAGAGAGGGTCTCCAACCCCCTAA
>CAUGRT010000059.1 GCA_959602045.1 uncultured Clostridia bacterium | reverse complement strand
GGTAAGTGCAGGAATTTTCATATATTTTTGTTCTGTTCCGGCTCAGACATCCGCTACGTTGCGCGGAACTCGCCTCCACAGAACAAAAACATATGAAAATTCATTTGAGAGTTATTTGGGTTTCTATAAAAAACTTATTCCAAATCGTTCAGTGACTTAAATTCATAACCCTGTTCCCGCGCGGCGGTGATCATATCTGCCAATGCTTCGGCATTGTCCTTAGAAACGGCATGCAGCAGCAAGATTTCCCCATTATGAAAATACGGCACTACCTGTTTGATTGCGTTTTCTGCCCCCGGCTGAAAATTCACGTCCCAATCCTTATACGCATGACTCCATAAAATCGTCTTATATCCCAAATTCTGCGTGACTACCAAAGAGCGCTCGCTGTATGCCCCCTCAGGTGGACGCATGAACTGCATTTTTACCCCATACAGTTTCTCGCATTTTTCATTCAGTCCGTCCAATTCTTCCTTAATTTTTTCATCACTGCACTCTCCCAAATTCGGATGATGAATCGTATGATTCCCTACGACATGTCCTTCGCTGATCATTCTTTGCACCAACTCCTGCTGTCCCTCCAGATAAGGTCCTGTCACAAAAAACGCCGCCGGAACACCGGTATCATGCAGTACATCCAAAATTTTTGCCGTATAACCGTTCTCATACCCCTCATCAAAGGTCAAATAAATCTCCTTTTTCTCCCGGTTTCCGATATAATATCCGCCGTATTTTTGCAATTCCTCCTGCTGTGCTGCCGGAACCTCCGGCTCAGAGCCTTTTTTGCGCACAAATCCCCAGCCAGTCACTTTGGTTGAAAGCGTATCCAAATCAACATACGGCACTTCCGTTGGCGGTGCAGCTGTCGCAGACGGATATTCCGTCGGATTTTGTGTCGATTCCGGAGTGATAGGGTCTTGCAGATTACCACATCCTGACAATAACACAGCAACAATCGACAATAAAATAAATTTTCTCATATAAAAACCCCTTTTCCTTTATTTTTGGTTAATTTTTTTACTGAAAATATAAAAAATATGTTGAATTTTTATATTAAATAGTATATAATATAGACATACATGTTTTTTATTATTTTTGAAGGAGTGAAATCAATGGCAACTCGCAGTAGTTTTGAAGACAAAAACCGCGAACGGCGCAGACGCGAGCGGCTCAGAAAAAAACGCATACGCACTGCGATTTCGTTAATTGCGCTCACAGGAGTTATCGCCCTTGCTTGCGTTGCCGTATCTGTTGTAAATAAAAATAAGCAAGAGGCGCAGAATTACGCTGCTCAACCGCAGGCTACCACTGCTGCAGGGCAAGAGCAAGGTTCATCCACCGTTACGGCATCCATTGACGGTAAAGTCACAGGTTCATCCGTAATAGGAGCAAATACGCAAACCCCTGCGCAATCCGAAACAACACAGCAAGCTTCATCCATTCCTCCGGCATCCGAGGAGAATGATTTATTAAAAATTATTGAGAATTCAGGTGAATCCAAGCGTTGTTATTTAACGTTTGATGACGGCCCTACAACCAATATTACGCCGCAGATTCTGGATACGCTGAGAAAATACAACGTGAAAGCAACCTTTTTCGAGGTTGGCTCGCTGATTAAAGCAAATCCCGATATGGCAAGACGTGTTTATGAGGAGGGACATCTGATTGCAAACCATTCTCAAGGACATGAGTATGATGCATTATATGAATCAACCGAATCATTTATGACAGAAGTGAACAATTGTTATGATGCAATCCGAAGTGTGACCGATGGCGAAGAGCCGTTCAAGCTGGTACGTTTTCCCGGCGGAAGCTACAATTCCAGTGCCGACAGCCACGCACCGGTAAAGCAGCAGTGCAAGGTTTCTTTAAAAGAAGCAGGATTTTATTACTGCGATTGGAATGCCTTAAACGGCGATGCAGAGGGCAAAACAAAGGATGCTGAAGGATTACTGGATTATCTGAAACAAACCTCCAACGGCTACAATAACTTAGTTGTTTTGATGCACGATGCCGCAGCTAAGCAGGCAACAGCCAATTATCTGGCATCTGCAATCGAGTGGCTGAGCAGTCAAGGCTATACTTTCCACAGACTGGACGATATAGACTACAATCCGACCGCTCCCGAATCTACCGCCGACGCACAAACAACATCCCAACAATAAACAGCAAGAGTCCTGTACTGCAAAACGCAGTGCAGTGGCTCTTTTTTTGCAGGAAATCACCCATTTATGAATTTGTGATATAAAATCCCGAAAAATCACTATTGACTATAAACGCAATTCGTTGTACAATAAAATTAAGAAATGCCGAACGTTAAGGAGGAATTTAAAATGGCAGAATTACGTTGGAATCCCTTGATAAAAGATTGGGTTATGATCGCTTCAAACAGACAAAACAGACCGCAGATGCCGAAAGATTGGTGTCCTTTCTGTCCGGGTTCGGGAAAAGTCCCCGACCATTTTACAGTTTATGAATATGATAATGATTTCCCGGCACTTTCGCAGAACCCTCCGGTTCCCGATGACGTGGAAACAAGAATATATAAAACCAAACCCGCTTATGGAAAATGCGAGGTTATCCTTTATTCACCCGAACATACGGTAACACTTCCTGAGCTTCCGGTTCCGCATATCCGCGAATTGGTTGACTTATGGACAGATCGTTTTGTTGAAATTTCAAAGGACGAAAAAATCAAATACGTCTTTATTTTTGAAAATAGAGGTGCCGCTGTCGGCGTAACTATGCCCCATCCGCACGGTCAGATTTACGGTTATTCCGTAATCCCCAAAAAGCTTGAGCTTGAAATGCAATCCTGCAAGGAACACAAAGAGGAAACCGGCAATTGCTTAGTATGTGATATGCTTGAGGATGAGGTTCAGGCAAAATCAAGAGTGATTTTTGAAAATGAACACTTTATCGTGTTCCTGCCGTTCTTCTGCGAATATCCTTATGGAATCTACATCGCGGCAAAACGTCACATTCAGAATCTGACTCAAATGACAGATGAAGAAAAAACAAGCCTTGCTCAAACCTTGAAAGAGGCAGCCGGCACCTTAGACAGCCTGTTTGACTACACGTTCCCGTATATGATGTGCATGTACCAGAACCCCGTAAACAGCGAGGATACTTCTGAGTACTACCATTTTCATATTGCCTTCTATCCGCCGATGAGAAGTAAAGACAAGATTAAGTATAACGCTTCCTCTGAAACCGGTGCATGGGCACACTGCAATCCTACCGCTCCCGAGGAAAAGGCTGTAGAATTACGCGCTGCTCATGAAAAGTTCTTGAAAAAAATAAGCGAATAAAAACGCAAAAACTGCAATCGAAATCCGATTGCAGTTTTTTGTGTCCCTTATTGAAAATCAAAAGAAAATATCGTTGTATTTTTAGTGTCCCCCCAATTTCCCATTGGAATCAGCCGAATGGATGAGAGTTCTTTTTCAACCGGAATATGATAAGAACGCTTTAAATTACACGTTTCTTCTATTGTATTGGTGTCCCCATTAATATCTGTCAGTTCCAGTTTGAAATGCTTACAAAGCGTCTTGGGGACATAAAACTGCGGACTGTCCAAAAACACATTACAACGTGTTAAATGATACCGCTCGCAGGAATCTCCGGGCAAGGTTTCACGATTTAAATCACTGTCAAAAGTAATATGTACCGATTTCACCGACTGCGGCGACGTGAATTGGTAAGCTAATGCCTCACCATTTTGAACCGCACATCCGCACTCTACACCGGGGTAAATTTTCTGCGGTCGATCCAGACCGTTTTTCAACGAATCCGCACCATGCTCAATCGGAGTTTCCTTGCAAACCTCGCTGACCTCACGCGTAAAATACGGCAGGAAACAATCATGATTTGCCAATGTATTTTGTAATTCATGCAGCTTTTCGCGGTACACCCCATGCGGCGTGAGATGATTTTGTGCCGCTAATGCAGCCGCTGCTCCAACCGCTTCGCCCATAACGGCGCAGGTCGCCATCACGCGAATACTGCTCATTGCCATATGCGTCATGCTGATATTCCGTCCTGCAAAAAACAGATTGGAAACGTTCTTGGAATACAGTGAACGATACGGAATACAATACGGGCAGGTTGTTTGATCGGCACGATTCGGAGGACCTGGATGATAAAAACCACCGGGGTAATGATCGTCAATCGGCCAACCGCCGTATGCCACTGTATCTTCAAAAATTCGGTTTTCGGCAATATCCCGTTCCGTAATGATATACTCCCCCATCATTCTCCGTGATTCACGTTTTCCGGGCAAAAATCCCAGGAAATCCAAATCCCAGTTTTCCGTAGAATAATTGCCGGAATTTTTTATAAAATCCCATGTTCCGATTGCCAGCGGAATCAAGTCACGCGCTACTTCTTCCGTATCCGCAATTGTATCGCCCTCACCTCCTAATTCCAGATACCAAAAATTCTCTCCGGTGTATTTCAAATCCGGCATTCTTCTTCCGCCAAAATCCTCTTTCGTCAGCTTTTTCGCCCATTTCGGCGGCGTAAATGCAACAGGCTTTGTTGTTTCCCGTCCCTGGAGCAAGCAGCTCATTCCCATCGTTTTACGATCCGGCACTTGAACAGACGTATCCTCGCCAAATTCATCTGCGCTTTCCCGTCCCCATCGAAATTCCGCACCGGTCAGGGGTGCTAAAATACTGTCTCCCGAACAATCCGCATAATTTTTGCAGCAAACCTCATACATCGTCTGCGTTGTCATCTGATACCCCGAAACATTCTTAATCCGAACACTTCTGCCATCTTCAAAATCTCCGGTTTCGGTTTCGGCATCCATGCAAGTGCAATTCAGCAACAATGTAATATTCTGCTCACGAATCACAAAATCATAAAGCACCGTATCCCACAGATAGAAATTCTTAGTCGGATTGCGATAGTAATTTTCCAAAGCAATTTCCTCAATAATTCCTGTTTCACGCGCATTTTCCTCTTGTGCGCCGCAAACCCACATGCGAATTTCCGAAGAAGCATTTCCGCCTAACACCTGCCGTTCATGCATCAGCACCACTGAGCACCCGTTTCTTGCCGCCGAAACCGCAGCGCAGATTCCTGCCATACCTCCCCCGATTACACATAAATCAGCATGAAGCTGTTTTTTTGTAAGCATACGTTAAACCGCCTTTCTCATAACGCAAAATTCTTAATCTCTATGCAATAGAATTGACTTTTCTCTTTTTCTATGCTATAATTTTATCATACTTTTCTACATTTGTATCACACTTTTTAGCATAAAAGTATAACAAAAATGCAAAATCAACAAGAGGTGCATTATCATGGATTACTCACAAGAAAAAATCATCGCTTATATCCGATACTTAAAAAACACCTACGACTTGGAAATTTCAATTCATTTCAAAAAGAAATACTCCTATGTTCCGCTCAATCCCGCAGCTCATCAGCTGTCGGAATATAACAACCATGCCAACCCTTATTGTCTTTATGTGAAAAACATTTTGGGGTTGCAAAAAAAGTGCCTGTTGTGCCAAACTGCCGCGATTCGGAAATGCATTCGCTCCAATGGTCGCATTGGAACCTGTCACGCCGGCGTGCATGAATATATTCGTCCGATTCCGGTTCATGGTGAAATTTCCGGAATCCTTTGCGTCAGCGGTTATCGCGGAGAACCGCTCCAATGCCGTGCGCCCGAAGCAATGCAGCATTTAAAAAAAGTCCCGATTCCCTTAGATTTTCTGGAGGTGGTGATTCCACCGCTAACGCTGATGGTAAGCACCTTAATTGAGCATCTCCCTCCGCCGCCTGCGCAAAATACCATCTATACCGAAATCACAAATTATCTGAATCATCATTACAATCAAGTGACATTAGAGCAGCTCAGCACAGAACTAAACTATAGCAAATCCGCCATCAGCCACCTATTCAAACATGAAAGCGGGCAATCCATCCGCCGATATTGCAACCAATTAAAAATCAACGATGCAAAGCGGCTGTTGCTTGAAACCAACATGAGTATTACCGAAATCGCCCTATGCGTAGGATTTAATAATTTCAGTTATTTCATTAAAACCTTTAAGCAATTAACAAGCAAAACGCCCTCCGAATGGAGGAAACACAGAAAATGATAAAAACAAACGGGGTCGATGTTTAAACATCGACCCCTGACAAAATGATTTATTTCCAGCCGTTCAAAATCAGCCACTGTTCCAGTGCATTCGCCCACTGTGCCACATGCGGATTTTCCGGCGCCAATCCCAATCCATGATTGCCATGAGGATATACATGAACCTCAAACGGAACACATGCATCTGCAAGTGCCTTTGCGTATAACATTGCTCCCTGTACCGGCACTGCCTGATCCTCTGAGGTATGCCACAAAAATGCCGGCGGTGTATCTGCGGTAACATGCAGCTGCAACGCCATCAATTCCTTATCCTTTTGGCTGACACGCTCACCCAACAAATTTATTCTCGATCCGTCATGACGGTACTCCAGCATATCCAAAACCGCATAGCAAAGAATCGAAGCGTCCGGGCGGCAGGATTCCTTATCAATTTTATCGGTCGGAGCATACATTTCCTTATCATAATGAACCGATACGCTGCCGGCAAGATGACCGCCTGCACTAAAGCCCATAACAGCAATTTTATTTTTATCAATTCCGTATTTCTTTGCATTGGCTCTGACCAGTTTCACCGCACGCATTGCGTCCGAAATCTCTGCCGGATGTTTATACGGCGCTACACGATAGTCCACCACAAATGCGGTGATTCCGATTGAATTGAGCCATTTTGCGATAACCGGCCCCTCATGAATTGCCCGTCCGGCGTATCCACCGCCGGGAAATACAATGACTGCCCCTGCCGAAGTAGACGGATAAGCCGTAATCTGCGGTATAAAATCAACCGTTTCATCATAATACGGCATTTCCTTTTCCCATAAATTCATAACCATAATTCTCCTTGCTTTTGTAATATTTTAATCCTCTGAATGTGATCGCAGAAAATCAAATCTATTTTTCTTCTTTCACAACAGCAATAGCCAACTCTTTCAGCTGTTCCTCGTCCACCGTTCCGGGAGCCATTGACATTAACTCCGAAGCATTCTGAACCTTCGGGAAAGCAGTAACATCTCTGAGGTTATCGCATCCGCACATAATCATTGCCAATCTGTCCAAACCGATTCCCATACCTCCATGCGGCGGAGCGCCGTATTTATACGCTTCTACAAGGAATCCGAACTTCGCTTCAATTTCTTCGTCCGTAAGTCCCAGGGACTCAAACATTTTCTGCTGCAATTCATAATCGGTAATACGAATCGAACCGCTCGAAAGCTCCGTTCCGTTCAGCACCAAATCATACGCCTTTGCCGTAACCTTTTCCGGATCGGAATCCAAATATTGTATTCCCTCTTCCATTGGCATTGTAAACGGATGGTGCATCGCCACCCATGTACCGGTTTCCTCATCAAAATCAAAGAACGGAAATTCCGTAATCCACAAGAAATTATATCCCTCCGGAATAATATCCAACTGTTTCGCTACTTTCAATCTCAACGCGCCGAGAACCGGAAGTGTGATTCTGTTCTTATCTGCAACGATCAGCACAACATCGCCTTTTTCTGCACCGCAGCGATTCAATATTGCCTCAAGCTCGCCCTCGCCTAAAAATTTTGCAAAACCACAGGACGGCGTATCCTCTACCCAACGAATAAATGCCAGACCCTTTGCACCGATACCGCGTACATATTCGGTCAGCTTATCAATTTCTTTCCGGGTTAATGTTTTTGCGGCGTTCTTTGCGGTAATTGCCCGAACTGAGCCGCCTGCCTCCAACGCTGATGTAAATACACCGAAACCGCTGTTCTGTACCAAATCCGAAAGATCGGTAATCTCCATCGCAAAACGCGTATCCGGCTTATCGGAGCCATAGCGTTCCATTGCCTCTTTATAAGTCAGGCGCGGCAGAGGAATCGGAATATCCACATTCATAACATCCTTAAATACCCGGCTCACGAACCCTTCCGCAATCTCCAGAACATCCTCAACATCCACAAAGGACATCTCCATATCAATTTGCGTAAACTCCGGCTGTCTGTCAGCTCTTAAATCCTCATCTCTAAAGCAGCGTGCCAGCTGAATATAACGGTCACATCCGGCAATCATCAGCAGCTGCTTATAAATCTGCGGCGACTGCGGCAATGCATAGAAATTTCCGTGATGGATTCTGGAGGGAACAATATAGTCTCTCGCGCCCTCGGGCGTAGACTTCATCAGCATTGGTGTTTCAATCTCAATAAAGCCGTTTTCCGCAAAATAATCTCTTGCCGATTTTGCAATCTTGCTTCTGGTAATCAAATTCTGCTGTAAAACATTTCTTCTTAAATCCAGATACCGATATTTCAAGCGCAGTTCCTCATTCACCTTTGTATCGTCCGTAATCTCAAACGGCGGCGTCTGAGCTTTTGCCAGAATCCGCAAATCATCGACTGCAATTTCAATGTTACCCGTCTTGATTTTATCGGTTTTACTCTCACGCTCACGAACCACACCCTTTGCCAGCAACACAAATTCACTGCGGCAGGAAGCAGCTTTTTCAAAAATCGCCCTATCCGTAGCGTCATCAAACGCCAGCTGAACAATACCGGTTCTATCTCTCAAATCTATAAAAATAAGATTTCCCAGATCCCTTATTTTCTGCACATATCCGCCCACAACGGCTGTTGTTCCGATTCCCTCAACCTCGCCGCAATAGGAGGTACGCTTTAACCCCTTCATTGTGTCCATTAAAATTCCTCCGTAAAATTTTTATCACTTTATTTAGATATAATTTGCAAACGAACAATCGGCAAGCTTATGGTAAACCGCCGATAAATCTGTACTATCTATTTGGTAGTATACCACGCATACCGATTTTTGTCAAGTCATTGACTCACACTTTTAAAATGGCGTATTTATGCGATTTTTAGGCATATATCATTTCATCAAAATCATTTTGACATACTTTTGA
>CAUGRT010000058.1 GCA_959602045.1 uncultured Clostridia bacterium | reverse complement strand
ACCTGCTGAAACAGGACAAGGAGCGATATTCCGTCCCACGCAAGGTGCAGGATGTTATCCCCATTCAGCGTATCTGGAAAGACGGTATCTTTCAGGTGGGCAGCCGCTTTTCCAAGACCTATAAATTCACCGATATAAACTACCTTGTGGCGAGCCGTGAGGACAAGGAATCTATGTTTCTTGCCTACTCTGAACTGCTCAACAGTCTGGATTCCGGGGCGACTACGAAAATTACAATCAATAACCGTAGGCTGAACAAGGCAAATTTCGAGCAGTCTATTTTAATGCCTATGCGGGGCGATTTCCGCGATGTGTACCGCAGGGAATACAATCAAATGCTGCTTGACAAGGTCACGGGCGCAAACAGCATTATGCAGGAGAAATATATTACGATCTCCGTTGCCAAAAAAGATATTGAGGAAGCCCGCACTTACTTTTCCCGTGTTGGCGCTGATCTGATCTCCCACTTTGCCGCCCTCGGCTCAAAATGCAGCGAACTGGACGCCGGGGAAAAGCTGCGCGTCCTCCACGACTTCTACCGTCAGGGAGAGGAAGCGGCGTTTCATTTCGACCCGCAGGATATGATGAAAAAGGGGCACGATTTCAAAGATTATATCTGCCCCGATTCCATTGAAAAGAATAGCGATTATCTGAAGCTCGGCGAGAAATATTGCCGGGTTCTTTTTCTGAAAGACTACGCCAGCTATATCAAGGACAGCATGGTAACGGAGCTCACCGACTTTAACCGCAATATGATGCTGTCGATTGATGTTGTCCCCGTTCCCACCGACGAGGCGGTGCGGGAGGTGGAAAACCGTCTGCTCGGCGTTGACACGAACATCACCAACTGGCAGCGCAGGCAGAACGCCAACAATAATTTTTCTGCGGTCGTGCCTTATGATATGGAATTGCAAAGAAAAGAAACAAAGGAATTTTTGGACGACCTGACAACGAGGGATCAGCGCATGATGTTTGCGGTGATTACGATGGTAATTACCGCAGACGATAAGAAACAGCTTGACAGCGACACCGAAACGGTGCTGTCCGTTGCAAGAAAGCATATGTGCCAGCTTGCCGTTTTGAAGTTCCAGCAGTTCGACGGCTTGAATACGGTTCTCCCTATCGGTACAAGAAAAATCAATGCGTTTCGTACTCTCACTACCGAAAGCCTTGCGGTGTTTATGCCGTTCAAGGTACAGGAGGTGCAGGACAAGGGCGGTATTTATTTCGGAGAAAACGCCATCTCTCACAATCTCATTATGTGCAACAAAGCAAATCTTCTCAATCAGTCTGCTTTCCTGCTGGGCGTTCCCGGTTCGGGCAAATCCTTTTCCGCAAAAGAGCTTATCGCTTTTCTGATTCTCAACACCGAGGACGATGTGCTGATCTGCGACCCTGAAAACGAGTTCGGCGCACTGGCGGCGGCTTTGGGCGAGGAAACGGCAACCGTTATTCATATGGCGGCAGGCGGCAAGGATCGCTTGAACGCAATGTATATGGTAGACGGCTACGGCGAGAACAATCCCATTGTGGAGAAATCGCAGTTTATCATGTCCCTTGTAGAGCAGATTGATAAAACAGGCGTTGGCCCGCAGCAGAAATCCATTATCGACCGCTGCACCGCCCTTGTGTATCAGGAGGCAGAGGCAAACGGCACGACCGCTACTCTCTGCAACCTGCGAAACAAACTGTTGGAACAGCCCGAAGAAAAAGCAAAGGAAATCGCCCTGTCGCTGGAACTGTTCACCACGGGTTCGCTGGATATTTTCGGACATGAAAGTACCGTCGATCTCGACAACCGCATTGTTGTCTTTGATATTCACAGCTTGGGTGCGCAGTTAAAGCCCACGGGACTTTTGGTTATTACCGATACCATTCTGAATCGCGTTACCCTCAACTGGAAAAAGGGCAAGCGCACCCATATTTTTATCGACGAATTTCATGTGGTCTTTGAGAACGAGCAAAGCGGTATTTTCTTTAACTCCGCATGGAGGCAGTTCAGAAAGAGAAACGGTTATCCCACGGCCATTACGCAGAATGTGGAATATCTGCTCGATTCCGTACAGGCGAGCACCATGCTTTCCAACTCGGAATTTGTGGTTATGCTCAATCAGGCGTATTCCGACCGTGCCAAGCTCTCGAAGCTGCTCAATATCTCCGACGAGCAGATGAGCTATGTTACCAATGCCGACGCAGGCTGCGGACTTATCAAATACGGCTCGGCGCTTGTACCCTTTATCAACCGCTTTCCAAGAGATACAAAATTATATCAGCTTATGACGACGAAACCCGGCGAGGGTGTTTTCGGCGGGAACACATCAAACTGACAGGAGGACAATCGAATATGAAAAGCAAATATCTGATGATCGGGGCGGCATTTTTTTCCGCCCTTTTCCTTTTCTCCGGCGTTATGCTCTGGCGGCAGTATGCAGACGAAAAGCAGAGCGCCGAAGCCTTTGACAAGATCGCCGCGCTTGTGGAGGCCGAAACGCCGTCCGCCGACGAGCCGCAGGAATCTGAACCTCCGCAGCCTGAACAAACCGCTTTTGAAAAGTACGCTGTGGTGTATGAACAGAACAGCGATTTTGTGGGCTGGATTTCGATAGAGAGGACAAACATCGACTATCCCGTTATGCAGACGATTGACAACCCGAACTACTACCTGAAACACAGCTTTGAAAAGCAGTACAGTGATTACGGCGTGCCCTATGTGCAGGAAAACTGCGACCTCGGTTTATCCGACAACTGCGTAATTTACGGCCACCACATGAACAACGGCAGTATGTTTGCCGATCTCTGCAAGTATGCCGACGAAGATTTTTACAGGCAGCACAAAACAATCCGATTTGATACGCTTTCGGATTTTGGCGAGTATGAAATTGTGGCGGCGTTCAAGACCGCCGCCTATTCCGAGCAAGGGTTCAAGTATTACCACTTTGTCAATGCGGACAGCGCGGAGGATTTCGACGCCTATATCGCAAAATGCAAGGAGCTTGCTTTATACGATGCGGGCGTTTCTGCCGAATACGGCGATAAGCTGATTACGCTTTCCACCTGCGAATACAGCCGTCAAAACGGCAGAATGGTCGTTGTTGCAAAACAGGTTATTCCTCCCGCCGTGGAGGTGGACGGCGATGAAACCTAAAAAATATGTTGTTTCGCTTTCTGGCGGCAAGGATTCGACGGCTATGCTTTTGCGGCTATTGGAAGAACAGCGCCCGGTTGATCTGATTATCTTCTGTGATACCGGGCTTGAATTCCCGCAGATGTATGAACACCTGAACCGTTTGGAGGCATATATCGGCAGACCGATTATCCGTCTGAAAGCAGAACACGATTTTGAATACTACTTTTACGATTACACCCCAAAAAGAAAAAATCCTGCTCTTTCAAAATACCGGGGAATGAGTTGGGCAGGCCCCCGCAACCGCTGGTGTACGGGTATTCTCAAAACCCGTGTCATTGACGCTTATCTCCGTGATCTGAAAGAACAGTATGAAATTATGGAGTATGTGGGTATTGCCGCAGACGAAACCCAACGCATAAAAACTGCCTGCTATCCTCTTGTGGAATGGGGAATGTCCGAAAAGGACTGCCTTGATTATTGCTATGCAAGAGGTTTTGATTGGGGCGGTTTATATCGTATTTTCAGCCGTGTTTCCTGCTGGTGCTGCCCGCTCCAAAGTTTAGAAGAACTGCGGAAGCTATATCGGTATTTCCCGGATTTATGGCGGCAACTTGAAGAATGGGACGAAAGCGCTTGGAGGACTTTTATCAAAAATTATTCTGTCCGTCAGCTTGCCGCCCGGTTTGTCTTTGAAGCTAAATGGCAGGCCGCAGGCGGCAATATCCGAAGCAAAGCGTTTCACGCTGCTTTACGGAAAGAATTATCCCGGCTCGGATCGGAGGTGACGCTATGCCGGACATCAAAACAAAAAATGTTGTCAAAGGAACAGTAAAAACGATTGATAAATCGGCGGTTGCCGCAGAGCGGATGAAAGATGCCTATATCCGCACAAAGGACAAAGCGGAGCACGGCGTTTATTCTGCAGAGGGTTCAGCCGAAGAATATGCCGCAGACCGTATTTCCGGCTGTGCTGATACCGTCACCCGTGAGGCTGTTCGGCAGTTTGACAAACAAGGCCGCCGTGGGGTTCAATCTACCAAAAACAATATCTCCAAAGCAAAAGAGCATTTTCGGCAGCGGCAGGCTCAAAAATCCATTAAGACGCTGGAGCGTGGCGAAAAAACGATCAAGCAGACGGCAAAATCCACGGGTAAATCTACAATTAAAACGGCAAAGGGTTCAGTTAAGACCGCACAGAAAACGGTTAAGACTGCCGAACAGACCGCCCGAACTGCGATTAAAACGAGTGAACAGGCAGCGAAAGTCGCTCAAAAAACCGCACAGGCTTCGGCTAAAGCGGCAAGGACGGCAGCACAGGCGGCGAAAGCCACCGCCAAAGCGACCGTTGCCACGATAAAGGCGGCAGCCAAAGCCACGGTTGCGGCGGTCAAGGCGATTATAGCCGGAACAAAGGCCTTGATTTCCGCTATCGCCGCCGGCGGTTGGGTTGCCGTTGTGATTATCATTGTGGTATGCCTGATTGCCTTGATTGTCGGCTCGTGTTTCGGTATCTTTTTTTCGGGCGAGGATTCGGGAAGCAGTATGACAATGCAAAGCGTGGTACAGGAAATCAACACCGATTACCAAACGCAGCTTGACACCACCAAAACGAATATCTCCTATGATGTTTTGGAAATGTCCGGCTCCCGTGCCGTCTGGCCGGAGGTTTTGGCTGTTTATGTGGTTAAGACTACTACCGATCCGAATAATCCGCAGGATGTCGCCACTATGGACGCTTCAAAAAAAGCGATTCTAAAAGATATATTCTGGCAGATGAATACCATATCCTCACGAACCGAAACAAAGACCGAGGAAATTATCACCGAAACGGATGACGGTCACGGCAATATTGTTGAAACGAAAACGACGGTCACACGGACTTATCTGTATATATCGGTGGCTCATAAGACCGCCGGAGAAATGGCAGATAAATTCGGATTCAATGCAGATCAGCGCAAGCAGCTTGCGGAACTTCTTGCCGAAGAAAACCGCAGTATGTGGAGCGCGGTTCTTTATGGCATTTACACCGAGGACGGACAAATTGTTTCCGTTGCTCTCTCGCAGATTGGCAATGTGGGCGGTCAGCCGTATTGGAGTTGGTATGGCTTTGACAGCCGTGTGGAATGGTGCGCCTGTTTTGTTTCGTGGGCGGCGAATGAGTGCGGGTATATTGATAGTGGTATTATCCCGAAATTTGCAGGCTGCACAAACGGCGTGCAATGGTTTAAGGATAGAGGTCAATGGATTGACAACAGCGCCACGCCGTCGCCGGGTATGATTATCTTTTTCGATTGGAACAACAAGGGTTCGTCCGGTCCGCAGGACGGGCTATCCGACCATGTAGGAATTGTCGAACGAGTTGAGGACGGAATTATTTATACCATAGAGGGCAATTCCGGGGATTCCTGCCGGGAAAATCATTATGCCGTAGGGCATTATGAATTCCTCGGTTACGGAGTGCCTGCGTATTAAAAAATCAACCGCCTTTTTTGGGGCGGTTGGTACATAATTATCAGGAAACAAAACGCAGACTATATTTCTTAACTTTTATGTGTTAAAATATACGATACGGCAGTAAAGGAACGCTATTGAGGAATTAAAAACAGTGAAAAAATAAATTTTCAATCTACTATCTAAAATGCATCCGAAATTCTTTTTTTCGTGTTATAGATTATTGAGAGAGTGTCTTATAATTTAGGAGGTCGTATGAGTAAAGAAATTGAAAAAATGACCGCCATTTATGAAAAGCATAAAAACACAATGTATGCAGTCGCATTGAAAATATTAAAAAATCCGCAGGACGCAGAGGACGCAGTACATAATACAATCCCCCCGATTATGCGAAATTTAGATGCGATAAAAGATGTTGACAGCAAAGATTGTATATATTATGTGACAATGGCGGTAAAACATATGTCGTTTAATATGATACGGGACAGACATATTCAAACGGTCTCCTTGTCAGACATTGAGTATGAATTTGCAAGTGATGAAAGCATTGCTGAAAGTGTTATTATAGACGAAAGCTGTAAAATCATCTATCAGAATATAAAAAGTATGCCTGCCGAATATCGGGATGTGCTAATCCTCCATTTGTATTACGAATTATCCACATCGCAGATTTCGGATTTTCTGAACAGAAAGCACGGCACCGTAAAATCACAACTCACTCGTGGAAAAAAGCTGCTGAAAGCTCGATTAAAGGAGGATGGATATGAACGATAAAAAAATCAAAGAAGCAATGAAACAGTATATCGAAACACAGGCTGATAATATTTCGTCTGAATCAGAAGAAAAGCACGACCTTACTTCTCTTGACGAAAAGGTTTATGCAACGCTCGGCACAAATCAAAATAAACACAAAACGGCTGCTGTATGGTCTTTTAGAAAGATAAGCGCGTTAGCTGCCACTTTTGTTTTGATTATCAGTTTAAGCATTACTGCTGTATTTGTTCTCAATAAAGAACCGGAACATATAGTTCAAGAAGTGATTTATTCAATCACTATTTCATACGAAAATGAGCAATACGGTTATTTTTCAAATCGCTTGGTTATTGACAAATACGGACTTAACAATATTTCGGACTTAAAACAGAACCCGGATTTATTTACGGGAATTTTAACCGAAACGGACATTATACAGACAGATAGCGTGATCGACAAAGACAGTATCATCGGAGCCAAGATATATCCATATAGTGACGAGGTTATCATTTTGCAGGGCGATGGGCAATTTTACTATTTTGAAAAAATAGTAACTGATTAACAATATGAAATCAGCACCGCAAAGCAGGCAGTTTTCTTTTGAAAAATGCCTGCTTTTTTGCATCCGATATTTCGCCTTTTGTGTTTATATAAGTAAGGCATGAAAGCCTAAAACAAATTATGAAAGGATGCAAAACTTATGAAAAAGACCATTTTTACGCTCTCGCTCTTGCTGATCGCAGCTACCCTTATTTTTACGGGCTGTTCTTCCAAAGGAGATTTTGAGTTGGAGCGCTCCAAAGGAATTAAGATTACCTACATTGACGAATTTGAAAAAACAACAATCTTGCCCGCCCCATTGACCTCGGAAGAAATCTTTAACAGTTACAGCGATACGATTGTACGAGGTACAATAGAAACAGTACGCAATATTCAAATCGACTACGGCAAAGGTGAAATTGCTCAAAAAGCACTTGCTACCATAAAAATCACAAAGGTTATTTCGGGAAATGCAAAAGCAGACAGCACGGTAACGGTTTTGCTGCCGAAATGTGTGGATAACGCTTCTGCAAATGACTCGTCTGTTGTAATCTCGCATTTGGAGAATGGAACAGAGGGCATTTTCCTTTTGAAAGAAGTAACAGAACAGAGCTGTGCGGAAATCAACGGAAAAACTTTTTACTATGACGATATTTGCGAATATTCTATGTTCGGAGAAGATCATTTTGCTGTTATCTTGTCCGACGGAGCTATTCGTTTCAATGCTGATCTGTTTGACGGTAAAATCACCAGCTTTGCCAATCTTGATGAAGCAGAAGCTAAAATACAGGCAACCATTACAAAGGAATGATTGATATGCCGATACTGAATGTTTGTGATCTATGCAAAACATATCAAGCGGGAGAGGCAGAGGTTAAAGCACTTGACAATGTATCTTTCGCCGTAGAAAAAGGCGAGTTTGTTTCTATCATCGGTCCGTCGGGATCGGGAAAATCGACCTTGTTACATATCCTTGCCGGTATTGACCGCCCCACCTCCGGCAAGGTGTATGTAGATGGTGAGGATATATATGCCAAGAGCGAAAAGGAGCTTGCCTATTATCGCAGACGAAAGGCGGGCTTAATCTATCAGTTTTATAATCTCGTTCCCACTTTGACGGTTGAGGAAAACATAACGCTCCCTTGCCGCCTTGATAAAAAGAAAACCGACAAAGAAACGCTTGACCGATTGCTGGATACGCTTGGAATGAAAGAGCGAAGAAGTCATCTGCCGAGCCAGCTTTCAGGCGGTCAGCAACAACGCTGTGCCATAGGCAGAGTTTTATTTACAAATCCTGCGCTTATGCTTGCCGACGAACCGACAGGAAATCTTGACAGCAAAAGTGCAGCAGAGGTAATGGAGCTTCTGGGGAGTGCAAATAAACAATACGGTCAAACGCTCATTATGATTACGCACAATTTGGAGCTTGCAAAGTTGGCAGACCGTATGCTTATCATCAAGGACGGTAAGCTCTCGGAGGGATAACTATGGGTGTTTGTATTAAACTTGCAACAAGGAGCTTGCGGAAAAATAAAGGGCGAACGCTGATAACACTTATGGGAATTGTATTGTCCGTCCTCATGGTGTGTACGATTTTTACGCTGTTAAATTCTATGCTCGATTCTGCGATAGATTCCATTATCGAAAAGGACGGAAATTGGCATATTGCCGTGTATAACACCACCGCAGAACAAATAGCAGACCTTGAAGCGGCAGAGGGCGTTTTATCCACCCAAATGATCTCCATTGACGAAAATGATGTATTCCGCATTACACTTAAAAATCCCGGCGAGGTGTACGAATTTGCAAGCCGATATTTAAGTGAAACAACAGAATATTCGTATCACACGGAATTGCTTTCCTATCTCGGGATTTCACAAAGCGAGAGTATTAAGAGCCTAATAATGGGGATTGCCGCCGCTTTGCTTCTTATCATCGCTGTGGGTGCAATTTCTTTGATATACAATGCCTTTGCTATATCCGTTTCCGAAAGGACGAAAGAACTCGGACTTTTATCCTCGATTGGTGCAACCCAAAAAGATATTCGCACGATTGTATATTCCGAAGCTCTTTTACTTGGGACGGTTGCGATACCGATCGGTATAGTCCTCGGTCTTTTGACTTCTTGGGCGTTGCTTGATATTTTCGGAGCATATATGGGGAAAGTACTCTATGTGAACATTGGTATGCGGCTGCATATAAACGGATGGCTGCTTATGATGACAGCAATTTTCGGTTATCTGTTGGTGTTACTATCCGCCGGTGTTCCTGCTCGCGCTGCTTCTAAAATTTCGATAATAGGCAATCTGAAAGGTGAAAAAGGCGTGATGAAAGTAAAGTGCAGTAACTTTACTTCTTCTGCTGAAAATTTGCTTGCAAAGCGTACTATAAAAC
>CAUGRT010000057.1 GCA_959602045.1 uncultured Clostridia bacterium | reverse complement strand
GGATTCCGTCAATGGTGTTAAATGTCGCCTCGCCGATGGGGGCGGATTGGAAGATCACGGATAAAATTGCCGTTTTCCCTCTTTTTTCCGGAGCATAGGCAACCTCCGAAATAAATCTTCCTTTCCATTTCACACCACTTGCGGCATCAAAAATCAATTCTCCGGAGCCGGTCAGCCAAGCCGCTATTGCAGCAGTTTTTCGCTCCAATACAGTTAAATGATCCGCCGTAATTTGCAAGCTTAATTCAAAAATTCTATCATTGTAAAATTCTCTTCCGAAAGGATTTGCCGCCGTAAAATCATAGCTTCCGTCCATATTGGGGACATCATATCGGTAGCTTTTGACTCCCGGCAATGCCGGGCGTGACTTTGTTTTTAAAATCACGCCAAATTCGGAAGAATGTCTGTTTTTAAAAATAAATCCTGTTTTCATTTCGTGTCCCCTTTATCCTGCCAATGCCGATATACTTCTCTTTAGCAAAGGTCCCATGAACGACGCGTCAGCTCCCGTTATATTATAGGTTGTCCCTCCGTAAACAGTGTTGCCGCTGCCATTTTGAATCGTCCGAATTAATTCACTCAAAAGTGAGCAAATATCTCCTTGACCTGATGCCGATTGCGCTTCAATACTGTCTAAAACCGACTTCATATCAATGCTCCCATCAAGAATTTCACTGATGATAACGCTCTTTCCGTTCTCGATTTCCTGATACTGATTTTCCAGAGTTTCCAAAGTCAGATTTTGTTCTCTTTGCAGCTCAAGCTGTTCACGCTCACGGCTGATTTTATTCATCTTTTCCTCAGCCTCTGCCAGAACGTCCTTTCCTTTTTGTGTCACCGCATTGCGATACTGCACTCTCGTCCGCGCAGCTGCAATAAATTCGCTGTTTAATTCCTCTGTTTTAAACTCATAATCCAGCTCATTTTTCTCCGCCTTAAAAGAAGCCTTAACCTCGGATATATATCCCTTTGCCGATGTTAGCATCGCCTTGTACGTTTTCTCAGCTTCGCTCTTTTCTGCCTTATACTGCTCCATCTTGTAGTTAATCACTGCATCATTATAGGTTTCCCAATCTATTTTTCCGGCTGCAAAAAACTCATTCTGCCGCTGAATACATCGGTCATAATACTTTGAAAGATTGTCGCCCCATTCATCCCAATCCTCATACAACTCGCGCTGCTTCTTATATCCGTCTGCACTCTTTTTCCATGAACGGTATTCCTCTGCATTCGCTTTTTTACGCATGTCATATTTTTTGTTTTGAATGTCCTGCATGCCGTAAAAATAATCAACATCACCAATCAATCCATTTGCATAATATTCCTTTGTATATTCTGCCATACGATCCAGCCCCGAAATATAATCATCAATTGATAATTCATTGTATTTATATTCTTGATTCAGCCAGTTTTCGGAATGTTTTATGCGTTCCTTATACATATTGGAACCGATTTTATCCAACGTTTTGCAGTAATCTTCCCAGGTGATCACACCCTCGTCCAAAAAGCCAAAATTCCTGTCCCTGATTCGCGAGAACGCCTCTAAAGCAGTGTCCCCAAATTCTTCCCAGTTGTTGAGCTTGCTTCGCTCGTCCACATAAACCTCAGACGCACTGTTTAATTCCTTAACCAGCTTCTTTGTCAGTGAAAAGACTTCTTCACCGCACTCCATCACCACATTGCTGTCGTAGGCATATTGGTCTAATGCGGACTGCCACCATTCCATTTGCTCCGTAATCGACATGTTACTCGTTTTCGTGCTGTGCTTAAATAACTTTTTGTCGAAGTCAAACAGCTCATTATTTTTTCCCGAAGCATAAGACGGAATCCCATTCATCCGTAAAATATTTTTTGTCTGTGATGCCGTAAATACCTGATCTCCGCGATCCAGCGGCAGTAAGACATCCCGTCCTTCAAATAAATAGTAGTTTCCTCGGTGATAAATCAATTCTCTCGGATCCGCCGCACCCTGCTCGTCATTAATTCTCGCCAACCCCGCCGGTGCCGAACGCGTACCGGATGCAAACCCCGGTATAGAGCCTTCTTGGTTGACTCGTACCGTAATCGTCACCACACGATCCTGAACGCTGTTTACCGCCGCTGTTGCTGAAGCTACGCCCGGTGCAGTGTTATCCAATGCCGTAATGGTCGCCTGTGGTTTTAGTGTCCCGAATGCCGCAACCGTGCTTGTCGCCGCATTGACAACCGGCGTCGCATTATCCACCGCCGCAAGCTTCAGGGAAACATTCTGGCTTTTCAGACCGTTTACAGCCGTTGACAACGCCGTAACAGCACTCTGTGCCGAAGCCGCTGCGGATAGTAAGCCCGAGGCATCACCATTGATGCTGACAGAAATACTTCCTATTTCACTCATAGCCCTCTCCTTTTTTCTTATATTGATAATCATGGGGATGTAATAAATACAATCAAGTTTTCCTGTCCCCGTTCAACTTAATCTCCCGGTTTATTTACATCCCCATCCGTTATGACCTGTTTCGGCTTCTGTCTGTTTACTCACCGTAAAACATCCGAAGGTGCTCGTTCATCTCCACCTCCGATGATTCGTTTTCTTCCTCCAAATCATTCAGAAGCCTAAAAAGCACGAACGGGTCCTGCCTTCCGGCCTCATTCGGCAGGATCCCCCAAAGTCTGAAAAGCATCGCGTACAGCGACCTTAGGCTTCCTCCGCCGTGCCCTGTGCTTTTTTTGAGGAAAGTGCTTCAACATAAAATCCCCAAAGCTCAATGCAAAGACGACTGCGCTCACTAACATCCAATGCGTTAATAATATCTTGAGTTGCCTCTGTTCCCTCAAACATATAGTCCACACCGTTCCGACAAATATTCAACGGTCCTTTCGTGTCCCCGGTATTATGCGCATCATTAATAATACACATCGTTTCAAAATCAAACTTCTTTGAAACATATTTCTTTTTGTCATAAGTAAATGTAAGCGTATGCTGCATATTTAATGTCCCCCTTTACACTGTTTGCGGATAGTATAATAAATCCTTAAACCAGTTTTCCTCAAGAGTCGCCTTGGTTACACCCGCCGGTAAATCGGATTCATCAAAATAACCGTAGTACAATCCATCAAAATCACGCTGAACCGCATTGTATGAAGCCTTTGCGGTCTGCTTTTCCGGTGAGCCGGAAGAAGGCTTTGTTTTTCCGCCGACATTGGAGGCAAAGGAGTAAGCGCCTTTATAATATCTCACATACCGATATGTACCGTCAGATTTTAAGATTCTCCATGCCACACCGAAATAAACGGTTTTCGTGTCATTGCCTACCTCAACAACGCCGTCCTTCATTGTGATTCCGCGCCATGCCGCGTCCACCTCCGGCGGAATATCCGCATTGGTGATTTCATGTCCGATCTTTTCAATATAACTTGCCGCCTCATAAGCGCCGTTGTCCGCGTCAAAAATGTCCGATCCGCCGGCATCTGTCGGTGAAATTTCAACAACGCCTTTTAAGTGTACCGGATCTCCGTAGGTGACTCCGCTTTCCGTATCTGATTCCACCTTGAAAAAGGTGTATTTGTCCACACCGATCGTTGGTAATGGTTTCTTTGTCATAAAAATTCTCCTTTCAAGCCGCAGCTTCACGCTGCAGCACTTACATGATATAACTTTTTACAAAACGCATGGTTCGGTGACAGATTCCATCTTCGCCCTTTGGAACATCCAGAGCAAACTCACGCTGAAAGCCATATTTCCTCAATAAAGCATTCAACTCCAATGAAATCATACCGCATTGATAGCCCTCCTTCGCCCAAATATCCAGCTGAACCTGCACATCCGTCATGCTTTCTTCATTGTCGCAGCTAAATCCGCCCTTTTCACTCAGCAAATAATAGCTCACAATCGGCAGAGTTTCGCACTCTGCCGGAGAAGCGTATACCGCCTTGACGCTTAAGCCGCTTAAAATGGTTTCCAATTCACTGTTTACATCCGTCATCCTGCAATTCCTCCGCTCACGGCTGCCAACACCGCGTCTGTCGCCGCCGATAATGCCGGTGCCAGAAAAGGTTTTGCAGCCATTTTATACGTTCCGAACTCTACATAAATTCCGTAATCCGCACCGACCGAAACGGTTGCATGCTCGCCCGATGCGGATGCGGAAATCGAGCCTTGCAGCCTGCCCGTATCAACCGGACACATGCCCCTCGCCGCATCCGCAACAGCCTCTGCTCCGGCAAGCAGCGCAGCCGGGAGTCCGGCTTGAATCTTTTCCGCCAGCGCTGTAATGTTGGCTCCGTTCTCCTGAACGGAAACACTGATATTCAAATCAAACTCCCTCCTTCAGATAAGCCTTTGTGCCCAAATCCCGTTGCTCCACTCCGGCAATCATAAACCGCTTGCCGTTGATTTGCGCACACATTCCTGCCTCTATTTCCGGATTGCGCGCACAATACAAGAGAAAACGTATATCGGTAAAAAGTCCATACTCTTTCCGACTTCCTCCTGAGGAATTGGGCTGAATATCCGCCAAGATCACACAGACAGGCTGATACTGCGTAGGCTTGGAATAACTGCCGGATTCTGCCGGACGCTCAATCAAGACCTCGGTTTTGTAGAATCTCTCAAACTCATTCATCGCTGATCTCTGCCTTTCTGCTCTGACGGCATCCATCCCTTTCGGTTGATAAAAGGCTTCAGCCGCTCCGCATAATCCTCTGTAATATTTTTCTTTTCAGGGACGCTAAATTCAATTTTCCGGTCCCCCTCAGTGATAGAGGACACTGCATTGTCGCCGCCGTCGCCACGCTGATATTCCTGCCTGTACCGTCCTGCCGTCATCTGTGCCACAATGCCGAGCAGCTGATACGGTAAAAACTCCAGATGGCAATAGCTCATTACCGCCGCCATGCAATCCTCCGCCAAAAAGCTCAGAATTGCATCCTCATCGCTGCCATCTATTTTTAAAAGCAGCTTCGCGTCCGCTAAAATCTGATTTTTTTCATAACCCATTCAGTGTCCCCTCCTTTTGCAGCGTTACGCAGTTTTATGAACGTAAATTCCCGTCTTTTTGTTGTTGAGAATAAATGCGTCATAATAAACACGGCCTTCAACCAGCCATCCGTTGATACCGGGAGGATTATCATGAATTTTGTATTCCGATAGCTTAACAGGGGAAACGGTCGCGCTCTTTGCTGCAATAATAAACGCTGTATTTTTCGGCATCAGACTGTCCGGAACAGCAATAATACGAATCCCGTCAATCATGCCAACCTGTCCCTTTACCAGCATTGCCTGAGAAGCGTCCCCGTTTCTTACAAAGGAGGAATCCGTCTTAATCAGCTTGTAAAATGCACTGGAAACAAATGCGGTGCAATCCTCCGCCGGAACCATCGCATTAATCATCGCCGATGTACCGTCCAAAAATACGTCATACGCATTCTTTGCCGTAATCTCCGCTGTTGCCGATGCCGTTGCCGCCATCTTGCCCAAACGATACTGATCAATTTCCGGGATTACCACCTCGCGCAGTTGTCTCTGCAGTGCCGCACCTGCCGCGGATGACATCTGAGTATCGTCATGATTTCCGCGGTCAATGGAAAAGGTAAAGCTTCTGTCTTTGGAAAGCGTCAGCTCCTGAACTGTATTTTGCAGTTCCTCCGGTGTACCGTAACGATTTTCGCCCGTTCTGGAATAATCGTTCATTTTTGCGGTCGGAATCGAATATACATTTACCGTCTTAACGCCTACAAAATCATAGTCCTTGTTGACCGCTTGATCGGTAAGCGCCTCTCTTGAAAACTTTTCGTCAATTTTCTGAGCATATTTGCTCGCATAATTAATTGCCATTAAAAAACCTTCTTTCTTTTAAATTGTTTTGTTGATTGATTTGAAAAATAGATCCTTATCTTAATCCGGCAAGAAACGGATCGGCAACTGCCGGTGTGGCTCCGGTTCTGGGGGTAACGCCCTTTAATCTTCCGGAAACCTCCTCCTCGACCGCCTTGAGAAATTCCTCTTTAAACACGCTGATATTCTCTGCGGTTGTCTTGGTGTCGGTGCCTTTCAAAATCTTCGCAAATGAAATCGGAAGACCGGCATTGGAAAGTGCTTTCGCCGCCTCAAACTCCATTCGCTCACTCATGTACTGTCCGCGTTCTTCATCAAAAGCCTTTTGCTTTTTATCAAATTCCTCGCGGCTTCGTTCATCGGCGCTCATCGTAGCCAGCCTTGCCGCCTCGCTGCGTTCCGCCTCCAAACGCTCCTCCAGTCCCTTTTCCCATTCGCTCTTTTTTTCAGAAACCGCCTTCTCAATCTCACGCTCCAGCTGCTCCCGCGAATAGCTCTGTCCTTCCTCAGGACTGTTTTTCTTTTTGATTTGCATCCTGCAAAACCTCCTTTATTTTTTTTCTTTCTCTTAATGAAAGCGCTGCTTCCTCCTTAGGATCCGAAATAAATGAAAGCTGCGAAAGAAGCGTTTCATTCGTCGCCAAATCCCGGAGATTATTCACCATTTCGGAAATCTCCAGCTCATTGACCGGTAAATTCCGGTTGAACACAACATCCACCCGGTGAATCGGCACATATTGCATGCTCCCCTTAAGAGATAAATAATTATTATACATCCGAAAACGCTGCTTTAACCCTTTCGTAAACAGCCGTTCTTTGTTTCGTACATGCTGCTCAAAGCCCATCAGTTTATATTTGATTGCCACACCCGAAAGATTGTTGCCGAAGCTTTCATCCGACAGATCCGGCACCATCGAAAACCGATGAATGTCCTGCTTAAGCGAGTTGCGCAAAACCTCCACGTCTGTTTCCGACATCACCTTTGAAAGATAGCGCGCCTCGCTGCCCTCATAGCCCATCAGAATCCGTTCCTCCCGAAGCTTCTGCGCCTGATCCGAATCCAGTTCAATGCCCGATAAGAATAAAAACGCCTCCACAAACTGCTCCTTATCGTTCACTCTGTCCGAGCATAAAAGATTGTACGCGTCAATCAACGGAATTAACTGTTCAAAATCCCCCTGCGCGTCCTCGTTATTGCGGTATTCAATCAGCGGTACCTCATTAAAATAATGAAGATTCACCTCCCGAAGTTCCATGTTCAAAAAGCTGTCCATATCATTTTCATATAAGTAGTAAGCCGTTTCATCACAGGCGATACAGCATACGCCGACCGGCTTTCCGTCAATGTCGTACTTCCTATAATAATGCACTCCCAATAACGGCTTTTCATTGACGGTTGAGCCATATACCACAAAGCTGTTCTCCGGGCAGACGCGCACACTCATCGGGCGCGAATTTTCATCAATATACAGCATCTCATACGCTCTGCCGTAAATCCCCATATCCCGCTCCAGACTGCTGTCCAAATGCGCAATATCCTGCTCCAGGTAACTATTCTTGACCGCCTCAATGTCATAACCGTCACTGCATGCATAAGTCACCGGATTGCCCACAAGATAGCTTTTCGCCATGTCCACAATGTACTTTGCATGATTGCATACAATCCGATTATTTACTGTCCCCGAACTGTGCTTTTTTCTGCTGCGGATGCTGTGGTTTCCCAAGTAATAATCCAATAGCCGCGCATATCGCGTTCCGTTTGCCTGATGCCGCGCAATCAGCTTGTACAACACATCGGCATTCACCCCGTCGCGCAGACATTCTTCATCAATAATCATTCCAAAAACTTCCTTTCTATAACCTTTGCCTTCTTCCTGTTGATTTCGCTTTCGAGCGCATATCGCACCGCGTCGATTGTATGATTGTCACGATCCGGAAACTCCGCTCTGAGGTTCCCCCGGCTGTCCCGCTCCAATTCATAGGAAGAAAATTCCCGTGCCGCATTGGGACAATGCTCGCCGTCAATAATAATTTCATCCAGGCTCTGCAAGAATTTAATTCCGTAATGAATACTGTCCGGCCCCTTTTTCGCCCCCGTCACACGAAGCCCCAGATCCCGGAGCTCTCGAATACTTTTCGGCTCCGCACTGTCGCAGATAATCAAAACCCCAAAGCCCTTTTGTGCTACCAGCTCTGCCGCTCTGCGATTTGATAATCCGGCTTTAAAAATTTCTTCCAATAAATACAGACGCCGCTTTTCCAGGGCACAAACCATATAAACAAACGGGTCTGCCGCATAACCAAAATCAATACCTGCCCGAAGCTGTGCCAGATGCTCGCGCTCCTCTTTCGGTATGCTCCGGACGGTCACATTCGTAAAGACTTCGCCGCCCGTTCCGACGGCCTCTCCCAGATACTCGTGACGGTAAATCCGTTCATTGGTTCGCCGGACATGCTCCGCCTCCAAAATAAACTGCTTTCCCAGCCATTCCTTCGGGACATCTTTGTAAGAGCTTGCATGAACCAGCCGCCCGTCCGCAGTCTGCGCGACCTCTTGATTAATCCAGTTTTTGATACTCATAGGCGGATTGTATGAATAGAAAACCGTGTAGCTTTCGCCGCCCCGCAGCAAGGATTGGTTAATGCTTCGGATTTCCGCCATACCCGAAAATTGATCCGCTTCCTCATACCAGACATATCCAATGTACCCATTCTGCATTTTGATGGACTTGATTTTCTTCGGATCATCCGCACCGCGAAATAAAATCCGCTGCCCCGTTTTGCGATAAATCAATTCCGGAGAATTGAGCTTTTCCTCCCATTCTTCCGCAACGCCCAGCATATCAATCGCCCATTTCAGCTGCATGAACACACTGTCACGCAAATATGCCGCCACTTTTCTGAGAACAACGCAATTCCGATCCGGATGCTTCATCATCCCAAAAATGATTTCCAGGCTGACAAACGAAGATTTTGTGCTGCCGCGTCCGCCCTTTAAAAAATAATGCGTATGCCCTCCGGCACGAATGTCCTCATGTACTGCGTCAAAAACCGGTGCAATCAATCCCGAAAGCTCAATGTCCTCTGTTTTCCATTCTTGTGCTGATGTCATCAATAATCACAACTCTGTCCTCCTGTTCCGATTCGTTTTTGGAAAATCTATACTTCATCAGAAACTCCGCTGCCTTAATTCGATCACCAAAGCTTCGTTCTTCATCCTCCGCAACATCGGAAAATATTTTGAACAGCCCCTCTGCTGTCACCATATTCAGATTTCTCCTTTCCCCGGGTTTTCCGGAATTTTTTTATTCTCAAACATGCCTTGACGTTTGACGTTTGTATAGGTTGTTTCCGCATTGCCGTGCTGCTATTTGGCGGTGTGCTGCGGTGAAATTGTAATATTTTTCATAAATTTTTGTTCAGAGCCGGACTGACAACCCGGATTCACAAAAATTTACAAAAAATATTACAATTTCACTTTGAGAGTTTGCTGCACTTTCCCTTATCTCTCCCATACGGAAAAGAAACAAGCAGATCGTTCTGATTGGGGGCGCCGACATATACTCATATTTCAAGCCCCCT
>CAUGRT010000056.1 GCA_959602045.1 uncultured Clostridia bacterium | reverse complement strand
TACTTCGGACAATCTCCCGGCTTTGCCTTTGCAGGAGAATGGGAATAGTATTACGATCGGTACTACGGTGCAACCTACAAATTTAACGGTAAAATACCGGGCAAAGGTAAAATGATGTTAAAGGGACTGCTTGATCAAGCAGTCCCTTGATTCTCTCAGTAAATAGCAAAAATAAAAGCCTTTTTAAAAATCGTATAAAAATTTAATGCATAATTATTAAATGCTTATACCATATTTAAAAAGGATGATATGTTTATAATTGGATATTGTTGTTTGCCTTTTTTGACATACTTTTTGACATACTTACACTCGTCAGTTCTGTATATTTCCGACAGTTTTTATTGTTTTGTTTGAGTTTTTCCAAGGTGCAAAATGCGCTACAAATGGCTTACCTATGCGGTTTCTTTGGGTTGCATCTAAAACTTAAAAAAATTCTTGACTACTTATTCTTTTTAAAGTCCAAATCCAATACTCAGTTTTTTTGTAAATATCTCTGAAATTTTCCTCACAGCCGAAAATCAATATTTTCTCCATCAAAATAAAAAAGAGGCCGAGTTCATTTTGAACCGACCTCAAAAGTAAATGATTCCTTTTAAGTTTTTAAAAAAGCGAAAAATCCAACTGTGTTTTACTCACCGCATGAACGGCTTTCTTCCAATCGTTCAGAGAAATCCGAAAGATTCTTTTGGAGCAGTGCAAGAAGATCATTGATGTCTGCTCCGCTGTCATATAGGCTATACATCAGAAAAATAGGGCTGTAAAATTCCACGGCTAATTGATAGGCTTTGCTTTGTGAACCCACCATTGCATTGAAAATATCCGCCATATATTGAACCGGCCCGCCCGACAAATACTGCTGATATAATTCCCCCATTTCACGGGTTTTGTACTGCTCCAACGTCAGCAGCCGGCGAAAATTCCTTGAAAATTCTTCTTCCGTCCAGTGCAAAAACATCGCCCGGGTATACTCGCATATTTTATCAAACGGAACATTATTATAATCCTCGCGAACCTCGTCAACCGTTCCGTTCGGCATCTCGTGGCTCTGTGCCTGATCCGAATCCATTTCATTAACGCGTTCAAGAATACTATCGAAAATAGCGCGCTTATTCTTATAATGCTTATATAAAGACGGCGCCTTAATCCCCACCGCCGCCGCAATTTGAATCACGCCCACCGCCTCATATCCGTTTTGCGAAAAAAGCTTCAAGCTCTCATTTAGGATTCGTTCCTTCGTGTTTGCTTGTCTCATAATTACCTCCGTCCTGCCGCACTTTCTGTCATTCGCTCACAAGTGCAAAGAACATAATTTTCTTCTCCGATGTCATGCAGCGTATACCGATACTGTCCCGGTAAATCCGCCTTGATTTTTTCAAATCCGCCGCCGATTCCCTCTCCGGTCAGCTTAACACGCGCCTCTTTTTTTACCCAGAGCTCGCAAAAAGCGCGATCCGGATTCTCAGAATCCCGAATTGCCCGGACTTCCACTTCCGAAAAAAAGCGTTCGGCAAGCGCCCAATTGACCGGTCGGATTTTCTGAATATCCACTCCCACTTCTTTATCAGAAAAGGCGCACACCGCCCATTTTCCTGAATGGGATAAACTGATATATCCCTCTGATTCACTAAGATACGGCTTTCCGTTGGGCATGTATGCATATTGAATCGGCACAGAAACATTCGGAAACTGTGAAGATATGGCACGATTTAATGCCAACTCCGCCGCCGCGGACAATAATCGCTGCTGCTCATTCTTTAGCCGCGCGATCTTGCGTTTGCGCGATTCGGAAAGAGAATCCCATACCGCGTCCATCCGCAAGCCCTCTATGCTTTGCACAAAAATTTCAGCCATTGATGTCTCCCAATTCATACATAACCATTGCTAATACCGCTTCTCCGGCAGTTTCCGTTCTCAAAATCCGTCTGCCGAGCGTCACCGTTTCAATCCCGGCAGCCTTGATTTTTTCTGTTTCCGCAGGGTCAAAACCGCCCTCCGGCCCAATCATAAAGCCTACCGTTTGAACCTCCGGCTTTGCGGTCAAAACCTCCTTTAAATGCTTTTGCTCCTCACATTCATACGGAACAAAGCACAAATCCATCTGTTTTGCCATTTGGAGCGCGTCCTCTAAGCTCATGGGCAGGGTTACTTCCGGAATCACGCCCCTGCCGGATTGCTTTGCCGCTTCACCGGCAATTTTCTGCCAGCGATCCCGTTTCTTTTCCTCCGCTTTTTTATTCTCCAAGCGAACCACACACCGCTCCAACGCTACCGGAACAATGCGTACAATCCCCAGCTCCGTTGTCTTTTGAATAATATAATCCATTTTAGACGCCTTTGGAATCCCTTGAAACAGCGTTACGGCAATATTGGATTCCGTATTGCACTTCTGTTTGGATTGCACAGAGCAATAAATCTCTTTCGGTTCAATCCTCTCAATGCGTGCGGCATAGTCATAGCCGCGGCCATCGCAGACCGTAATCAAATCTCCGCATTTCAGGCGCAAAACCCTTGTAATATGCGCCACATCCTCATTATCAATTTTTATTTCATGATCTGAAATATTTTCCCTTGCAGTAAAAAATTTCGGCATTGGTTTCATTCCTCTCTCTTTCTATTGTGCTGCATAGTGTCTGAATATCCGTTCAAAATTCCGATGGGATATTCTTTGTACGGTTTTCTCGCTGTAATTCAGCTGCAAAAGTCGGTCAAATACTTTATATGTATCGCGGCAGCTTTTAATTCCCTCCGGCAAGCAATCCACACCATCAAAATCCGCGCCGATTCCGATATTTCGTTCTCCGCCCAGACTCATAAAATGCTCAATATGCCGTATAATATCCTCAATATCCGCTGTTTCTCCGCTTAAAAACGGCGGATAAAAATTAATTCCGACGCATCCTCCCGTCTGCATAACAATGCGGAATTGTTCATCCGTCAAATTCCGCGGATTCGGGCAGATTGCCCTCGAATCCGAATGAGTCGCAACTACCGGCATTTTCGAAATTGCGGCAATCTCAAAAAAGGAGCGATCGTTTAAATGGGAGTAATCAATCAGCATCCCGATTCGGTTCATTTCCCGTACAACACTTCTGCCAAACTCCGTCAACCCTCTTTCCGGATTCGGCTCCAATGCCCCTGTCGCAATATGATTGGAATAATTCCACGTCAGCGCCGCAATCCGAACCCCCAGACGCTTTAATGTCCGAAGCGCTTTCAGATTCGTAATCATCTCACCGCCCTCAACGCTCAAAATCCCATCAATATGCTGAGAATAGAAAACATCGGACAAATCAATAAACCGCTCCATCGCAGTATCCCGATAAATCGGGTCAATAAAGCAAGCAAAAACCTGCGTGTAAGAATCATACGTCCGCATCCGCGCCTTATCCACATGGAACGGATTCTTTTGAATAGAACCTCCCAAATCATTTAAAAGACACAAGGTGTCGCAATGGGCGTCAAATATCTTGTACTTCATTTTGATAATCACGAACTCCTTTCACCTAATCGTTAATCCATCTGTTTTCAGTCTATAGAGGCGAGTTCCGCGCAACGTAGCGGATGTTTGAGCCGGAATAGAATGAAAACAGACGAATTTTCGGTCTGAACGGGATAGTATCACGCACCCTGAAACGCATTTTGAATATGATTGATTCGCGTTATTATCATCCTCTCCTCAGAAAGTCTGTAATAAACCTCAATCACATCAAATCGCATATCCACATCCTCACGTCCCAGATAAGCAATCGCCGTTCTGACTAATCGTTCCTGTTTTCGCCGATCTACCGACTCCGCCGCAATGCCGTGGCTTCTTGTTTTAACCTCGGCAAAAATATACCGTTCCTCCGAATCCTTTGCAATAATATCAATCTCCCCGCCGCGAATCCGATAATTTTGCTGAAGAACGTCATATCCTTTATATTTTAAATAAGCCGCCGCCACACGTTCTCCGTAATCGCCGATCTCCTTAACGGTCATGTCTGTTCTCCCAGAAGCTTTTTCAAAAAAGTTCTGCGATGAATCTCACAAGGACCATATTTCAGAATTGCCGCATTATGTGCAGCTGTACCGTACCCTTTATGTTTTTCAAAGCCATACTGCGGATATTTCTCCGCCATCTGTTTCATATAGCGATCCCGACTGACCTTTGCGAGAATAGACGCTGCAGCAATAGAAGCCGATTTTGAATCACCCTTAACGACCGTTTCATGCGGCAATGTCATTCCGCGCATGATATTTCCGTCTATCAGTACAAAATCCGGCTGAACGGACAGCGTATCTACCGCACAATTCATGGCTTCAAAATCAGCGTTTAAAATATTGATTTCATCAATCCGCCGTTCATCGACCGACGCAATCGAATACGCTACCGCTGCTTGCTGAATGATCTCAAAAAGCTCCTCCCGTCGTTTTTCGGAAAGCTTTTTAGAATCGTTGAGTCCCGGAATAATCAACCCATCCGGTAAAATAACCGCCGCGGCATAAACCGGCCCTGCCAACGGCCCGCGCCCGGCTTCGTCCACGCCGCATATACATTGAAACCCCTCCGCTCTCTTTGCACGCTCCAACTCATACATATTTTCCAAGCGTTTCGCTTCTTCCTGTGTTAATTTTTTTATCACGCCCGTCCCTCCCGTTCGCCGTAAAAATCCGACTCAAAAAATTTTTTAAAATTATTACAATATATTATAGCACATTTCAAAAAAATATGCTATAATAAGATGAAAGTTTTTTATAAAAATCTTTTTACTGCATGCAAAGAAAGGGTTGAACTTATTTATGTTATATCAAAAAGAAATTGATGACTCGGTACTGATTCAATTTATTATTCTGTATACGCTCTGCAATACGGACGAGCCTGTTGCGTATAACTCTCTGATTAATCTCGTCATGGATAACTGCAACATTAATTATAATGATTTTCAGATTTCCCTGGAAAATCTCGTGTCTACCAATCACGTCCATAAGTACATCGAGAGCGGTCATAATCAGAAATACAAAATCACACCCAAGGGGATGGCTGCCGGAGAATTTTTCGCCGTTCATATTCCCGTATACATCCGCGAGCCGATTCTGGAATCCATCAAAAAGCTTTTTCTTGAAGAACGCAGAAAGAATGCAATCCAAAGCGATATTGTCCCCGTCCGTAAAAATGAGTATAACGCCGAATGTCGGCTATTGGATGATGATAAAACCGAAATTATGAATCTTTCGCTTTATGCCGGTTCACGCGAGGAAGCGGAAAAAATCGCAATTTATTTTAAAGACCATTCCGAAGAAGTCTATGAGCGCATTGTCAGCGCATTTTCGGATGATGATTCGGCACAATAAAAATTTCTTCAATGGAAATTCATCTGTTTTCAGTCTATTACGGCTCAAACATCCGCTACGTTGCGCGGAACTCGCCTCCATAGACTGAAAACAGATGAATTTCCTACCAGTGCGAATTGCGAATTGGTCTTTAGCGATAAGTGCGCACACGTTTGATTTTCTCTTGATCGGCAATAACGGTAATATCCCCGTCCCGATCGGTTCGGTAGATTGTTGTATTTTGCAAAGCGTCCAGCACACTCTGCCGCGGAAAACCATAGGTGTTATCCTCACCCAGACTCAAAATGCTGATGTTCGGCTGCACTGCTTGCACCCATTCCGGTGTGGTTGATGTCGACGAACCATGATGTGCCACTTTCAAAACATCCGCCTGCGGAACTCTGTTTTTCAGAAGCAGACTATGCTCGGAAAAGCCGGTCATATCACCTGTAAAAAGACAATTGCTTTCCCCGTACCGCACATTCAAAAGCAGTGAAGTGTCATTCTCCTGCTCACTCATCCGCGTCCGTTCATCGGGCGTATACACGTCCACCACCAATCCGTTCTTAAAATTCAGACGCGTATCTCCGGAAAGATAATAAATCTCAGTTCCGGCTTCTTTTGCGGCTTGCTCCGCTTCTTTTCTCAAATCACTGTCCTCCAAGGAATCCGGCAGGAACAAGGCTTTCACCTTTAATTCCTTCACCGCAGCAATAATCCCCTGCGCATGATCCTTATGAAAATGACTGATAAACGCCGCGTCAATCTTCGTTTTTCCATGACTAATCAAATACGGTACAAAAATCGACTCTCCGGGATTGTACTCGGAGTAAGCATTTCCGCCTCCGCCATCAATCAAAATATTGCCTTGATACGGCACGCTAACCACCGCACCGTCCCCTTGACCGACATTGACAAAGGTCATTTCTACCGTTCCCAATCTCGGAATCTGCCCAATCACCACAAAACCCAGCAACACCGCGGTTGCTGCTGCGCCCAGTCGGTATCTGCGCTGATGGAGCTTTAAATAGAAGGTGTTCAAACCCATCGCAAAAGCAACCGACAGCATCACTCCCGGAGTTGACAGATACAAATACGCATACGGCAGCTTTTCAATCCAGCAAGGCAGCTTCTCATAGGAAAACAGCGCTACACTCAAAAGCTGTGAAAAGACAGGCGCTGATCCAAACAGCTTAATCAATCCTGCCGCCGGGAAAAAGCAAATCCAGATCAGCACATTGACCGGAAGATACAGAAATGCCGTTAAAACAGAGTACGGCGCAATGCCATGAAAATAATAGGCTTCCAACGGCAGCAAGCCGATTGTACAAATAAAAGACACCGCCAGACTGCTGCGCAAACGCACATTTTTGATAAACGTCAGCCGTTTTCGGATCGGATCACCAAAGGCAATCAGCAGTGCACCGGCTGCCGCCGAAATAACAAAAGAACTGCTGTAAATCAGTAACGGATTTGCCAGCAGCATTGCTGATGCCACAGCACACAAAAGATCCGGACGATAGACATAGCCCCATTTCTGCCGAACAAATAAAATAGCCGATGTGTAAAGGCATGCCTTGACAAATGCCGGGCGATCACTGTTGAGCAAGCCAATCATCAGAATTGCCGCCACCAAAATCAAGGTTCTGATCTTTCTCGGAATCTTTCCCGAAAAATACCCAATCATCAATGTCAAAAGAAAAATAAAGAAATAAGCGGTATACAAAAAGCGATAGCTTCCGCTCCGAACCAAAGTATTGCGCAGCTCATCCGAAATTCCGCTGCGGTTTCCGGAAAGTACCGCATCCAAAATCGCCGCATGATCACCGCTCGACACACTGTAAACGAGTTTCGAAATTTTATATCTCAGCGTCGCCGCAAAAGCAGACGGAAGATAGGAGCGAATCGGCGGTTCCGCAAAAGCGCATTGCTTTGAATACATTTTATAATGAATATCCTTTGCCTGATAAAACAATTTGGGATTAAAGCCAAACTCATTCATTTCCCGATTCGGTATCTTCAAAAATCCCTCGGCGGTAATCGTGTCGTTCAGCTCATACTGTTCGGGCGATGTCAGGATAATATTTTGCTTGATCTCCTGTGTTTCATTGTCATATTGAATTGAACGCGTATCCAGGGTATATCGATAATTTTCATCGGTGCTTTTAGAAACCTCGGCAATTCTGCCGGTAAGCGTGCAGTAATGATCCACATAATCCGTCAATGTTCCGCTCGAAAGTGCAACATTCACGGAAACAACGCCAATTCCAAAGGCGAGTACCGTACAAAGTCTATTGATATTCGGTTTGCGACCCAATGCGTACCGGATAACAAATCCGATAAAAACTACAGTTAAGAAACAGATTGCAAAAAAGCTTCCGACAGCTTCGCCCGATAAAATTCCACATACCAATCCTAATGTGATTATAATAAAATTCATCCTATGTTCTTCCTTTTTCTATTGTATTTTGATTTCATAATAAAAAAGGCATTTCAAAATGAAAAGCCCCTATGCATCCCACGGCATAACATCGCCGTCCTCTTTTAAATATTCAAGAATCTGCCACACGCCCTCTCCCGTAGCGGAATCCACGCAAAAGATCGTTTGACATCCTGCCAAACGCAGCCACTCCTTTGCTTGCGCAATATTGGCATGTGCATTATGTATTTTGGTAACAATACCGATAACATCCCGGTTGCATACCGGCGTTACTGCCGGCGGAAATAACGAAAACGGCTCCTCCGCACTCATCAAAAGTCCTACAACATCCGCCTCGAAGGTATACATTGCTAATCCCGATCCCAGGTTTTTGGTCTGCAAATACTCACCTGGAGTATCAATAATAACATCAAAGCAGTTCACATACTGCGTTTTATTATAATGAATCTTCTCACCCTTGAGCGCCTGCGTAAGCGTAGTTTTTCCTGCCTCCGAACGCCCCACCAATATAATTTTTCTCATGTTCTTGTAATTTCACAAACCGCAAAATTCAGCTTATCGGTGCAGTAGCTGCACATCGCCTTAAGCGCTGTTTCCACATCCGCTACCATGCCTGTAATAATCAAAGTACCGCTGAAACGATCCACAAAGCTTAAATCAATATTCGAGGTTTTGGTTGCAATATCCGCTCCGATAATGGCGGTTTCAGCCGGCGAAAAAGTCACAATTCCGATAGCGCTGCCCCGATAATCAATTTCAGGATTCAAGCCCAGCTTTTGATAAAGAATCGGATCCGGACTGGCAATAACATGTGCAAGCGTAATCTGCTTACCCGGAACAAGTTCTTGAATAATTCTTTGCCGATCCCCCGTCCGCGATAGCGTATCCTCCATAATAATCCTCCATTCCGCCGTACGGCGGCATAAATCTCATCGTGAACAAGGAGTCGCACAGAACATTTCTCACGCTAATCTCCATTTCACAATTTCTCATAGACAATCGTATTATATCATATTTTCCAAAAAAATTCAAGTATTTTTTCTTTATGTTGTCAAAAAAACGCCCAGAATCCCAAAAATCCCAGTACAAAGCTGTGAATAATCAGCTGAATAACAAACAGAATCGGAACAATAACGCGAAACTTCGGCTTTAGGGTTTTATGATGAAAAACATTCATTCCGATCAAGCCGCCGATTGCGCCGCCCCAAAAGCAAGAGCGCATCAATCTGCGTTCGCTGATTCGCATTTCCCGTCTTTTGGCATACCGCTTATCCGTACCGAACAGACACAGCGCCACGATATTCATAATCAGAATATACGCAGCCGCAACACAAAAGATCACCATATTGATTTTTTTATTTGAAAAAAATTTCAGCATTGTCGGCATCATCGGCAAGATATTTTCCGTAAAATACGCCCCCACCCACTTGGATGCGGCGGCAACTCCGGCAACAATTGTATTCCATATAATCACCAGAACCTGCCCGATTCCAACCATAACATTCTTAAAAGCTTCCATTTTACTTGACCTCTGTCCTATAGCATTTCATTATTATAGCACATTTAGTCGAAAAAGTCAAATAGAATTACCATGGTATTAATTTGGCTTACCTATGCGGTTTATAAGCTATATGTCACTTCATCAAAATCACATTTGACATACTTTTGACATACTTTTACCTCTTCAAACATTTTAAGCTATCCTAAGTAATTACTCAACTTATGGATCACATCATTATTATCATATCGCACATCTGCATAAATATCCATTGTAGTCTGTA
>CAUGRT010000055.1 GCA_959602045.1 uncultured Clostridia bacterium | reverse complement strand
GGACGGCGGCAAAAAACTATTCATGGGAATGGATGCTGACATTCGAGGTTAAGTCCAATCTTAACATATCGGATGACGGCATTTTTTATTGCCCGGACGGAAATGGAAATGCAAAGGTTATATGGAATAACAATAAAGCATATGCGAGGAGGAATGACTAATGGCAGAGATACATCCGAACGATATAGGTCTTGCCACATTTGCCGATGTGGGTGACGTGGAAAAACTCAAGACTTCGGCTAAAAACTTAGTGGACGCATTAAACGAAATTTATCAGAACGGAACACAGGGCGGAAATTTCGGAGAGCAAATGTATGTTGACGGCGAGAATAATCTCATATTGGGCGAAAACAATATTGTATACGGCAGTAATAACCTCATTATCGGCTCGGATAATATCATTGTCGGTGACGGTGTTAATGTTATAGCTGCCGGAAAGAGCATATACAATGAGGCGGAAGTTTCATTTGACGGTTATGACGCTGAGACAAGACAGGTAGGCTATTATCCTCATATTAATGATGCCGCATTACCCGTAAAAACAGGGGATAAGGTGGCGATTAAGGTGAATCAGACATGGGTAAATGAAGATTGGACTGATTGGCTGGATATTACATCGCCGCTGTGTATAGCAGAGGTAGAAGAAATAGATACGGCAAACAGGTATATAAAGATTTCGGATATTGGTGTTTCGATGTCACCGCCGGATGAAACGCATACAGTGCTGGACTATCAGGGGGTGTCGGTATGTATTCCGCTGGTTGACGCATACAAGGAATTACCGGGGAAATCCAATATATCTTTCGGCGGCAAGGCTCTGGGTGCGACAAGCTTTGCTGCCGGAAGCAGTACAGCAAGCGGAAATAATTCATTTGCGGCAAACACGGCATCCGCATCAGCAAACGGTTCAGCTGCGTTTTGCGAGGGCAAAGCAAGGGCATCATTTTCGTTTGCGGCAAACTATGCAGAGGCAAGCGGTGAAAAATCGGCAGCATTTAATGACAGCGAAGCCTATACGTCATGTGCATTGTCGGCAGGGACGCGTTCGAAAGTTTACGGCAGACCTTTAAAATGCACCGAATTAAACTGGAACGAAAAGACGCTGACTATTGACAGTCGGTATGGCTTAGCCGGAATAAAAAAGGACAGTATCATTATTGTGAGGAGTTACAACTGTATCAATACCATTCTGTATGAGACGGTGAAAGTGAAATCAGTGAGCGGAAATATCATATATATGGCAGATGATACGAATCCGGTCGGATCGGGAGATTACATACCGCAGCTTTTTCCGGACGGGATAATTTTTGTTCGTGACAGCAGTACATCATATGCCGAAGCGTCAATGGCAGGAGGAATACACGGAATGGCAACGGTGAGGTATTCATTTGCCTATGGGTATCAGGTAATCGCTGCAAATGACGGTGCTGTTATCTTTGGAAAATATGGAATCAATGATGAAAGGTGTTCTCTGGCACTTGCGAACGGAACGGCAATCAAAACCCCCGGACTTGCGTTTAAGGTGCTGTCTGACGGGAGTGTTCATGCAGATAAGGAATACACCTCACCCTGCGCCGACTATGCGGAATACTTCGAGTGGGCAGACGGAAACCCAAATAACGAGGACAGAGCAGGATATTTTGTAAAGCTGAAAGACGGAAAAATTGTATTGTGTGAGGACTTTGATGTGCCGCTTGGAATTGTATCGGCAACTCCGGCCATCATCGGCGACAGCGGCGAAATGCACTGGCAAGGAAAATATGTGACCGATGATTTTGGAAGAATACAGTACCACGATGTAACCGTTTCCGCTGAAATCGATGAGGACGGCAATATTATAACTGAAGAACATATCGAAACACAACCGATACTAAATCCCGACTGGAATCCGGATCTGGAATATATTTCGAGAAATGACAGACCGGAATGGTCGGCTGTCGGTGTTCTCGGAAAACTCATTGTATACGATGACGGAACACTCCAAAGCGGTGATATTTGCCGATGCGGAACGAACGGCAAAGCTGCAAAATCCGTAAATAATGGGTACACCGTTCTCAAGCGTATAGCCGATGATAAAGTTCTAATCTGGTTTAAGGGGTGATAATATGCCGAAGGAAACAACCAATCATAAATTAAAAAAGCCACTTTATTCGGATAATGCCGACATTGCGGTCATAAACGAGAATTTTGATACCATTGATGAACTACTCACACCGAGCGTTTATGCGCAGACAGCACCCGACAGTTCCACTTCAAAGGGCAAGTTGTCGGTTGTTCTCGGCTGGCTTGCAAACAGGATAAAAGCAATAACAGGGCAAAATTCGTGGCAGGCAAATCCGCCTGTCACGCTTGCGGAGTGCAACAATCATATATCAAGCGGAACACATCAAAATGCAACGATAAACTCAAACGGTTTTATGAGTTACACCGATAAGCAAAAGCTTGATAACGCAACATCGGAATACACATCAAGCAGACTTATGATGCGTGATTCAAGTGGCAGAGCAAAGGTGCAAAATCCAAGTTCAGACTATGATATAGCGAATAAATTGTATGTCGATACCAATTTTGTAAAGAAAAATTCAGATACCACAATGTCCGCAAAGCTGACGGCACAGTCAAACACAGCTTACACCACCAAACAGGTGCGAAACATTGTACTGTGGACGAGCGGTTCAACTCCTCCGTCAACAAGCTATGGGGATATTGTTATTAAAACTTTCTGAGGTGCGACATGGCAAACATAAATTTTAAGTATGATTACCCGTATGCGGGTTACGGCGAAAAAGGCAGATTTCAGTATCAGTGGTCGGAATCGAGAGTAACACTCAATAAGTGTTATACCTATCCGTTGTTGTTTAACACAGCCGTCTCCGGCTGTTCACATATCACAATGGATATTGAAATTGAGAACACAGGCTCGGGTACGGTTCTCGGACGGTCGTGGGATTTTTATATTTATCGTCAAAACTACGGTTGGTATGAGGTATGCTCGTTCACTCTGCCGGATGATGGTAAATATACAATCGACACCGATATTTCAAACTACACCATAACGCAGATTGCCTGTGTTCCGTCCTCAAACCCCGGTTCGAGCAGAACATGGTCAACGTGGTACGGAATCACAAAGCTGACGATTACCGAGAACATAACCTTATCGGAACTTGATAACGATAAATATTTCTATGGTGTGTTTCCGAACAATTACGGTGTTCAAAAACAACCGTCTGAAGTCTTTGTAAACATAGACGGTACGCTGAAAAAGGCAACTGCCGTGTATGCAAATGTTGAGGGTTCACCGGTTTCCGTTCCGACTTTGCTTTCAGCTGAAATAAAGACGGATTCGGAAACAATGAAGTTATATAAATTTACACCAACAACAGACGGCAATTATACAATCAAAGTAAACCGAAAAAGCGGCGACCACGAAATACGGCTTTATGACGGCAATTTCAAACTAATGACCGATTCATACTTTTATTCACAGAGCTTTGCGCTTGCCGCAGGCTCTGTTTTTTATATATCAGTAACACATTATTATAGCGCAGATACAAGCGAAAGTACGCTGCAGATTTTTAAGGAGGTCTAACTATTATGGAAAAACTAAAATTATTTTACACATCGGTATGCACAGCGCTTGCATACATTTTCGGAGGCATGGATTCCATGCTGAATATTCTGCTTATTTTTATGGTGATTGATTTCATCAGCGGATTTATTAAGGCATGGGCATTAAAAGAATTTGATTCAAGTAAATTCTATATCGGCGGTGTCAAAAAAATCGGAATACTGTTGATTGTCGCCGTGGCGGCACAGCTTGATCAGCTTATACATATCGACTCAATGGCACTTCGTACCGTTACGGTATCCTACTATATAGCAAACGAGGGTTTCTCAATTCTCGAAAATTGGGGTGCTATGGGTCTGCCGCTGCCGGAGCCGATAAAGAATGCGCTTGCAAAGCTGAAGGACAAAGACGGTGAATAGAAATGGATTTGTATTTTACTGTTGAACACCAGCACATAAAACGGACAGATGATAATTATGTTGTGGCAGGTTCAAGGAACTATTTATATGCCAACTTTACCTTTACAAAGGAATGGAACGCGAATATTATTGCCATATTCGCGTCAAAATGCGGAACATATGCACAGCTGTTAAAAGACGGGCGGTGCCTTGTTCCGTATGAGGCGTTAAAACAAGACGGCAGGATTGATGTTTCGGTGTGTGCCGGTGATTTGATAACATCCGATACCGCCGGTTTTATCGTACATGAAACAGGCTATACCGACGATGCAGAGAAAAGTATAACTCCACCACCTACGATTTTATCCGATATATATGAGCGTATTGAAAAAGCGTTTATAAATGCGAAAACGGAAGCATTGCAGGAAGTAAGTGACGTCTTGGAAAATTATCTTAAACTGACGGATGTGGATTCGGATTTAGTATACGGCAGTTCAAATCCGGTTGCATCGGGTGCGGTTTACAATAAGTTTCAGTCTGAAATTGACCGGAGAATATATTTAAATAATATTAAAGCGGATAAGGAACACAACGGCGGTTTTATCGGAGGTGCCGGTGCGTCGTTGGGGGGAGCGGGCGGTGCTGCCATAGGAGCAAAAG
Organism: uncultured Clostridia bacterium; assembly: GCA_959602045.1. Classification (GTDB taxonomy): domain Bacteria; phylum Bacillota; class Clostridia; order UBA1381; family UBA1381; genus Ornithomonoglobus_A. The sequence goes on along the minus strand of CAUGRT010000055.1, from coordinate 5,132 downwards.
CAAAGGCATCCTCCGGTATGGCTGGCGGCAGCGGTGCGTCTGCATCGGAAGGCATGGCTTGCGGAAAGAATGCGTATGCAAGTCACGGTGCAGCCGCGGGGCGAAACAGCAAAACGCTGCATGGTGCAGCACTCGGTGACGGAGCAAAAACCGTGGACAACAAAGGGAACCCCATAACGGCGGTACAGCTTGGAACCGGTGTCAACAAAGAAACTAACACAGTACAGTTTTTTAGCTATAAGTTTATGAATGTTGATGGCAGTATTCCGAATGAGCGTATTCCAAAGCTTAATGAACTGGAGCAGAGAATTTTACAGTTGGAAAGGAGCATATCAAATGAAAATCAATAAAAAGCAGATTGCATACAACCGAACACCAAGAATACAAAAGCCGGTATATATCGTAATTCACGATACCGGAAACACCGGCAAAGGCGCCAATGCAAATGCACACTTTAATTATTTTAACGGCGGCAACAGAAATGCATCGGCAGACTTTTTTGTTGACGATACGCAGATTCTTCAAGTAAATGATTATACTCATTATTACACTTGGCACTGCGGTGACGGCAAGGGACAATATGGCATTACAAACCGTAACTCTGTTGGAATTGAAATCTGCGTAAATAGCGATGGAAATTATGATGCCGCATTCAATAACTCTATCGAACTTACAAAACATCTTATGAAAGAACTCAATATTCCGCTTGCGCGTGTGGTTCGCCACTATGACGCAAGCCGCAAAAACTGTCCGGCAAGTATGAGCAAAAACAACTGGGCATTATGGAACACATTTAAAAACAAATTAACCGAAAATGAGGAGGATTTAACTATGGCACAGTATGATGAACTAAAAAATGAGATCGAAAATATCAGAACCGATGTAGACAAGCTTAAAAACAAAATGGTTTACGCTTGGGTTGACGATAATATGCCCGACTGGGCAAAGCCTACTGTCACCAAGCTTATGCGAAAGGGTTATCTCAAGGGTGACAGCGAGGGCAAGCTTATGCTTGATGATAATATGCTCCGTATCCTTGTAATCAATGACCGTGCCGGGATTTACGGCGAATAACCGAATATTTCATTATGGCCTGTGAGGATTTATTTCCTTGCAGGTCATATTTTTTGCTTAAAAGAGGTTATGTCTACAAAATAGAACAAACCAAAATGTAATGAATTTTTATGAAAATGTAGACGGACTCACTCGAAAATTCCTATTTTTTTCGCCCGAACGCTGTTTTTATGTCCGGTTTGTAGTGAGAGTAATATTTTTTAAGGAAACAGGGGGACTGATTATGACAGAACTGCAAAAGAATCAGATACTGATGCTGCGTGAACAAGGGTGTACATATGCGGAGATTTCCCGAAAAGTATCAATATCACTGAATACCGTAAAATCATTCTGTTATAGAAAAAACAGTAATGATAAATCACGGGTGCAATGTAAAAATTGCGGAAAATCAATTATTATCCGTGATAAATGTAAGCCTCGTCAATTTTGCTGTGATGCTTGCCGGATTGCATACTGGAAACGAACAAAAAAGCCCAAAAGAACTATTTATCATTTAATATGTGAAACTTGCGGCAGGGAGTTTGAGTGTGACGGAAACAAGCGGCAAAAGTATTGTTCGCATGGCTGTTATATCGCAGCACGGTTCGGAAAAGGGAGAGGGAGCGTATGAATCAAGAGTATTTCAGTAAAATAAATCGGTATAATTTTATTATGATGCAGGCGGATAAAATGCTGAACAGTGAGCTGATTACCGAGAAAGAGTACGCTAAAATTGATACAATTACAGCGGATACCTGCGGTTTATCTTCGTATAGTATATATCGTGAAAACAGCTTGATAAATCATGTAATCAGAGGTAATATATCACATAATACTATACGGAGGTGACTCTATGTCAAGAAATATAACAAAAATAGAAACACTGCCAAAGCTTGAGAAACTAAAAAAGGTTGCAGCCTACGCACGTGTTTCTAATGGCAAGGATGCAATGCTGCATTCGCTGTCGGCACAAATCAGCTATTACAACGGTTTAATTCAAAACCATAGCGGTTGGAAATTTTGCGGTGTATATGCAGATGAGGCTAAGTCGGGCACAAGAGATAACAGAGAAAATTTTATGCGCCTTATTAAAGACTGCAGAGCAGGGAAGATTGATATGATCATTACAAAGTCAATTTCTCGGTTTGCAAGGAATACGGTTACGCTTTTGAAAACAGTGAGAGAACTAAAAGCAATGGGAATTGATGTGTATTTTGAGGAACAGAACATACATACAATCAGCGCCGAGGGAGAATTGATGCTTACCATCCTTGCCTCATATGCTCAGGAGGAAAGTCTGTCGGCAAGCGAAAATCAAAAATGGAGAATACGCAAATGCTTTCAAAAGGGGCAAATTGTCAATGTACGGTGTTTGTATGGGTATGATATAGTAAATGATGAGCTTATACCCAATCCCAAGCAGGCTGAAATTGTAAAGGAAATATTCGACAGGGTGATTGCCGGAGAAAGCTACGGTTCAATTACACGGGATTTTAATAGGCGCAAAATTAAAACCCCTCACGGAAAAGAATGGAGAAGTAACAGAATAGCAAAAATAGTCAGCAATGAAAAAATGATAGGCGATGCGCTTCTTCAAAAATGCTTTATCAATAATCATATTGAAAAGAAACAGTGCATAAACAAAGGAGAATTACCTATGTATTACGCAGAGGAAACACATGAGCAGATAGTTGATAAAGATACTTTTATGAAAGCAAAGTCGGTAGTGGAAGAAAAACGGAATAAGGCAAATGCCAACAGAAAACAACTCACATTCACTGTTTTTTCGGGGTTAATTCAATGCTCGAAGTGCGGCAAAAATTATCGCAGAATGACGAGTAACGGCAGTTACGGATATAACTGCTCAACATATTTAAGTAAAGGGAAAGCATTTTGCCATGGAAAGAAAATTCCTGAAACAACATTGATAGAAGAAACAATGGCGGCACTTGAACTTACATATTTTGATGAGGAGGCAGTTATAAATCGGATTGAGAAAATCGTAGTGCCGGAGCCTAATCATCTGATATTTAAACTGAAAAACGGAACTGAAATTGAACGTATATGGAAAGACCATTCAAGAAAAGAAAGCTGGACTCCGGAAATGAGAGAATCGGCAAGACAAAAAGCGCTCCAAAGGAGGGAAAAACAGTGGCAAAAACAGTAACGGTTATACCACAGACAATAAATCCGTTTACCCATACCTCTATGGTCAGACCTAAAAGAAGAAGGACAGCGGGCTATGCACGTGTATCAACAGACAGCGATGAGCAGTTCACAAGCTATGAGGCACAGGTGGATTATTACACAAAATATATTAAAGGAAATCCGGAATGGGAATTTGTCGAGGTTTATACCGATGATGGAATTTCTGCATTAAGCACGAAAAAAAGAGACGGATTTAACCGTATGATAAAGGACGCACTGGACGGGAAAATTGACCTTATAGTTACAAAATCGGTAAGCAGGTTTGCAAGAAATACCGTGGACAGCCTTTCAACCATACGGAAACTGAAAGAGGTAGGTTGTGAGTGTTACTTTGAAAAAGAGAACATTTATACTTTTGACGGCAAGGGGGAATTGCTTTTGACAATTATGTCGAGCCTTGCACAGGAAGAAAGCAGAAGTATTTCGGAAAATGTAACCTGGGGACAACGCAAACGCTTTGCTGACGGAAAAGTGTCAATACCGTATAAATGCTTTCTCGGCTATGAAAAGGGAGAGGATAACCTACCGCATATTGTAGAGAAAGAGGCTGTGGTTGTGCGGCTTATTTATAAGCTGTTTATGGAGGGGAAAACACCCGTTGGCATCTGCAAACACCTTGATAAAATGGAAATCCCCACGCCATCCGGAAAAAACAAATGGAGTCAGACAACGGTTATGAGTATTTTGCGGAATGAAAAGTATAAAGGTGACGCGCTTCTTCAAAAAAGCTTTACGGTGGATTTTTTGGAAAAGAAAACAAAAGTTAACGAGGGGGAAGTACCGCAGTATTATGTTGAGGGAAGTCATGAGGCAATTATTGATCCCGAAGAATGGGAAATGGTTCAGGCAGAGATTGCAAGGCGCAGAACGTTGGGAAGAAGGTACAGCGGGAATAATATATTTGCAAGCAGGCTGATTTGCGGTGACTGCGGAGAATTTTACGGGCAGAAAGTCTGGCATTCGACTGACGCTTACCGCAAGCAGATATGGCGCTGCAATTCAAAATTTAAGGGCGAGTCAAAGTGCTGTACACCAACGCTTGATACTGAAACAATCAAGCAAAAGTTTATGACAGCCTATAATAAGCTGATGCCGGACAAAGAAACGGTTATTGAGAATTGTAATTTTATAAAAAATAAGCTCACGGATTATTCTGATATTGATAATAAGCTAAAAAACTTAAATGAAGAAATTGCGGTTGTTGCCGAACTGGTAAAAACCTGCGTGCAGGAAAATGCTCAAAATGCGCAATCGCAGGATGATTATGAAAAAAAGTACATAGGTTTAACCAAAAGGTATGAAAAAGCTACGACGGAGATGGAGCGGCTGGGTGCGGAAAAAGAGAAACGCATAAATCGGGATAAAGAATTAAGCATATTTATTCATGCAATCGCATCGCAGGAAGCACTGATGACGGAATGGAATGACCGACCATGGCTGACGCTTTTGGAAAATGCCACGGTATATCGTGACGGAAAAATAAAATTTTTGTTTAAAGATGGAACTGAAATAACGGTTTAAAACAAATTTAGGCGGCGTGTCAATTGACATTCCGCCTTATTTTTTTGCGCAATTTTTCAAAAAAAGATAAATCGTTACCGAGGGTTAGGTATCGTTCTCGTGAGTATAAATAATATGCGAGAGTATAGAATTTCGGTAAAATCACAGCCTTAACAGGCGGACTTGGGAAAGCCGGAAAAGGCAAATCGTTACCGTGAGTATCCGAAAACCGCATAAAACAAAGGGTTTAGCGCAAAGAAAAAGCACCATAATCTTCATACCTATGGTATCAAAATTATAGTGCGTTTATGGCTGACCAGCACATGAAATATCCGAACATTCTGATAATTGTAAAATCTCATGTTCGGGTA
>CAUGRT010000054.1 GCA_959602045.1 uncultured Clostridia bacterium | reverse complement strand
TACCATAATCTGACGATTTTTTCAACACTTTTTTATGAATTTTTAGAGGTTACCAAATGGCTAATTCAATCACACTATTCAAAAAATACATTGACCTGCTTGACGAGGTTTACAAGCAGAGTTCAATGACCGCAATGTTGGACGGTGATACCTCACTGGTACGCGCCGGTTCCAACACCAATGAAATCATTATCCCGAAAATCTCTATGGACGGTCTGGCGGACTACAGCCGCAATGGCGGATATGTTCAGGGTAATGTTACACTGACAAATGAAACCGTTAAATTCAATTACGACAGAGGACGTAAGTTCTCGATTGACGCTATGGACAACGAGGAAACCGCCGGTATCGCGTTCGGCAAGCTTTCCAGTGAGTTCATCCGTACGAAAGTCGTACCCGAAATGGACGCGTTCCGCTTTGCTACCTATGCCGGAACTTCCGGAATCTCGAAAGTTTCAGCCGGTGCAACGCTTTCCAATGGTGACGCCGTTCTGTCGGCATTGGTAGCGGCGCAGTCCAAAATGGACGAGGATGAGGTACCGTATGAGAACAGAATCCTGTTCATCACACCGACACTGTTTAACATGGTGCAGGCAGTGGACACGACCAAATCCAAAGAAGTCATGGCAAGCTTTACCCAGGTACAGAAAGTACCACAGTCGCGTTTCTATACGGCAATTGACCTCTATGACGGTACAACAAAAACAACCGGAAGTGACGCCGTAGACGAAACCGGCGGCGGCTTTGTCAAGGCTACAACCGGCAAGGACATCAACTTTATGATTATCCACAAGCCTTGTTTAATGCAGTATCCGAAGCATACCGTGAACAAGATCATCACCCCGGACGCAAATCAGACTTCCGATGGATGGCTGTTCTTCTACCGTGCTTACGGTCTGGCGGATGTTTATGAGAACAAAACCGCCGGTATCTATCTGCACCACAAGGCGTAAGGAGTGATCGTCATGGCGAAAAGAATCGGTCTGGAGTTTCCGAAACCCAAAAAGGACACGAAAGCCAAAAAGTAAGAAAGGGGCGGTTTTATGTATTTAACCTATGAAGAATACCGCGTTTTGGGCGGTACGGCGGAGGAAGGTACATTCTGCCGCTCCGCCTTTGCCGCCGGGCGTAAAATCGACTTCTACACCTCCGGAAGAATCCGGGCGGATATGGTGTTCTACGGCGGTATCGCTCATATCCCCTATGCCGAAGCCTTGAAAAGGTTGGTTGTGGAGCTGGTACCGCTCTTATCCTCGTCCGATGAACGAACGCTTACCGGGGTCAGTAACGATGGATATTCGGAAAGCTATCAAACGTTTTCCCCGGAGGAATCCAACGCCAACACGCGCCGAATTATCAGCCAGTATCTGTCGGAATACAAAGACCATAAGGGCGTTTTGCTTCTTTACAGGGGGGTGTAATCATGCTCCCATTCAGCCAAGATACGGTAACGCTCTATCATCGGCGCAAATATACTGACGCTTTCGGCAAGAATCAAACAGAATGGATTCGGACTGTCTTAACAGGCTGTTCCTGGGGCGGGACGGCAACGCGAATTACGGTCGGTGATATTCTGATTACCGGCAGTGATACCACCGTAAAAATCCCCGTCCCCTGCCCCGAAATCGAGGTTGGGGATATTCTGGTACAAGGAGAACTTGCCGACCCCACACCGCCAAAAAACGGAATTACGGTGAAAACGATTAAGAACAACGGGCATTTGGGAAAGCGGCTGCGGCATATCGCAGTGACGGGAGCGTGATTTTATGAGCTTGAATATTCAGATTGAGAACAACATCCGCGCCGACCAAATTATCGGCAAGGTCAGTAAAGCTGTGCGATCACAGAGCATTGCCAACGCCGCGAAAAATATTATGGATCCGTATGTACCGTTTTGTACGGGCAATCTTTCCGGGGGTGCTTATGCCGAACCCGGGGCGGTGGTATACCCTGCAAGCTATGCAACATACCCATATCATAAAAACTTCAACTTTAAGAAGCCCAACGGTCACAGCAAAGCCACAAACTATTGGGATAAAGCGTCCATCGGTGAAAACTGTACCGGGCCGGAGGGTGAGAAGTTTTTGAATGAAGCGGCGGCATTAATCAAAGCGGAGGTCGGTTAAATGACAGAGAACACAAAAAAACATCAAGCGGTTTGGGATTGGCTATATCAAAACCGGGATATTTCCGATTTGTATTTTACCCAGGGCGAATATGACGCAAACGGCGAACTGGTTCTGAATAACCAGATCATCTATACGCCCGAAACGGTCGGTTCTGACGTATGGAAACGGCAGTTTATCCGCGATAAGGGAATCAAGGAATACAGTTTTACCCTATCCCAATACGCTCCGCTTGTCAGCCAATCCAACACACCGGCGAATATCGTTGTGTTGGAAGCATTTGAAAAGCTGTCCGAATGGGTCGAACAGCAGAACCATGTAAAAAACTTTCCGCAATTTCCCGAAAACTGCCGGATTCAAAAACTGGTTGCGTTTCCGGGAGTGATTGCCGGAAGGGATGAAAAAGGCTGTAAAATACAGCTGATTATTAAAATTATTTATGAACAAAGATAGGAGAATGAGAAAATGAAACTAAGCGCATTAATGAGTAAATTTACACCCAACCCGGATTATGCCGGATTTGTTACCAATGATGATTGGGTATTAGCTGTTGACATTGCAAGCACACCATCCACCAAAATCGGTGATTATGTCGTAGCACAGATGGGTGTTGCCGGTCTGGACGCGCAGATGAATCCCGTTACCGAGGATAAACAGTACATCAGAGCCGGACAGTCCACCACCAAAACAGGAACACAACGGACGTTCTCGATCACAGGTGACCGCTATGTCGGGGACGAATTCCAGGACTACTGTTTCAGCCATGATATTGCCTATGGTACAGGTAACGCGGTTGTTGTTCCGTATGTGTATTTTAACGTGCTGAACGGCAAAGGCGAAAAGGGTCAAGCGTCCATTATCGTCAATAGTGACGGTTCGGGAGAAGCCGGCGAAAATGCGGCAATTGACATCAGTCTGAACAAGGTCGGTTCAATGCCCGAAACGTATACCTACGCAGCAGACAACACATAATTTTTGTCCGACCCTTGCAAAATTCCTTGTGAGGGTCGGATTTCCCCCAAATTTGATTGAATAAAGGAGTTTTTAAAATGGCTAAATTTGAGATTCAAGGTGTAGAACTGGAGTTTGATATTTTAGATTTGGAAAGTGCTGAAATTTACGAAAAAGCACTGGATGAAGTCAAGAAACGCGCAGAGAAAAGCCTGGGCGATAGCAAAGGACTTTCCGAATCCATCAAAGAGCAGTGTCATGCGATATTTGATTTTATTGATACGCTGTTCGGAAAGGACGTACACAAACAGATATTTGGTGCTGCCGTCAACCTCAGAGAGTGTATTTCTGTTTATCGTGAGATTCTTTCTGCAATCGAGAAAGACGGTATGGCGGTTGCTGCGGAATTTGCGCCCAAGCAGAACAGAGCGCAGCGCAGAGCCGCGAAAAAGAAATGATACAAGGGGACGAATCTATCCGGATCGGCAAAAAATCCTACCGAATCAATCCCAATTTCGATATTTGGATAAAATTCCTGTACCACTCCGAAAAGCTATCGGCGGAGGAAATCGAACTGGGGGATTTTCTGGATTTCATCTATACCGATCTGTTTCTCGAAAAGCCGCCCATGCTGAAAATGCTGATTTCCGCTATCCAAAGCGAGGATTTATTAATCCGAAATCCCAAGCTTGCAAAAGCGGCTTTAAAGAACATCATGACCCCTATTTTCCGATTTGCGCAGCATACGGATTCCGCTGATAAAAAAGAAAAATCCACGGAGCATAAGAGCCGCGCGGATGTCTTTGACTTTGAAAAGGATTGGAAGTACATCGACCTGTCTTTTTTAAGCTGCGGTATTGACTTATACCGTTATGAGCTGCACTGGTGGCGGTTTAAATGGCTGTTGCAGGCGATGATTCTGGACAGCTTTAAAGAGATTGTCCGATTCCGGTCGATCCCGTCCGCCAGCCTTTCCAAGCTTTCAAAGAGCGAACGGGAGTATTACAAATCCAAAAAGAAAGCGTATGCGCTCACTCATGCAGTGAACAAAACCGCAGATGAGCATTGGGCGGATATGCGGAAATATATTGCAAATCGGTATAATGAACACGAAAAGAAAGAGTGAGGATATGGAAAAATATATTTTATGTCCTCATTGCGGACATAAAAACAAGCATGTCTGGAAAGACAAGGACGCAAAGTCCAAAGGTTTTTTCACGATCTGCAAAAAATGCAAAAAAATATTTGAAATAAAATAAACTAAGCGTGCCTCGTGCCTTTGTTTTATTCCTATGACAAAAGGATGGTGATAACAATGGCAGACGGCGGCGAAATCAAAATTAAAATAACCGGCGATGACAGCCAATTTAAAAATACAGTCAGTAAGCTCAGCAGTACCGCGTCCAACAGCTTAAAGGAAATCGGCAAAGCAGCCGCACAGGCTACGACCTCCGCAAACGGCATGGTTGCCCCGTTGAATAACATCGTGACAACCACCAACCGCGCCCAAAATGCCATACAGTCTTTTAACCGAGGATGGCAGGATATTAAGAGTATTCCGAGCGGTCTGCAAAACATCGGGAGTACCTTAAAAAGCAGCATAATTGACGGTTTGACCGGTGCAAAGCTTCAAACCTCACTGTTTGCCGCGTCTTTAAAGGCGCTTGCGCAACAAAAACTGTCGGGGCTGTCCGAAAGCTTTCAGCAATTAAAAACTACCCTCACCGAGGGAAAGAGCGGTGTCAGCGGCTTTGCTGCAAGCTTAAAGAATATCGGAAAAATCAGCGTAGCCGGTACGGTCAATTCTATCAAAAGCTTAGCGCAGCATACAAAAGAATTTGCAAGTATCAAGCTCAACAGCATTGTAAGCGGTCTGAAAAGTGTAAAAGATCGGTTCACGGATGGAAAATCCGGTGCGTCCGGACTTTTTGCCGCTCTGAAAAAAGTTGCCGGCGTGACCTTTGGCGCGCTGCACAGCGGTTTATCCAAAATCGGAAGTTTGGCAGCGTCAGCCGGGAAAACGGTTGCGCAGGGATTAGGCAGTGCGCTGCAAACCGCCGTTAAAGGCGTAGGCGTAGCCGCAGCGGCAGCCGCCACAATGACAGGAACTCTGGTAGCGAAATCCGTATCGGCATTTGGCGATTATGAACAATTGGTCGGCGGTGTGGAAACGCTGTTTAAGGACAGCGCCGGGCAGGTTCAGGCTTATGCCAATAATGCTTATCAAACTGCCGGGCTTTCCGCAAATGAATACATGGACACCGTTACCAGCTTTTCAGCAAGCCTTTTACAGAGCTTAGGCGGTGATACGGAACAAGCGGCGCAATATGCCGACAGAGCAATTATCGACATGTCAGATAACGCTAATAAAATGGGTACTGACATGGCAAGCATCCAGATGGCATACCAGGGCTTTGCCAAGCAAAACTATACCATGTTGGATAACTTGAAATTGGGATATGGCGGTACAAAGGAAGAAATGCAGCGGCTTCTTTCCGATGCCGAACAGTTGACAGGCAAGAAATTTGATCTATCTTCCTTTGCGGATATTACCGAAGCAATCCATGCAATTCAAGAAAGCATGGGAATCACCGGTACAACAGCAGCCGAAGCCGAACACACCATACAAGGTTCAGCGGCAGCGATGAAAGCTTCATGGTGCAATATGCTTGTTGCCCTAACGACCGGCGGAGAAGATTTTGACCGAAGCTTAGATGCACTGGTTCAATCGGCACTGACATTCGGGGAAAATGTTATTCCGGCTGTTGAAAGCGCATTAAAAGGCGTTGCGAACTTGATAGAGGGGTTAGCGCCTATTATTGCGCAAGAACTGCCGACATTAATCAGTACGGTACTTCCGGAACTGCTCAATGCCGTAACTGCAATTATAAACAGTCTGATGAACGCTCTGCCGGGACTGCTTACAGCCCTTACCCCCTGTTTGGTTGATGGTGTTACACAGGCTTTCAATACCTTAGTAACTTGTATTCCACAGATTTTATTGGTAGGTCTGGATTTAATCACAGGATTGGCGCAAGGGATAACAAGCGGTTTGCCGTTGATGATGCAAACAGCGGCAGAAGCCATAACAAACCTCTCAACCGGATTTTCCGAACGAATCCCCACCATTATCGGCGTAGGTCTTGAACTGATTCAAGCTTTAGTGCAGGGAATATCTCAAAATGCAACAGTTATATACCAATCCGCCATATCGGCTATATTCTACTTGGAGCAAGGTATTATAAGCGCATTACCCTCTATACTGCAATCAGGGTTGCAGCTCGTTATGGCATTGGTGCAAGGAATAATTAGTAGTATCCCCCTTGTTGTACAAGGATGGACACAACTAATTACCTCCGCAGTACAAAGCATTGTTACTATGCTCCCCATGGTAATACAAGGCGGTATACAACTTGTTATATCCTTAATACAAGGGATTATCTCCAATTTAGGGCAGATTACACAAGCGGCGGTACAGATTGTCATGGCGCTTTCAATCGGTCTTATACAGGCAATTCCGCAATTAATAGCCGCTGTTCCGCAATTGATAGCTGCTATTATTGACACCATACTCAATACAAACTGGCTTGATGTCGGTTTGCAAATTGTGCAAGGTATCGGCAGTGGATTAATCAACGGTATCAGCGGTCTTTTCAGCGGCGGTCAAGAAGCCGGGCAGGAAACCGCAAGCGGCGTAGAAAGCGGAATCAGTGCCGGACAGAGCGGCATTAACGCCAGCGCAAGCGCAGCGGCACAAGCCGGACTGGACGGCTTTTCCGGGTTGCAGGAAACGACCGCAATCGGTGAAACCGCGGCGGAGAATCTCGCGTCCGGGTTTGAGGGTTTCAGTATTCCCGATACCGCACAGCAAACCACCGACAGCGCACTGCAAGCCTTAACCGGAATCGAACAAACGACCGACATCGGAAGTACATCCGCGTCCAACCTTGCCGGAGGTCTTTCCGGGGGCAGTTCGGCGGTGACCGGAGCGGCAACCGATATTGTCAACAGCACGGTAGCGGCATTCGAGCCGATGAATCAGCTGACAACGGATGTGGATTCCGTCATGACCTCCATCACCACCGCTACCCAGGAGAAGCTAAGCCAGCTCCCGACTATTGCTACAGAACAAATCACAGCGGTACAAACGGCTTTTACAAGCGGTCTGGAACAAATCAAATCCGCGGTAAGTTCTGCTATGCAGAGCATTGTTTCCATCGTGGCAAGCACCAATCTGTACAATGTCGGTGCAAACGTGGTTCAAGGCTTAATCAACGGCATGAACTCCAAATTACCAACATTAATCTCTGTTGCGGTAATGATCTCGGAAACGATAGCTAAGGTAACAAGATCACAGTTGGATATTCATTCGCCCTCGCGTGTCTTTGCCGACATCGGTAAAAACGTCATTTTAGGTCTGGCGGACGGTCTGGAAGATAATGCCCGGATTGCATGGTACGCAATGTACAACGCCAATGAGCGGCTATTAAACTGCGAACAAGTTTATCAGCGTGAAAAACAGCGGATCGAGGACGAAGCCTATGACCGCGAATATGAGGAAAAAATCGAAAACGCCGAGGATGCCGAAGAAATCGAAAAAATCAAACAAGAGTACATCTTGAAAGCGGAAGAATCTGGGCGCGACCAATACCTTGAAATCCTCAAAAAATGCGCGGATAAGGAAAAGGAGCTATACGAAAAATCTCTGAAAACCGCGCAGGATTATGCCGGAAAAATCACAGACGGACGGCAAAGCATGATTGACAAGCTCAGCGAGGATGAGGAACTGATAAAAACTCATTCCGTCCATTATGCCGATCTGGTCTGGGAGGATCGTGTGGATAAAGGCTTTGACGTTACGACCGGCGAATTGGCTGACTTAACCAAGCCGCGCGAAGCCTACCGCAAATACGCCGATACGCTTCTGAAGATGAAGCAGATCGAGGGACTTCCATATGAGTTTTTCGAAATGGCACGGGATATGTCTATGGACGAGGGCATATTGTTTGCCGAAACGTTCATTAATGCTGACCCGGAGGACTTGAAGAAATACATCGCGGATTGGCGAGCGTTGCAGGAAGAAAAGGAACGAATCAGCGCAGAATTTTACGAAACGGAAACGGATAAATTGGCGGCTTCTGTTTTGAGTGAATTTGGCGAAATCCCGGGCGAGCTTTATGATACGGGAACCGAGAGCGCGGCGGAGTTCGGCAGAGGATTCAAGGATGAATTAAAGCGCGCCCTTGCAGATATAAAGTCACAAATTCAAGCGGAAATCTCGGTGATGTTCCCGACAGCGTTACCGGTCGGAGCGTCCGGAGGAAACACCTATAATACCGCATATTATGTACAGCCATCGGCAGGAGAAAGCACACAGGCGCAGCTGCTTGCGTTGAAATCTGCCGAGAAAATCAATAAATACAGAACGGAGTGATACTATGTTTCGCGTCCTATATGAATCCACCGCCGGGCAGATTGAGTTCGGTGGCGGGGACAGTAAAATTGCAAACTTAACGGAATTATCCGGAATCGGAATCCCGGACAGAAAATACAACACTATCGACTATACCGGGCAGCCGGGGCAAAAGACCACCGACCGCAAGGATTCGGCACGAATTATCACGCTTGCCGGGGACTTGTACGGCGGTCAAACCGAGCTTGAAAATTTCCTCGACATCGTATACGCCGATGGAACACTGTATTTTGAATTTGATACGCAAAAACGGCGGATTCCGTGTAAATTCTATGCCATGTCCGATGTTAAGCGGTCTGCCGGATGTGATGTGATTCCGTTTGCGGTGCAGTTTATTGCGGATTATCCGTATTTTCTGGACTATGAGGATGTGGTGGCTTATGTGTTTCGTTTGGAGGACTTATGGCCGAACCTCAAAGGTTCCAAAAATAAACCTATCGTAAGCTTAACCACCGTTGATTCCGGCATGGCAACGCGTCGAATCAAGGAGCTGGAGTTTGAGATGGGCGGAATCCGCGGTGTCTATCCCACACTTTATATTGAAAACCTATCCGAATCCACAAGCAGTACCACATGGACGGTCACAGTCACGCTATCGGAATCGGACGGAACGGAACGGGCAGTAATTGAGCTGCCCGACCGCGTTTATCCGGGTGAAACTATCAAATTCGACTTAAAGCACCGGCAGATAGAAAGCACACGCAGCGGCGATATTACCAACACGATTACAGACCGGACATTTCTCAGCGACTTTATTTTAAAACCCGGCTACAATAAAATCACGCTGACTTGTCAAACCTCCGATACGCTCTCAGTATGGGTGGTGTACAGTCCGGAATACATATCTACGGAATGGTGATGAATATGGATTTAAAGTTTTATGAATGTACAAACAGTCAAATCAAGCTTATGCACATCCTCCCGGCATACTCTGCCGAACGGGGATATATTTCGGCAAACGCCACAAAGGAATTTCGTGGCAACGGAAAAATCGAAATCAAGTTTTTCGATACTATTCTAACCAATCTCATCCGGGATAAAATGAAAAGCAATATCACGGTAATTGTGTATTGTAAAACATTTTCGGGTGTTCTGACAAGCTGGATGTTTGACGAAAATCATACTACTACGGTTTTCGGGTATTCGCTGAATTATCTGCTGCATAAGCAGTTAATTTTACCCACGGCGGCAACAAAAACCGATGTAAGTTCTTACGTAAAAAATACATTGGCTGCAATGTTCAATAAAGGCATGTTTATTTGGCTGAATTATAACAATTCCAGCGCAGTAGGAAGTACGCGGAATTTTAAGGAAATCACCGACCCGACCCCGGGCGATGAATGGCTTCAAAAAATTCTGGAATATGATGATCTCGGATATGACATTGAACCGGATTTCACTAAAGGACGATTTACTCTGACCTTGAAAAAGCGAAAGGAAAACAGCTTGCTGATTGCTCCCGGAAACTTGAATTTTTATGATGTGGTTCAAGACTGCGACCAATCGGCAGCGGTGCGAGTCGGGTACTATAAAGATGTCACAACAGGAAACTGGACGAAAGTCACCTCCGCAACCGAAACCGCCACGACCATCTATGACAACTACGTTGTGCTATCCTCCGACAATGCCGCGTCGGCACAGGAGGAAATCAACGCACTGTATACCCGAATTACCGTAGACGGAAAAACACGGGATATTGCATATGGGGCGGATTACGATGTAGGCGATATTTTAAGAGTACAAATTGATGGGCAAGTGTACACAAAGACCGTAAAAAGCATATTTCTATCCTACGAAGGAATCTCAAACATCGAGAACCCGACCTTTGAGGATTACATAAAGGAGTAAAGAAAATGAGTGACATTAATCTGACATCCAGCAGCACGATTATGTATGACGCTGCTGTTACAACCACTGACTTAGCCAATATCGCGATTGATTTAGGCAATTCCACATTCACATTTACAGAAACCAAATTCGGAGCGGACGCATTGAACCAAATCACAGAGGATTTAGCCACCGCCGGAATCATTCCCGGCTTGTTGGATGAGTTTGAGGTTGCTTCCTTTACAAACAGTATCACGGTTAAATCGGGCGTTGCGATTTTCGGGGACGGTTCAAAGGTTCGCTCTAAAAAATCTCTGAACATTGATAAAATCACCGGCGAAGATACTTATTTGCGGTTGGTTCGAGCCAATGACGGAAATGTATTTTTACGGTACACATCTGAATCAAAGATAGCGTCCTATGAGCAGTCTGTTGAATTGGCGCGGTTTGATTCCGAGGGGAATATGACATCCACAAGGCAATATGCGCAGGGGCGCACTGCGTTAGCTTCGAATCTATCCACTACTGTGGATTTGTCGGGAGTGTGGTCGGTGTCCCCTCAAAAAACACTGGTAAATCAAGCCCAGCTGCTGACTTCCGGCACAGCTATCCCCTATCATTATGCCGTAATCAGCTTGCGTGATAAAGGCTATGACCGGAGCGATTTGGATTTTGGGAATCGGTACGGCGAAACCGTATTATATAACCTACAAACCAATACTTATACCACATATAGCGGCGAAAGCTATACAAGCCTTGACATAACCGGCAGTATGCGCTATCAAATATCGTTCGAATATTCTGACGGGTATTTCAAGATTTACACTCAGAGCGATTCCGCCATGATGGCGAATGTCTACTGTGTGATTACATTCTGTTAAAAGGAGGGAAAAAAGATGAATTTATTTTTTAACATTGAAAACCAAAAAATTTTTTACGCCAACAATCGCCCCATCATTTCCGATAGCGTCCGCTATCTGACGGCGCAATTCGGGTTTTCGGAGGATTGGGACGGTACGGCAAAAACCGCGATCTTTTCCGGTAAGGGCGGTACTTATGAGGTGATACTCACAAACGATTCCTGCACCGTACCACATGAGGTGATTTCGGGGCGGTTCGGTGTGTCGGTGTTCGGCGTGCGCAACGGTGTACGGATTACAACCGATACGGCGTATTTATGCGTGCAGCAATCCGGCTACACCCCCGGAGAAACACCGTCAGAGCCGACACCATCGGTATATGAGCAGCTCATGGACAAAATCGAGGATGAGGAAACCAACCGCAAAACCGCGGATGATACGCTAAGCAAACGGCTTACGGCGGAGGAAACCGCACGCACAGCCGCGGATAAAGCCATGACCGATACCATCAACGGCAAAGCAGACAAAGCCGCCGTAGAAGCCGAAACAGCCGCCAGAGAAGCCGACATTGCGGCGATTAAGGACGGTACAGACATTGACAGCTTTGCGGATGTGGAAACGGCTTTGACCGGGAAACAGGATGTTGGCGATTATGCTACAAAGATGGATTTGGCATATAAACAGGATAAGCTTACATTTGATGATACGCCGACAGTGGGGAGCATGAATCCGGTTACGTCAAGTGGTGTGATGGCTGCCTTAGATGAAAAGGCGGATAAAGAAACTGAATATGGAGGATTTGAGGGCGGACAGTATGCCGCTGTCGGCGGAGAAGGTGGCGCAATTGGACAAGGTTCAAGTGCAATTCAAGGTGGAGCAGCAGGAGTGAGTACTTGGACTGAATATGGCGGTTCAGTCGGAAGTATGGCAAGATCAAAGGATGGCGCCGCGGTAGGAAGGGATTCTCAAACTTCTGACGGTGCAGCAGTGGGTTCAAAAACATTTTCTGTTTCCGGTGGTGCTGTCGGTTGTGGTGCACAGACATCAGATGGTTTTGCCGGTGGCTATAATGCTCGAACAGTAAGTGATGAGAGTACTATTGAAATCGACGCCATCCAATTAGGCACCGGTACAAACTCCAAACCCAAAACAATGCAAGTCT
>CAUGRT010000053.1 GCA_959602045.1 uncultured Clostridia bacterium | reverse complement strand
AAAATGATGGTTTCTTTGTTTCCTATGATGGCAGGGAGTTTGAGTTTTAAAAGGTGTGGGGATATAAAAAAAGACACAGATTGTTCTGTATTCTTTTTGAAGTGCACCAGTTTGTACAGACAGCACAAAAAAAGAGTACCTATGGCATCAATATAGGGCAATCTCTTATTTTGTGTAAACCTCAATCTGTAGATATAGGCGGAACTCCTACCGCTCCGAATACCGTTTCAGCCGCTTTTGTGTATAAATCATTTCCGTAGCATAAACATATCCATGGTTCGATGCCTCGCTTGCAAAGATTGTCAACTATATCATCAAGCCATTTAAAATCATATATTCCTTTTTTGCACTCTGTGCGTTGCCATCCCGATTGTATTCTCGCCATTTTAACACCGCAACAATATTACCGCCGCCGTTAATTTTCATATATCTTGCCGCATGCTCGCAAAGGCAATAATTCCATGTCATATTAGTATTTATAACACGCACAAAGCCATGTTAATACCATAATAAATCTACTTGACTTTTTTAAAAAAATATAGTATAATAGAAGTATCTATAAGAAAGCTTATTCAAAGGATTATACATAGAGGAATGGTTTGACTGAAAAAAATAATAGATCGGATAAGCGGCGCACAGTCTGCGAGTTTTTTTCAGCCGTATGTTGGGTGTCTTTGACCCGGAAAGGAATGGTTATAAAGATGATAAGTAAGGCATTTCAAGATATTGTAACACAGATGGCGGAGGTGTTTCCGAAACGCTTCGGAATTGCGGATTCGCACGGATTGGTGCTTGCCTATAACGGGCCGGAGCCATCGTCGGAAACGATGGAAAGTCTGATTTATGCAGCGGTCAACAGTGACAGAATCTTGTATAAGGACGGATACACGATGCGCGTTATGTCCAATAAGCCTTACACAGAATACATTGTGTACGTTGAGGGTACGGACGAGGTGGCAAAGTATTGCTGTAATGCGGTTGCGGTTGCGGCGAATAATGTTCGTCATTATTATGATGAAAAGTATGATAAAACCAATTTCATGCAGAATATTATTTTTGACAATCTGCTGGCATTTGATTTACATCAAAAGGCGCGTGAGCTGCATGTGGATATTGATATGCCGAGAGCCGTTTTCTATATTAAAATCCAGGAGAACGGCGAGTCGGGAATTTATGAAGTGATCCGGAACATGTTCCCGGATAAGGAAAAGGATTTTGTTATCAATATTGACAGCAATAATATTGTGCTGATTAAGGAGCTGAAAGAAGCGGCAACATCGCAGGAACTGGAGGCAATGGCACAGTCGATTCTGGATACCATCAATTCCGAAACTATGCTGACCATTCTGATTGGATTAAGTACAGTAGCCGATAACATTGATGAGTTGAACAATTCTTATAAAGAAGCGCAGATTGCTCTGGAGGTCGGGAAGGTATTCGATGAAGAAAAGTACATTCTCAACTATGACAGCCTGGGAATCGGCAGATTGATTTATCAGCTTCCGATCAAGCTGTGCGAGCTGTTCCTGAAAGAGGTCTTTAAAAAGGGTGATATTTCATCACTGGATGATGAAACAATCCTTACCATTAATAAATTCTTTGAAAATGACTTGAATGTTTCCGAAACCTCCAGACAGCTGTTTGTACACAGAAATACTCTGGTATACAGACTGGAAAAGATTTATAAGCTGACAGGTTTGGATTTAAGAAAATTCGATCAGGCGATTGTATTTAAGGTTGCGATGATGGTACATAAGTATCTTGTGTCCAACCCTTTGAAAATCTGAATCACAAAACGGGGCGGAACAGTTCATGCCTATGGCATCGGAGAACCGCCCGTTTGTTTTATTTGAAAAGAAAGAGATTGTAAAATATAATTTTTGTAAAACAGATACATTTTCCTGACATGGCATTGGATTCATTTTACAGTTACCTATTGAAATAGAGAAAGAGGGTTTTTCGTATATGACGATCAAAAAGAAAATTGTGCTGACAGCAGTGGTTACGGCTATAGCAACGGCAACGGTAATGGGCGCGGCAGGATATGCGGTCATTTATAAAACCTCCTCCGTGGATAAATTCGAAAAGAAAATTTCAATGATTAACCGCTATCTTGAACAGGGTTACATCTATGATTATGATGAAGACAAGATGATGGAATCGGCGGTCAGCGGCTATGTGGAGGGCTTGGACGAAAAGTATACGCATTATTACACGCCGACGGAGTTTAAAAGCTATAATGAAAGTCTCCAGGACAGCTATGTCGGAATCGGTGTGGTTATTGCGCTCAACGACAGTAAGCAGATTGAGGTGGTTGCGCCGTTTGAGGGCAGCAGTGCCTATGAAGCGGATGTCAAGCCGGGAGATATTTTAATTGCGGTTGACGGTGAGGAATTTGGAGATCGTATGGAGGAGGCAGTCGCGAAGATCAAAGGCGGCAAAGAGGGAACGACCGTTCAGCTGACTTTTATGCGTGACGGGAAAAAGCTGGAGAAAACTATTGAAAGACGACGTGTTTCCTCCGAGTCGGTAAAATCTGAAATGTTAGGCAACCATATCGGCTACATGCGGATTTCAGCATTTAACACAGCCGACCAGGGGAATAATCAGACCACCTACACGGAGTTTGTGGAGCATTATGAAAAGCTCAAATCGCAGGGGATGGAGAAAATGATTATTGATCTGCGTGACAATCCCGGCGGTGCGTTGGATGTTGTCTGCGATATTGCCGATAAGATTCTTCCGGAGGGGTTAATCACCTATGTGGAGTATAAGGACGGTTCAAAGGATGAATATAAATCGGATGCGGAGCAAATCGACATGCCGATGGCGGTACTGATTAACGGCAACAGCGCCAGTGCGTCCGAGGTTTTGACCGGCGCGCTGAAAGATTATAAAAAAGCGACGATTATCGGTCAAAAAAGCTACGGCAAGGGTGTTGTGCAGAGTGTGATTCCATTTAGGGATGGATCGGGCATGTCCTTAACCATTGCGCGGTATTATTCACCGAACGGCGTATGTATTCACGGTACCGGAATTGAGCCGGATATTGCGGTAGAGCTGCCGGAGGAGTACAAGGATTATTATGCGTCGGCGATTGAGCATGATAAGGATACGCAGCTGCAAAAGGCGATTGAGGTTTTGAATCAACAATAAAAACTTTCAGGGGTTGACGATTTCATCAACCCCTGTTTTTTTTAATCGGTTTTATCCAACCATTGAAAGCTTTTTGCGGCAATTTTTACTTCAGATTCATCAGCAAAAAGTATTCCGCCGGTACATATAGCAGGCTGCCATGTATTTCTGATTTGGACGCGTGCATCTCCGCTGCCCAATGCAGCCGCATAGGGGGCATGACCCTTTAAAATTCCGACATTGCCGCTGATGGTGCGGATAATGATGGCTTCGGCGGCATCGTCATAGAAGATCCCGTTCGGTGTGACAATCGTCAGCTTAAATTCAGACATCGTTTTTCTCCGTTTTATTCTTTTTTCGCTTTTTCAATCACTTCATCAATCGTTCCGGCAAACAAAAATGCAGATTCCGGCAGATCATCATGTTGACCGTCTATAATTTCGCGAAATCCGCGAATGGTTTCACGAATCGGAACATACCGCCCCTCCATACCGGTGAATTGCTCGGCAACCGAGAACGGCTGTGATAAAAATCGCTGAATTTTTCGTGCGCGGCTGACGGTTAGCTTATCCTCGTCCGTCAGCTCATCCATTCCCATGATGGCGATAATATCTTGTAATTCCTTGTATCGCTGGAGAATGTGCTGTACGGCAAGAGCTGTTTCATAATGTTCCGTTCCAACAATTTCCGGCGTTAGAACACGGGAGGTCGATTCCAGTGGGTCTACCGCAGGGAAAATGCCTAAGGATGAAATTTGCCGCGACAGGACGGTTGTTGCGTCTAAGTGCGCAAAGGTGGTTGCCGGGGCAGGGTCGGTCAAATCGTCAGCCGGAACATATACGGCTTGCACCGAGGTGATTGAGCCGCGCTTGGTTGAAGTGATTCGTTCCTGCAAAGCGCCCATTTCGGTGGCAAGCGTCGGCTGATAGCCAACTGCCGAGGGCATTCTGCCCAGTAAGGCGCTGACCTCCGAGCCGGCTTGCGTAAACCGAAAAATGTTATCTATAAATAACAGCACGTCCTGATTGGCGGTGTCGCGAAAATATTCCGCCATTGTCAGTCCGGAAAGCGCCACACGCATTCTTGCACCCGGCGGCTCGTTCATCTGACCGTAGACCAGCGCCGTTTTATCAAGCACTCCGGAGGCTTTCATTTCATTGTATAAATCATTTCCCTCACGAGTGCGTTCGCCGACGCCGGTAAAGACCGAGATACCGCCATGCTGTTTTGCGACATTATGGATCAGCTCCATAATTAATACGGTTTTCCCGACTCCGGCACCGCCGAACAATCCGATTTTTCCACCCTTGGCATAAGGCGCGATCAAATCCACGACTTTAATTCCCGTTTCCAACAATTCGGTCGTGCTTTCCTGTTCGTCATAAGGCGGCGGTTCGCGGTGAATACTCCATCGAGGTGTGTTTTCGGGCGGCGGCAGGGAATCAATCGGATCCCCAAGCAGATTGAACATTCTGCCTAAAGTTTTTTCGCCGACCGGCACGGTAATGCCTTGCCCGGTATCTTGTGCCGGCAATCCGCGCTGCAAACCGTCTGTGGAATTCATGGCGATACAGCGAACAATATTGTCGCCCAGGTGCGCGGCGGCCTCTACCACGATGCAGCGGCGACCGTTTTCAATTTTAATGGCATTCAATAGTGCCGGGAGTGCGCCCTCTTCAAAACGAATATCAACGACAGGGCCGATGATTTGAATAACTGTTCCTGTGGGGTTCATGATACATCTCTCCGTTTCGCCGCAAAATACGGCATAAATTTAAAAATCCGATCCGGATATAATTTCTGTGATTTCCTGTGTAATTCCGGCTTGTCGGGCGCGGTTATACCGGAGTCGGAGCGAATCCAGCATATCATCCGCATTTTTCGTTGCCGTATCCATTGCGCTTTGCCGTGAGGAAAGCTCGCTGACGTAGGCTTGCGTGACAGCATGATAGAGCAAGGCCGCGAGATAGTCCGGGATCACCTGCTTGAATATTGCCGGCAGTGAGGGGTCATATTCAATATATTGCTGCGGGGCAGTGTCCAGCGGAAGAACGCGGAACGTTATGGGCGTTTGACGGATCGCACTGTGATATTGCGTGTAGGTCAGATAAAATGCGTCAAAGCGTCCGCAAAGAAAATCGTCAGTCAGCGTCTGCCCCAATTTAAAACAGGCTTCAAGATTCATGGCGGAAACCTCCATGGGAGATTGAAGATCTGCCTTGTCACGAAAAAATTCCGCTGTTTTTTTGCCGATGGGGAGGAGCGCTGCATTGGAAAATTGAGGGTGGCTTTGTACCTCGCGAAACACGTTCATATTATATCCGCCGGCTAACCCTCGATCTCCGGCAATTACGCAAAAGCAGACTCGTTTTCCGGGAGTGGGCGTTAAAAAAATACTATCCCTTGAGGGGATTGCCGTTTTTTGAATCAGCTCTTGAAATACTTCAAAATACGGCTGCGCCTGTTCCATCTGCATTTTAGCACGGCGCAGCCGGGAAGAAGAGACCAGCTGCATGGTTTTTGTGATTTGCCGTGTTCCTTGAATACTTTTCATTCGAGTTTGAATTTCTTTCATGGATCCGCCGGACATAATTTCCCTCCGTTCTGATTTTTAGAAGATTCATCTGCATTTTATTCTATGAAGGCGAGTTCCGCGCAACGTAGCGAATGTTTGAGCCGTAATAGAATAAAATACAGATGAATCTTCCTGTAAGCTCAATTAGACTTTTCAAGAAAATGTTGCGTAAATTCTTTAACGGCATTATCAAGAACCGTCATGGAATCCTCCGAGAGCGCTCCTGTGGAGAGGATTTCGTGAATCAATTCCGGGTGTACATGTTCCATTTCGGTGAACAACGCCGATTCATAAGCCGATACGTCCGATAAATCAATCTCATCCAGATAGTTGTTGATGACCGCATAAATGATAAATACTTGATTATAAACGGCAACCGGGGAATTTCTCTTTTGCTTGAGCACTTCAACAATGCGTTCACCCTTGCGCAGACGTTTTTTTGTATCGGCGTCCAGATCCGATCCGAATTGAGAAAAGGATTGCAGTTCGCGGTATTGAGAGTATTCAAGCTTTAATTTGCCGGAAACCTTTTTCATTGCCGGAAGCTGGGCGTTTCCACCGACACGGGAAACGGAGATTCCGGGATTGACTGCCGGCATGATGCCGCTGTGGAACAACTCGGTTTCCAGGAAAATCTGCCCGTCTGTAATGGAAATGACATTTGTGGGGATGTACGCGGATACGTCACCTGCCAGTGTTTCGATAATCGGCAGGGCAGTGAGTGAACCGCCGCCGTACTCCGGAGCAAGATTCGCTGCGCGCTCCAGTAACCGCGAATGAAGATAAAACACATCGCCGGGGTAAGCCTCTCGTCCGGGAGGACGGCGCAAAAGCAGCGAAAGCGTCCGATAGGCTACGGCATGCTTGGATAAATCATCATAAATAATCAGCGCATGCTTGCCTTGATTCATAAAATATTCGCCCATCGTGCAGCCGGCATAGGGGGCGATATATTGTAACGGAGCGGTTTCCGAAGCTGTTGCGGAAACAACAATCGTATATTTCATTGCCCCGGAGCGTGTCAGCAATTCAACCAACTGTGCTACTGTCGAGCGCTTTTGACCGATTGCCACATAAATGCAGATGACGTCTTGATCCTTTTGATTAATGATGGTATCTGCTGCAATGGCGGTTTTTCCTGTTTGACGATCACCGATAATCAGTTCTCGCTGTCCTCTGCCAATCGGGATCATGGAGTCGATCGCCTTGATTCCGGTTTGCAGGGGAGTGTCTACGGATTTTCGTTGGATAATGCCGGGGGCTTCTTCCTCAATCGGCATGATTTTTTCGGCGGTGATTGCACCCTTGCCGTCAATCGGATTGCCAAGTGCGTCCACAACGCGCCCGATCAGCGATTCTCCGACCGGAACACTGACAACTTTTCCGGTGCATTTTACAACACTGCCTTCTTTGATTTCAAGATCACTGCCGAGAATGACGGCACTGACATAGTCCTCTTCCAGATTCAGCGCCATTCCCATTTTACCGTTTTCAAACTCTAACAGCTCATTTGCAAGGCAGTGATCCAATCCGTAGATTCGGGCAATGGAATCGCCCACCTCAATCACAGAGCCGATATTGTTGTATTCTATTTTATTTTCATAGTTCTTAATTTCGTTTTTTATAAGTTTGCCGATTTCATCGGGATTCATATGCATCCTCCATTTTGCCGCTGTTATAAAACCGCTGATTTGATTTGTTTTTCGATTGCCGAAAGGCGTGTTTTAAGCGTGTTGTCAATTTGAGTATTCTCCATCTGAATACAAATGCCGCCGAGGATGGAAGGGTCTACTTTCATGCTCAGCTCAATTGATTTTTTTGAGATGGTTTCTAATTTTTGCTGAAGCTTTTTTTGCAGCGTTTCACTGATCGGAACTGCGGTAATCACCAATACCGATTCTATTTGGTGCGCTCTGCGGTATAAACGCATAAATTCTTCAGCCATCTTGGGAATCTCATGCGCCGCTTTTCTCCGGCTCATGCATTTGATTCCGTTAAGTAAATACGGATGCAAATCGGATTGAAAGCAGCGGTTTAATAAGGCATCTTTTTCGCTCTGTGCAAGAGCAGGACAGTCGAGAATTGTACTGAACCGGGAATTTTGCAAAATTAGTGTCCCCAAAAGCTGAATTTGATGATTCATTTGGTCGGTACAATGCTCCTCTTCGGCGAGCGCATATAACGCTTGCGCAAAAACAATTCCCATCATGAAATTTCACCCAATTCTGTAATGAACTTTTCAATCATTGCCGTGTGATCGGCGGCAGATAAATCCTTTTCAATGATTTTTCCGGCGATTGATACCGCCATATCGGAAATTTCGTTTTTTGCTTGGTTCAATACACTTTTACGCTCCGCTTGGATTTTTTCGTCAGCGCGAACAAGCAGAATTTCAGCTTTTGCCTGCGCATCGTTTAAGATGGATTCGGAGTGGAGTTTCGTGGATTTTACGGCTTTTTTAACCATTTCTTCCGCCTCGGTCTGAGCGTTATTCAGACGCTTTGTGTATTCGGATTTTAAGGTGTCGGCTTCGTTTTGGGCAGAAGCAGCTGCGTTATATTGATCTTTGATTTCGCGTTCGCGGTCTTCAAGAATTTTTGCAACCGGACGAAAAAGGAATTTTTTCATCAAAAAAATAAGAATGAATAAATTTCCCCATTGCATAATGATTGTCCAGGTATCAATACCGACAAACGGCATAGAAATCACACACCTTTCTATAAATAATGGGGACAATAAAATTTAGTGTCCCTTGCGGTGATATAAAACGCATATTACAGCATGCCGATTAACGGATTGGCAAACAGCAAAATCAAGGCTACAACCAATCCGTAAATACCGGTGGATTCCGCAACAGCGCAGCCGAAAAGCATAGTTGAGGTGATGTCGCTTCTCGCCTCCGGTTGACGTCCCACGGCCTCGGCAGCTTTACCGGCAGCGAATCCCTGACCAATTCCGGGACCGACGCCGGCAATCATGGCAAGTCCTGCACCGATTGCCGATGCAGCAAGTACAATTGCTTTTTCCATAATCATATTCCTCCTGAAATTTTTATTTTCTCGGGTCAACACCCGATACAAAGACCATTGTCAGCATACAGATAATATATGCTTGCAGAAAACTTGTAAACACGTCAAAATAGATGGACAACACTGCCGGCAGTCCCAGCTGAAAAATAGGGATTGATGCGATCCATTCATTGGGAATCCAGGCGAGAACCCATTGGCTCAATGCCGCTAATGCCGAATATAGCAGACTGGTAATGACCATCCCGGCGGCGATATTTCCGAAGTGTCGAAACGACATGGAAATAGGGTTTGCAACTTCGGAAATAATATTCAGCGGCGTCATCAGAATGAACGGATCGGTAAAGGATTTCAGCCATCCTCTGATACCGTTTAGGCGGATGTTATTGGATTGAACCAGGATAAATGCGAGAAGTGACCAGCTGAGTGTGGTGCTTAAATCTGCGGTAAGCGGGCGCAGACCGACCAGACCCGAAAGGCTGCCGACCATTGACGCGGCAAAAAGTCCTCCGATAAACGGCGCAAAGGGACGGTAATGCTCTCCCATTGTATCATCAATCAGCTTGTGCAGCATACAAACGAGTTTTTCGGCAATCAACTGACGGCGAGCGGTCGGAACGGTTTTCATTCCTGCTGTCAGATATCGGCAAACAACCGTAATCAATATCATCACCAGCCATGTATCGGTGATGGTTTCCGTAATCGGAATATTTAAGTAGGGGACAGTAAATAAAATCCGTGGGCCTTCCAAAAACAACACCTCTTTTCAGGGTTTACGATTCTTCCGTTGATCTTGATTTTTTTGCGAGAAAACCTTTGCGTATCAGAATGGTGATTTGCGGAAAGGTTAGCGGAATCACTGCGGCAAGGTAATTGATATAGGGCACTTTGATTGCGAAGATTACCATGGCGGCTGTCAGCAAGAGCCGCAGCAGATAGCTGATCCGCATGAAATTTCCGGCTGCTTTACCGGATTGTTTTTCGACAGCTCCGGATACGGAAATCGCCAATAAAATAAAATTGAGCAGGGTAAAACCACATCCCAGAAGTGTCCCCAGGAAAACGGAGGTTCCGAATTTCCCAAAGAGCGCAAAGAGAATATCCATTAGGATTCCGAGCAGCACCGTTCCGACTGCAACTTGTAGAATATCGTTTTTCAATCTTCAGTCTTCCTTTAAAACGTTTTATTAGTATTTTGTCATGAAATTGCCGAATTATTCATTTTGGCATAAAAAAAGAAGCTGTAAAAAACGTTGAATCCGCAAACTTGCAAATCGTATTTGTTTTTACAGCTTCTGTTCGTTGATTATTCCAGTTCAAAAGCGCCGGTATAAAGCTGATAATATTTTCCTTTCTGTGCAATCAGCTGCTCATGATTGCCGCGCTCGATAATTCTTCCGGAATCCAGAACCATGATTACGTCTGAATTTCGAACGGTAGATAATCGGTGTGCAATGACAAAGACCGTACGCCCGGTCATGAGTGCGTCCATACCGCGCTGCACGATGGATTCGGTACGCGTATCAATACTGGAGGTTGCCTCATCCAAAATCATAACGGGCGGATCGGCAACGGCTGCACGAGCGATTGCAAGGAGCTGACACTGCCCCTGTGAAAGGCTGCCGCCATCCCCGGAAATCACCGTGTCATAGCCATCCGGGAGCATGTTGATAAATTCATCAGCGTTGGCTAAGCTTGCCGCTGCGCGAACCTCCTCATCGGTTGCATTGAGGTTTCCGTAACGGATATTTTCCATAATCGTTCCGGTAAATAAGTTGGTGTCCTGCAAGACAATTCCGAGGGAACGCCGCAAATCGGACTTTTTGATTTTGTTAATATTGATTCCGTCATAGCGGATTTTTCCATCTGCAATATCATAAAAACGGTTAATCAAGTTGGTAATTGTGGTTTTTCCGGCACCGGTCGCGCCAACAAAGGCAACCTTTTCACCGGGGTGTGCATATAGGCTGACATTATGCAGAACGATTTTTTCGGGAGTATATCCGAAATCCACATCGAAAAACCGAACATCTCCGGTAAGCTTCGTATAGGTTACGCTGCCATCCTCATGCGGATGCCGCCATGCCCAGAGATTCGTGCGTTCGGCACATTCCACAAGCTGATCATTTTTATCGTATTTTGCATTCACCAACGTCACATAACCGTTATCCTGCTCCGGTTCTTCGTCGATCAGTGCAAAAATTCTTTCCGCACCGGCAAGTGCCATAACGATTGAGTTCAGTTGCTGCGAAATCTGGCTTAACGGCTGCGTCAGTGATTTGGAAAGCTGTAAAAAGGACGCGATAATACCGATCGTCAGACCGCCGACACCGCTCAGCGCAAGCGCTCCGCCGAATACCGCGATCAGAACATATAAAAGATTTCCGAGGTTTCCCATGACGGGCATCAGAATATTGGCATATTTATTGGCTTCGGTAGCGTTTTTGCACAGCTCGTCATTTAGTTTATCAAAATCGCGCTTGGCGTCTTCTTCGTGGCAAAATACCTTTACAACTTTCTGCCCGTTAATCATTTCCTCGATGTAACCGTTCACATCGCCGATAGATTTTTGCTGCTTGATAAAGAATCTTCCGCTGGCACCTGCAATTTTTTGCGTGACAAACATCATCAGACAAACAAACAGCAGAGCGAACAGCGTCAGCCATACGCTGGAAATCAGCATCGCACAGATTACGGCAACAATCGTAATCGCGCAGGAGAACATTTGCGGTACGCTTTGCGACATCATTTGGCGCAGCGTATCGGTATCGTTGGTGTAACAGCTCATAATATCGCCGTTGGTGTGGGTATCAAAATACCGAATCGGCAGCTGCTGCATGTGCGTAAACATTTCGTCACGAATTTTTTTCAGAACGCCCTGTGAGATGGACGCCATCATGCGGTTATAAGCCAACGTTGCCAAAATTCCGGACAGATAAAGCAGTCCCATCATGATAATGGCTTTCAATAGTCCGGTGAATACCGGATTGGATTCCAGCAAAAGTGGGGAGATATAGTCATCAATGACCGTTCCGATAAACAGTGAGCCGGCAACATTCACAAATGCGCTAAGTAGAATACAAAGCATCACGACAAAGAATTGCACTCTGTATTTTCCGGAAATATAGGAAAGCAATCGGCGAATGACCTGACCGTTGTTTTTAGCTTTTTTCTTATTCTGCATGTTCATCACCTGCCCCCTTTACTTGCGATTGATAGACTTCCCGATAGATTTCGTTATTGGCGATGAGTTCATCGTGTGTTCCGATACCGCTGATGGTACCGTTATCCATCACGATAATCTGATCCGCATCCTCCACGGAAGATACCCTCTGTGCGATAATGATTTTGGTGGTATCCGGAATTTCTTCGCGGAATGAGCGGCGGATACAAGCATCGGTTTTGGTGTCAACGGCACTGGTGCTGTCGTCGAGAATCAGAATTTTAGGCTTTTTCAATAAGGCTCTGGCAATACAAAGCCGCTGACGCTGACCGCCCGAAACGTTCGCGCCGCCCTGCTCGATATAAGTATCGTACTGTTCGGGGAACGTGCGGATAAATTCATCGGCTTGCGCCAATTTACATGCGTGAATTAATTCCTCATCCGTAGCATTTTCGTTTCCCCAACGGAGGTTTTCCTTGATCGTTCCGGAGAACAGCACATTTTTTTGCAGCACCATCGCAACCGCTTCACGAAGGGCTTCAATATCGTATTCACGCACATCATGACCGCCGACAAAAACCGTTCCCTGAGCCACGTCATACAGACGGGGAATCAGCTGTACCAGACTGGATTTGGAGCTGCCCGTTCCGCCGATAATGCCGATGGTTTGACCGGAACGAATTTTTAGATTAATATTTTTTAAGCACATTTTATTTTTCGAGTATCCAAAGCTGACATTATCGAAACAGATACTGCCGTCCGGAATGGTTTCAATCGGATTTTCCGGATTAGTTAAATTGCTCTGTTCAGTTAGAATTTCCGTAATTCTTTCCGCCGAAGCACGCGCCATGGTAATCATAACAAAGACCATAGAAAGCATCATCAGGCTGATTAGAATTTGCATGGTATAACTGATTAAGCTGGTAAGCTCGCCGGTCGTCATGCTGGAGTTGACAATCAATCTTGCGCCAAACCACGAAATCAGCAGCATACATCCGTAAGCGGCAAACTGCATCAGAGGTGCGTTGAACGCTAACAGCTTTTCGGCTTTAACAAAGTCGTGGTAAATATCAGCCGACACATCCTTGAACTTCTTTTCTTCATAATCCTCGCGGACATAGGATTTTACCACGCGGATTCCGCGAAGATTTTCCTGTACAACGCGATTGAGCGTATCGTAGATTTTAAAGACCCGTTCAAAGATGGGGTGTGCTTTTGTCATGATGAAGTATAACCCGATTCCCAAAAGTGGAATTGCACCGAGATAAATACAGGAAAGCGTCGGGCTGATTGCAAATGCCATAATCAATGAAAAAATCAACATCAGCGGACAGCGCACCGCTACCCGAATCAGAATTTGATAAGCGTTCTGAACATTGGTGACATCGGTTGTCAGACGCGTTACAATACTGGACGTTGAAAATTTATCAATATTGGAAAATGAAAAATTTTGTACGTTATAATACATATCCTTGCGGAGATTTTTGGCAAATCCGGCAGATGCTTTTGCGGCAAATTTCCCGGATAACGCGCCTAAAAAAAGTGATATTACGCATGCCAATGCAAGCGTTATTCCCATTTTGGCAATATAGCTCATGTTTTGTGCGTCAATTCCCTTATCAATCAGCAGCGCCATCATCATAGGAATGACAACCTCCATCATAACCTCCATGGTGACAAAGACAGGAGTCAGGATGGAGTCGCGTTTATATTCGCGGATGCTTTTCTTTAATGTATGAATCATGAAATCCCTCCTATTTTTCCGATTCGGGGTTATACATACCCCGATAAATGATTTCTAACAGTTGTTTTAATTCTGTCTTTTGTGTATCGTTCAGATCTTTTGTAAGCAGCCAATCGACTCTTTGCCGTCCCTCCTGCGCGTTTTTCAGAATGCTTTCCGCTTTCGGCAGCAGGGATATGCAATTGCTGCGCCGATCAGTGGGGTTGCAGGTAACAGAGAGCAGCCCTTTCTTTTCCATACGTTTCAGCAAGCCGACCACCGTAGGGTGTCTGAGCTGAAAAAAATGTTCAATTTCTTTTTGCGGTACTGTCTGTTCCGGAGATTTTGCGATGTATATTAAAATATGCATCTGGGAATAGGTCAAATCCTGCGATTTCAGATGTTCGTTGGCGTCCATCATAATGTAATCGTTGATTTTCTTCATATAAAATCCTACACTTTTGTTTTCGTCCATTGTATCACCTCAAATTCTGTAGCGTGCTACGTAATTATACAGGGGATTTTGCAAAAAGTCAAGCGGTGGGGGATAAAATTCACAAATTGTTCAATTTTTTTGAGTGGGTAGGGGGCGTGCGCCGCCCCCTCTTGCGGCTGATTTCTACATCAGTCTTTCT
>CAUGRT010000052.1 GCA_959602045.1 uncultured Clostridia bacterium | reverse complement strand
GAAGAGGAGCGTGCAATCCAAGTATTAAATAAATTCGTGTAAAAAACGTGTATAGGAAAATATAAAATAAAAACATCCGCATAGATATGCGGATGTTTTGGGGGTATGGTACGCCCGGAGGGATTCGAACCCACGACCTAACGGTTCGTAGCCGTTCACTCTATCCAACTGAGCTACGAGCGCATATATCTCTTAACAACTATTGCATTATACCACAAACTATGGGTGCTTGTCAAGAGAAATTTTAAAAAAATATTATTTTTTTGGATTTTTATTGCGTTATGCAGACGGTTATGGTATAATTTTTAGGAAAAATAATCCAACTTTTTAGTTGCAGCATAAAACTGTAAACTATTTTACGACAGGAGTTATGATTGATAAAATGAAAGTAAAAACGAAAAAACGGCTTCGGATTCTTTTGATTGCGGCGGTAGGTGTTCTGCTGATCTCCGCCGGCAATGTGATTCAAAAATTTGAGAGTGATCCTTTTACGATGGAACCGCTGCCGACTGAGCAAACGGTCGTTCAGGAAACACAGCCTACGGAAGAACCGCAGGTCGTGGAACAGAAAATTAATATTAATACGGCTGATGCCGAGTTGCTGTGCACCCTGAATGGAGTCGGTGAAAAGACAGCAGAGGCGATCATTAATTATCGGATGGAGCATGGTAATTTTGGTGTGATTGAAGATTTAATGAATGTCCGCGGCATCGGCGAAAAGACTTTTGCCAAAATTAAAGACGCTATCTGCGTCGAATAAAAGAAGGGACGATGTTTCCATCATCCCCAATTCCCATTTATTGATGCGTGCAAAAATCATCCAGTGATCCGAATGTATAGCCCTGGGAAAGCGCATATTGGATAACATCCTCCAGTGCATAGGCATTGTCGGCGGATACGGCATGCAGCAGCAAGATTGCTCCGTCGTGCAGATACGGCGTGATATTATTATAGGCATAATCTCTGCCGCGTTCAACCGCGTCATAATCCAGATATGCAAAGCTCCACATGATTGTGCTATAGCCGAGCGCTTCGGCAATAGCGAGCGAACGCTCATTATAGGAGCCTTCGGGCGGACGCGCATAAATCATCTCATAATTGAATTTCCGCATGACCTCATCGTGCAGATGCCCCAGCTCATAGATCGTATCCTCAGGAGAAGCCAAAGCAAGATTGGCATGATCAATGGTGTGATTTCCAATATCAAATCCGCGGTCAATCATATCCTGAATAATTTCCGGCTGAGAATAAAAATATTCTCCCGTAATAAAAAATGTCGCCGGAACACTGTATTTTTCCAGAATATCTAAAATGATCGGCGTATACCCTGCCTCATATCCCTCATCAAATGTGAAATACAGCGTATGCGGTTTTGCATGATTCATATAATAGGAAGAATGATTCGCCAGAACATCCTTCTGCCATTCATATAACGAGGGCTCGTCCCCCTTATTTTTAACAAATCCCCAGTCGTCCCGATCGGTACTGTAGCCGTAAAAATCATTGGCATTCAAATCATATTGAGAAGTCATCCGCCGGCGGTGCGGATTCCGCGCTTTCCTTAATGCGGCATAGCTGCCCTCCGGAAGATTGTCCATATTCAAATAGGCACTGCGCAGCTCGGAGCTGAATGTCACACGTCCAAAGACTTTCAGCGATTTTAGGTAAATCATCATATATCCGCCGACATTGGCTGACGGAATCGGCGTATCTCCGGCATAAACCGTAATTTCGGATAGCCCCGGTTCTGCCAGAATCGTACTGTTAGACTGCCACGGCAGCTTGACCCCCTGCATACCCTCAATGGTGTCTTTGTTTTGGATAATGTGGGTACTGTGTGTTTCGTGATCGTAATCCACTGTAAAACCGAAGTGAGCAAGATCCCGTACATAAACGGCGGTCGAGCCGTTGATATTATACGATGGGATTGCATAGCCGTTGATATACGCCGCAATATCCGAATAACAAACACTGTCTGTTATTGCCAATGGATTGCTTTCTTTTTCCGCCCATGCCGAAAAAGAAGAGAACACAGCAGAAAGCGCCAATGCACAGGATACTGTGTTCAATAGGATTTTTTTCATATTGTTTCCTCCCCATAAAAAAACATAACATTTTAAATTCATTATACCATAAAAAAATTATATTTTCAATAGTCGGATTGGATTTTGTCGAATTTATTTGATTTTCAACACGTAACATAAAATGTGATTTGAATTTTTGCAATTTTAAGCGCCTGACTCGGAGTTTTGAGGGAGGGTCAGGCGCGTTTGTCGGAAGTGGCATCTATATTAACAGCACAGGATCGGCTGTAGTTGTTTATGCTCCAACGCTGCCTCGGCGGCAGGAATCAGATATTCAAAGTCCGCAACGAGGGAGTTGGGTTTCTTTATGTAGTCGTCCTGTGAAAATGGGATAAAGAATATGTGCTTTGTATTTAATAACGTGGCGATATTCTTTGCGGCTGTGCCCAGACCGTCATTGGTGGAAACGGCGAGAAGCACCGGTTTTTGATTGCGAAGATGCGCTTTTACCGATAAGGTTACGGAGGTATCTGCAATTCCCGTTGCGATTTTTGCAAGGGAGTTTCCCGTACAGGGCAGGACAATCAGAATGTCAAGCAGATTTTTCGGGCCGATCGGTTCGGCGTCTTTAATTTCGGTAATAATCTTTTTGCCGGTAATATCCTCGATTTTCTTTGTGAAAAATTCAGCGGTTCCGAAGCGTGTATCCGTTCCGAATGAGGCAGGACTCATAATCGGAATAATATCAGCCCCGGTTTGAGCGAGCTTTTCCAGTTCCACAATGGCGCGCTTGAACGTGCAGAAAGAACCGCACATGGCAAAGCCTACTTTTTTACCTTTTAAATCCAATGGTTACACCTCCAATTCTTTTATAATATTCATAATGGTATCCTTAATAATGATTCCGGAGGTAACAGGACTGATTTTTCCGGGAAGGGATAACGCCCAAATCACATGAATCCCCATAATCCGTGCGGCAGAAAAATCCACTCCGCCGGGTTTGGAGGAAAGATCAATAATCAGCGCGTCGGGCTTGACAGATTTCAGTAAGGTTTCATCCAGAATCATAGCCGGTATGGTATTAAAAATAATATCAAATTCATCAATAAAGTTTTTAACCTCGCATAGAGCCAGCGGATCATAGCCATGCCCCTCAATCATGGCAAGATCGGCGTATTTTCGCGCTTCAACCCATACGTTTGCCCCCATCCCCTGGAGCATTCGCGCAAGAATCTTCCCGATACGCCCATATCCCAAAACCAGACATTTGCTCCCATGCAAGGTGATTGGGGTTTCTTCAATGGCAATTTTAATAGCGCCCTCCGCTGTCGGAACGGCATTTCGGATTGCCAGCTCTTCACGCGTTAAATAATCGCAGTATTTTATACTTTTTTCGGTAAACGCTTTTTGCAGATTGGGTTTTATCTGACCGCCGAATATCAGCGCGGAGGGATTGATTCCGTCAAGAAATTCATCCAGTGCAAGCGGAGAATCGGAGTATGGGGAATTGATCGTACAGCCGTCAAACGTAACGGGAACAGGCAAAATAATAATATCGGAGCAAAGAGCAAAATCCAGGTCTTCCTCTTCGTCTAAGCCTGTGTCGTCCGCGTATTTATCGAAGCCGTGAAGAAAAACGTGAAATCCTTCTTTTTTCAATTCCCGTCCCAGGGTAAGCTGGCGCAAATCTCCGCCGATTACGGAAACAGTATGAAACATAGGCTACACCTCTCTCAATATATATTATGGTATATTATATGAATCACGCGGTGTTTTGGTGATGTATCAGCAGAATCCACCCGTTTAATGTCTTGACAAGTCCGCAAAACTGTAATATAATAGAAACAGAGCGTAAAAGCCCTTTTTATGAGGAATTGATTTGACTTTTGGGCTTAAAGATGATAAGATAAAAATATACAATGAGTGCCGCGCGGGGCGGCGGAACGGAGGATTTATATGTCAATCACAAAAACGAATTACGGAACAACCACAGCAGGAGAGGTTGTTTATTGCTATACCCTGGATAACGGCAAGGGTTTATCCGCTGAAATTTTAAGCTTAGGCGGTATTATTAAGAATATTTATGTATCCGACAAGAATGGCAAAAAGACGGATGTCGTACTGGGGCGCAGCAGCTTGGCAGAATACGAGCATAATGACGGATATTTGGGCGCGGCTATCGGACGTCATGCCAATCGTATTAAAAATTCGGAATTTACACTGGGCGACACAACCTATCATGTGGGCGCTAACGAGGGAAAGAACAGCCTGCATGGCGGCATAAACGGATTCAATCAGAAAGTATGGGAGGTTCAAGAACAGGACGGAGAAGAACCGGCACTGGCATTATCCATTGTTTCTCCGGATGGCGAAGAGGGTTTCCCCGGCACATTGAAGCTGACAATGACCTATACGCTGACAAAAGAAAATGCTTTTCGGATTCATTATCACGCAGTAAGCGATCATGATACGGTCTGCAATCTGACAAACCATAGCTATTTTAATCTGGGCGGACATGCTTCGGGTACGGTGGAAAAGCAGATTCTTCAGCTTAATTCCGGATTCTATACCCCCAATGACGACGAAAATATGCCGAACGGAGAGGTATTATCCGTAACGGGAACACCGTTTGATTTCAGGGTACCAAAGCCGATCGGGCAGGATCTTCATTCGGATTTTGAGCAGGTACGTATGCACAACGGATTTGACCATAACTTTGCGATTGAAGGCAGAGGTTTCAGAACCTTTGCAACGGCGAAATGCCTGGAAACCGGTATCTCCATGGAGGTTCGTTCCGACCAAAGCGCGGTACAGCTGTATACGGCAAATATGCTGGACGAGGGTGTTTATAAGGAGGGTGCAAAATACGGAACGCACAATGCTTTTTGTCTGGAAACACAATGCTTCCCCAATGCAATGGCGCACAGCCACTATCCTGCCCCGATTCTGAAAAAGGACGAGGCTTACGATACCGTAACGGAATATCGGTTCAGAACCGAATAAAATACTTGTTTCTTTCGGGAAAATATGATATAATATCAATGGATTGCGTTCTGTTATGCAATCCATGTAAATCGTAATTTGAAAAATAAAATTTTTGCACATTCGAATCGTTCATTTTTAAGGATCTGATTATGTTATAAAAAGTAAGCAAACGGCTGTTGTTTTTCTGATTCATGCAGCAGCCTTTTGCTTTTAAGGAGAGATTATCGGAATAATGGCACAGGCTAAAAAAAAGGCGCCGGCGAAAAAGAATAAAAACCGGCAAAACAATCAGAAGAACCCCCAAACGAATCCTATCCCCGTGTATATTATCACAACGGGGCTTTTGTCCGTATTTTTGGGGATTTTTATGTACATTGATACCGGGGACGGAGGAATCGTCAACCAGGCAATCCGTTCGTTCTTTTGCGGTATGTTCGGAAAAACCGGAATGTTCATGCCGTTTGTTTGTTTTGGAATGATGATCTATATGTCGCGGTATAAGGACGTGAAAAAGTTCTGGATCAAGTTATTGTTCTTGATTTTGACGATGATTAATATCAGCGCATTGGCAGGCTTATATCAGAACGGCGAGATTCGGACGGCCTACTGGATCGGAGCGATGGATTTTACCGGCGGCGGCTTATTGGGTACGGCTGTGGCGGTATTTATGACCTCTATGGTGCAAAAAGCGGCATCTTATATTATTTTGGTTTTAACCCTGGTGATCCTTGCAAGCTGTATCAGCGGTGTATCGCTGTTCCGGGTAATGGGGATCGGCATGCAAAAAGCAATGGGCGACGCAAAGGAGAAATACGGCGACCTTAAGCAGCGGTATGATGAGCAGAGGGAGCAGAAAAAACGTGCGGAGGATACTTCATCGGCGGTTGAGGTTGCGAATGATTTCGCCGGAGAAATTAGCCGGGCAAGCAAAAGTCTGAAATTCGAAACGCCGGAGGATGATGATCTTCCTTCACCCAAGCATGCCAAGAAAAACAAGCCGGAGCCTGCGCCGGAGCCGGAAGAAGATTATTCCAACGGAATTGACGAGGTGTTCGGGGATTTGGCGGCACAGCCTATTCCGGAAGAACCTAAGAAAAAAAAGGAAAGCTCGGACAGTTTCAGTAAGGAAGATGTCAGCGCAAAAGAAAAAGAGAAGAATATTACCGAAACGGAAAAGCAGAGCTTTCATGATGAATTTAACAGTGCGATGGAGATGCCGGTTCGGGAATACGTCTATCCGACCGTTGATTTGCTCGATCCCCCGAAAAAGGTATCGGGAGATTTACGCGAGGAGTTAAGAAACACCGCCGAAAAGCTGATTCGTGTATTGGACGATTTCGGCGTCAAGGCAAAGCTTTTGCAGGTTACGCAAGGGCCGACCGTAACACGGTTTGAAATTCAGCCGGATACCGGAATCAAGCTTTCCAAGATCGTAGGCTTAGCGGATGATATTGCCTTAAACCTTGCTGTTTCGACGGTATTGGTTGCGCCGGTTCAGGGAAAAGCGGCAATCGGTGTAGAAATTCCGAATAACAGTATTTCCACGGTTTCGATTCGGGAAATGCTCGAATCCGACAAATTCCGCAAAGCAAAATCCAAGCTGACCGTTGCATTGGGTAAGGACATCGGCGGCAATGTCGTTGTGGGCGATATTGCAAAAATGCCGCACGTTCTGATCGCCGGAGCAACCGGAAGCGGTAAGTCTGTCTGTATCAACACGATTATTACGAGTATTTTATACAAAGCCTCGCCGGAGGAGGTCAAGCTGATCATGGTAGACCCGAAGGTGGTAGAGTTGGGCGTTTATAACGGGATTCCGCATTTGCTGGTACCGGTGGTGACGGAGCCGAAAAAGGCTGCCGGGGCATTAAACTGGGCGGTTACGGAAATGATGCGTCGCTATGATTTATTTAAAAATACCGGCGTGAGAAAACTGGAATCTTATAATGAGCTGATGGAGAGTCGCGGCGAAGAAAAGGTTCCGCAGCTTGTCATTATTATTGACGAGTTGGCAGACTTGATGATGGTCGCGGCAAAAGAAGTAGAGGATTATATCTGCCGATTGGCGCAGCTGGCAAGAGCGGCGGGAATCCATCTGATTATCGCAACGCAGCGTCCGTCCGTGGATGTCATCACCGGCTTGATTAAGGCGAATATTCCGTCACGAATTGCATTTGCCGTTTCGTCACAGGTGGACAGCCGGACAATTTTGGATAAGGGCGGTGCGGAAAAGCTGCTCGGTATGGGTGATATGTTGTATTACCCGATGGGTGCGCGCGAAACAACACGTGTTCAGGGTGCGTTTGTGTCGGATCATGAGATTGAACGGATTTTGGAATTTATTAAAGAGAATACAGACGATAATCATTACAGTGAGGATTTGGCGGAGCATATCGAACGCTGTGCGACCGGCGAAAACGGCGTAACCCCCGATACGGAGGAAGAGGGCGATGCGCTGCTGCATGATGCGATTGAGCTGGCGGTTGAACTGGGTAAAATTTCAACCTCCATGATTCAGCGCCGTTTGGGTGTCGGCTATGCAAGAGCCGGGAGAATTGTAGACCAGATGGAGGCGCGCGGCATTATTTCGGGAGCCAATGGTTCAAAGCCGCGTGATGTTTTGATCGGACATGCTGATTTGGCGGCGGTGCAAAATGATTACGGCAGTGAAAGTGATGAAGAAGATGAAGAATGATTTCTTGCCGGTTTGCCGCGCGGATATGGAGAAACGCGGTTGGGATCAACTGGATTTTTTGTTTATTGTCGGTGACGCGTATGTGGATCATCCGAGCTTCGGGCATGCGATTATTTCACGCGTATTGGAGAGCCGAGGTTATAAGGTAGGAATCGTTGCACTGCCGGATTGGCACGGGAACGAGGATTTTCTGAAAATGGGTGCGCCGCGATTGGGCGTATTGGTTGCGGCAGGAAACATTGACAGCATGGTTAACCATTATACTGTATCCAAAAAACGCCGCCATGACGACGCGTATGCTCCCGGAAATCGTGCCGGGCAGCGACCGGATCGCGCAACGATGGTCTATTGCAATAAAGCGCGTCAGCTTTTTAAAGGCGTGCCGGTGCTGATCGGCGG
Source organism: uncultured Clostridia bacterium (assembly GCA_959602045.1). GTDB lineage: Bacteria > Bacillota > Clostridia > UBA1381 > UBA1381 > Ornithomonoglobus_A. The sequence goes on along the minus strand of CAUGRT010000052.1, from coordinate 7,043 downwards.
CGTTGAAGCCAGTCTTAGGCGATTTGCACATTACGATTATTGGGACGATAAGGTGCGGCGCTCGATCTTGGTGGATTCCAAAGCGGATTTCTTGATGTATGGTATGGGAGAAAAGCAGATTGCGGCGGTTGCCGACCGTCTGGCGGCAGGCGAGAATATTCGGGAGATTACGGATATTCCCGGAACGTGCTATTTATCGCATGATTTACCGGAGGGTGCATTTGAGGAAATTCCATCGTACGAGGAATGTGCGGCGGATAAGCGCGCCTATGCGGAATCCTGCCGAATCCAGTATTATGAGCAGAATCCGTATATCGGGAAAACACTGGTGCAAAAGCACGGGGATCGGTATTTGATTCAAAACCGTCCGATGACACCGCTGATGACAGAGGAATTGGACGCGGTTTATGCATTGCCATACATGAAAAATTATCATCCGATGTATGAGAAGGACGGCGGCATTGAGGCGATCAAAGAAGTGAAATTCTCGCTTGCGGCAAACCGCGGATGCTTCGGAAGCTGTAATTTCTGCGCTCTGGCGTTTCATCAAGGGCGAATTGTCACCTCAAGAAGTGATGAATCGCTGATTGCCGAAGCAAAGGAAATGATTCAAGATAAAGATTTCAAGGGCTATATTCATGACGTCGGCGGTCCCACGGCAAATTTCAGAGGACCTGCCTGCAAAAAGCAGCTTAAGACCGGCGCATGCAAGGATCGGCAGTGTCTGTTTCCGCAGCCGTGCAAAAATATGGAGATTAACCATACCAAATATTTGGCGTTGCTGCGAAAGCTGCGTTCCCTGGAGGGTGTGAAGAAAGTCTTTATCCGATCGGGAATCCGGTTTGATTATTTAATTAACGATCCGGACGATACCTTTTTTTATGAGTTGTGCAAGTATCATGTCAGCGGTCAATTAAAGGTTGCGCCGGAGCATGTCAGCGATAATGTGTTAAAGTATATGGGAAAGCCCGAAAACAAGGTATTTAATCGTTTTTCGGAGAAATTCTATCAAATCAACGAAAAGATCGGCAAAAAGCAGTATCTCGTTCCGTATCTGATGTCCAGTCATCCGGGCAGTACGCTGCGTGACGCGATTAATCTGGCAGTGTATCTGAAGGAGCATCATATCAATCCGCAGCAGGTACAGGATTTCTATCCGACCCCCGGAACGATTTCAACCTGCATGTTCTATACGGAGCTGAATCCGTTCACCATGCAGAAGGTGTACGTCCCGAAATCGCCGAAAGAAAAGGCGATGCAGAGGGCATTACTGCAATTCCGCAATCCGGAAAATTACAAGCTGGTTTATGACGCGCTTGTAAAAGCCGGGCGAACGGACTTAATCGGATACCAGAACCGATGCCTGATAAAACCGCCCCAGGGCGATATTTTAAATCATCAACAAAAGGACAGGAGGAATACAAATGGCAAAGCTGTTAAAGGGAAAGGAAGTTTCGGCAAGAATCAAGCAGGAACTCAAAGAGGAAACGGAAAAGCTAAAAAACCAGGGAATCCATCCCGGTCTCGCGGTAGTCATCGTCGGTGACGATCCGGCAAGCCGCGTTTATGTGAATAATAAAAAGAAAGCTTGTGCAGAATGTGGCATTTATTCGGAGGAATATGCGCTTCCGGCGCAAACAACGCAGGAGGAGCTTTTGGCGTTAATTGACCGTCTGAATCATCGGGACGATATTTCGGGGATTTTGGTTCAGCTGCCTGTTCCGGAGCAGATTGACGAAACCACGATTATCAATGCAATTGACCCGAAAAAAGACGTTGACGCTTTTCATCCTGTTAATGTCGGAAAAATCATGGTCGGAGATTTCGATTTTGTACCGTGTACACCGGCAGGAGTGATGGAGCTCATCAAGGAATCGGGCATTGATGTTTCGGGTAAGGAATGTGTGGTAGTCGGACGAAGCAATATCGTCGGAAAGCCGCAGGCAATGCTGCTGCTGCACCAAAACGGAACGGTAACGATATGCCATTCCCGAACAAAGGATTTAAAAGAGCATACGAAAAAAGCGGATATTTTGGTTGCTGCGGTGGGGATTCCGAAATTTATCACAGGCGACATGATAAAAGAGGGCGCGGTTGTGATTGACGTAGGCATTAACCGAATGGAAGATAAGAAGCTTTGCGGCGATGTGGATTTTGACAGCGCTGAAAAGGTTGCCGGGGCAATTACTCCGGTTCCGGGAGGCGTCGGCCCGATGACGATTGCAATGCTTATGAAGAATACCGTAAAAGCGGCAATCATCAATCAAACCAAATGTCATATTGAGGATTAAAAAACGGAACAGAACATCTTTTCATCTGCGGTTCGGACTCGGATTTTAAGGATGTTCTGTTCTTCGTATATCCAGACTTAGCTTTATGAAAGGGTTTTCACAATTATGAAATTTCTCCATCTTTCCGATTTACATATCGGCAAGCGAATCAACGGCATCAGCTTGTATGCGGATCAAAAATATATTTTGGAACAAATTATTGAAATTATCAAGCAGTATCAGCCGGATGCGGTTGTCATTGCCGGAGATATTTATGATAAATCCATGCCGTCGGCGGACGCGGTGACGTTGTTGGATGATTTTTTGACAGCATTATCCGAGCAAAACCTGCCGGTCATGATCATCAGCGGCAATCACGACTCGCCGGAACGTCTGGCATTCGGCGGCAGAATTATGGCGGATAAAAACATCCATATTTACAGCGAGTTTGACGGTTCGCTGCATTGTGTTCGTGTGCAGGATGTGAATTTTTATTTGCTCCCGTTTGTTAAGCCGCAAATGGTACGGCTGTTTTATGAGCGTCCGGAGCTGCGCGATTATAATGAAATGACGGAGCTGATTTTTAAGGACTTTACCAAATCGGGAAAATCCGTTCTTGTCATGCACCAGTTTGTAACGGTAGGCGGAGCGGAAACAGAGCGCGGCGGAAGTGAGGTTGTCAATGTCGGCACGCTGGATAATATTGATGTTTCTTGGCTGCAGGATTTTGATTATGTTGCATTGGGGCATATCCATAAGCTGCAATGCGTTGGAAACGAGAAAATTGTTTATTGCGGCTCGCCTTTGAAGTATTCGTTTGCGGAGGTCGGAACACCAAAATACGCGGTGATGGTTGATGCTGACCGGGATATGGCAATCGAGAAAATCCCATTGGTTCCGCTTCGGGATATGCGAAAAATCAAGGGCAAGATAGAGGATTTATTGAATCCGGATTATTACGCGGAAACCAATCTTTCGGACTATCTGCACATAACGCTGACGGATGATGATGAGCTTTCGGACGTTCGCGGACGATTGAGTGACGTGTATGAAAATATTCTGGAGATTGAACTGGAACGGGATCAGCGATTGACGAAAGCCGCTGCGGTCAGTGCGGAAACCATACGGCAGCGAACGCCGTTGGAATTATTTAAGCAATTTTTTGAGGAACAGAACAACCGAAAAATGAACGAAGAACAGGAAAAGCTTGTGAAAGAGGTGATGGAAGAAATATGCGGCCGATCAAATTAACGATGAGCGGATTCGGGCCTTTTGGAGAACAGGTCGAGATTGATTTTTCAAAATTCACCGGATTATATATCATTACCGGAGATACGGGAGCCGGAAAGACCACAATTTTTGATGCAATTACCTTTGCGCTATACGGAGATGTCAGCGGAAATGTTCGGGAACCGTCCATGCTGCGGAGCGACTTTGCGGATAAAGACACCCCGACCTTTGTAAAGCTGGAGTTTTCGTATCGGGGGGCAATTTATGAAATTGAACGCAGCCCGTCTTATCGGAAACCGGGAAACAAGCACCCTACACCCCCATCGGCTTTCATGACGATGCCGGACGGAAAAGTAAAAAATGGCATGAAAGAAGTGACAAAAGAGGTCACGGAGCTGTTGGGGGTTGATAAAAATCAGTTTACCCAGATTGCAATGATCGCGCAAGGGGATTTCATGAAGCTTCTGATTGCCGATACGGATGAGCGAGGAAAAATTTTTCGCAAATTATTCGGCACCGGTATTTATATGGATTTTCAAAATGCCATGAAAGAGCGGCTTTCTTCCGCAAAGGAAAAGATGGATTTGACAGAGCTTCAGCTCATGCAGGAGGCGGCTTCTGTTTCCGGAACAGAGCCCCCATCGGACATTGGGGCGATGGATGATTTTCTGGAAAAGCTCAGTGTGATGCTATCAGATGATGCGAAGCAGGAAACGGAATTGCAGAAGCAAGAGGAACAATTGCAAAAGCTTTCGTCCGATCTGGCGAACGGCTTGACGCTGTTAAAGAGCCGATATGCTGCATTAGAGGGATCGGCAACGAATCAAGCGGTGGATTCGGCAATCAAGAAAACGATTGAGGAGCATATTGAGGACGAAAGTATTCAGCGGCAACTGACTGAGAAAAGGGCGCGGATGCAAGCAGATTTAACGGAGCGCGTTAAATTAAAAAATGCTCAGACGGAGAATCAATCCTATCTGGAAAAGCTTGATGAAAAAAAAGCGGCATTGGAAATCTTACAAAAAGACCGGGATGTACTTTGCGAGCAAATAGAAAAGACCGAAAAGCAGGCATCGGATCTGTCGGGAATTGAACTGGATCGTGAAAAGATAAAAGGTACCCTAAAAGATTATGCGACAGAGCAGAAAGAAATTGATCTGCTGTTCGCTAAGGTGAAACGTTGGAAAGAAAGCAACTCCGATTTGGAAAGAGTGCAAGCGGAATATCTGGCAGCCGAGAACGAATTTCAAATCGCGGAGGAAAAAGCGGTTCATACCGAAAATTTATTTTTGCGTGAGCAGGCAGGAATCATGGCGCAAAGGCTTCAAGAGGGAGTGCCGTGCCCGGTATGTGGCGCAAAGGAGCATCCAAAGCCGGCAGAATTAGCCGAAACTGCACCCTCGGAAGAGGAAGTGAAGCGATATAAAGCAGACGCCAAAGAAAAGGAACGTATCAAAAATGCGCGTTCGGAAAATGCCGCCGCGTTGATTCGTGAAAAGGAAAATATTCTGACAGAAATTCGCGAACAGGCAGTACATTTCCGTTTGAGCGGAAAAGAGGAAATCACTGAAATCGAAGCTGCTGCAAAGGGAACGCAAAAACAGCTTGCGGAGCGCATTAAAACAGCCCAGGTGGAGTTAATGCAATTGGAGCAAGCGGAACAAGAGCGCAATGAATTGGAGAAAACCATTGATGAATTAAAACAGCGGCACGAGAAACTGTCGCAGCAATATGAGAGCATGGAAAAGGCGATTCAGAACCTGCGTGAAGATCTTCGAGCAGGAGAAAGCCGCGCGGAAGAAATTAAAAGCCATTTGAATTACGATCTTGAATCGGGAGCGGAAGAAAAAGTTCGTGAAATTGAGGATCAGCTGGCGGTGATGAAGACCTGCATGGCGGAGTTGATTGAGGAATATACTGCGCGTATTCGTAAGAATCAAGCGGCAATGAGCGAAATCGCGGAGCAGCGGCGTGATCTGTACGGAAAATTAGCGAACAATCGCAAAATTTCAGAGCATATCCAAAAGAAACTTCCGGATTTCAAGCGATGCCGAACAGATTTTGCAAATATAGAGAGCCTTTCAAAAACCGCCTCCGGCGAGCTTCGGGGACAGTCAAAATTGGCATTTGAGCAGTATATTCAGAGTGCTTATTTTGAGAGAATTATTTTGCATGCGAACGAACGATTCATCAAAATGAGCGGCGGTCGTTATGAGTTTACTCCCAGCTCTGAAACCACCGGAAAAAAATTTAAGACTGGATTGGACTTGGATGTTATAGACAATTACACCGGGAAGAATCGGAGTGTAAAATCGCTTTCCGGAGGAGAGGGCTTTAAGGCATCGCTTTCACTGGCGTTAGGAATGTCGGATGTTATTCAGGCATCTGCCGGCGGAATCCGGTTGGATTCCATGTTCGTGGATGAGGGCTTTGGCGCATTGGATGATGAATCTCTGGAGCAAGCAATCGGGATTCTTTCCGAATTAACCGGCGGCAGCCGCAGCGTGGGGATTATTTCGCACGTTCAGGAATTAAAGGAGCGGATTGATAAGAGGATTGTAGTTAAAAAAAATTTAAAAGGCAGCAGTGTTTGTATTGACATTTGAATCAATTTATGCTATAATATATAGGTGGTTTGAAATGCGCCTGTAGTTTAGCTGGATAAAATGTAGGATTCCGATTCCTAAGACCGCAGGTTCAAGTCCTGTCAGGCGTACCATACCGAGTGTTCTTACAGAACTTGAAAGGTTTTGTATGACACTCGGTTTTTTATTGCCCCTTTTTAACTTGCACAAGCTGCAAAATGAACATCTACGCCCTGTCTTGTATGTACCGAAACATTGTTTTCAGGTAGCTTTTCAAGGTCGGGTATTTCAATCGCGCCTATGCAGTTATAATGAATTGTGAGCTGTTGAACGGTTTTACCGTCAATTTTTTCGGACTGGTGCACTTCAATTTTTTCAATCAGTTCGTTTAACATTCTCGGAGTAAGTTTTCTTGCTCTGGTATATTTACGGACAGAAGCCGTAAACATATCAGCCGTTACAGCTTTGCTTTTTTCGGTATTAAGTTCCGTTTCCAATTCCTTAATGCGTGCCGTGACTTCTTTTTGCTCCGATTCGTATTTGACAGATAACTTTGCAAATCTGTCATCGCTTATCTTGCCGGAAACATTGTCCTCATAGATATGCTCAAACAAATTGTCGAGCTCGTCATTTCTTGCATTTAATGTATGTAATTCTTTTTGCTTAAATTGTCTTTCCTGCTCTGCCGCTTTTATTGAGTGTCCCATAACAATTTTAGCAAATTCACTCTCATACTGCGTTGCAAGTTTTGTTAAGCGTCTGATTTCGCCAAGTACAACCTTTTCCAAAAAATCAACCCGTATATAGTGTGTTGAGTTACAGATTTTCCGTTTGCCTTTGTTATATCCCGAACAGTTAAAATATTCTATTTCGGGATTTGCCTGATTAAAGTGATACCATAAGTGTAAGCGTCAAATGATACACACTGTAAATGTTCGAACCAAAAAAGGATGCCATT
>CAUGRT010000051.1 GCA_959602045.1 uncultured Clostridia bacterium | reverse complement strand
GAATAATCTAATACCAAGGATAATCGACCTTATTCAAGATCTTGAATAAGGTCGAGTTCAGACTTTTCCAATTCGATGAACCCTCGGACGGAAAACAGAACGGTTTACACGCAGGACAGCTTAAAAGCTACATTCAGCTTTGCCTTGCACTTAGCCAAATGGCAAAAACAGTGAAAACGGCAAGCCCCAAGCCACAGCAGAATGAAAATCCGAAATACGCAATGAGAACATGGTTACTCAGGCTTGGCTTTATCGGAGACGAATTCAAAACTGCAAGAGAACTCCTAACAAAAAGACTTTCGGGTGACACAGCCTTCAGAAACGGCAGAGCCGCTTGAAATACACCGGGGTCCCCATAAAGTAAAGACCTTTATGGGGAGAGGACGAGCAGTGAAATGAGTGAGCTTTTCGTGCTTGCACGGAAACAAACGATATGAAACTTGCGAGGACGAAGGCACAGACCTGCCTTGACCGCAATTGCGGTCTTAAGGTGGTAGAAGAACAATTTGAGAGGAGTTTTCACTATGAATAAAAGATACTATATCGCATATGGCAGTAACCTTAATATTTATCAAATGCGGTTTCGCTGTCCGACTGCAAGAATTATCGGAACGGCGATTGTGCCGGATTATGAACTGCTGTTTAAGGGCAGTAAGACAGGCTCATACCTAACCATCGAACCCAAGAAAGGCTCAAGCGTACCCGTTGCCGTGTGGGAAACCACAGTCGAGGATGAGTTGGCGCTTGACCGCTATGAGGGATATCCTACCTTTTACTATAAGAAAGAGCTTACATTGCCGATAAAGGGCATTAAAACGGGCAAGGTACGAAACCGAAATGTTTATGTATATATTATGCATGAGGACAGACCGATAGGTATTCCTTCAAACCAATATGTACGAACTTGTCTTGAGGGTTACAGAGACTTCGGTTTTGATATTTCCACACTTCGCAGTGCGTATGAATTCAGCAGAAAGGAATGCTTAAAATGAAAGAAAATATAACACGAACAGCCGTATGCCCCAGGTGTGGCAAAGAGTACACCGGCAGACCCGCACTTTCAAGAGCGGATAATCAAACTCCTTTATGCCCGGACTGTGGTACGAGAGAGGCTTTGGAAAGCATAGGTGTTGACACGGCTGAACAGGATAAAATTCTTGATGCCATACACCAAAATATGCAGCAATAAAAACATACTTTGAAAATAATCAGTCGCAGAAATGCGGCTGTTTTTCGTGTGCGGAGGTGAGATTTTGAGAAAACTGAAAAAATACAAGCCGACTAAATTCAAGGAAAAGACCTCGGTTTATGATAAGGATGCCGCCGATTATGCGGTTATGTTTATTGAGAGCCTTTGCCACACAAAGGGTACATGGGCGGGTAAACCATTCGAACTCATTGACTGGCAGGAGCAAATCATTCGTGACATATTCGGAACGCTTAAACCGAACGGCTATCGGCAGTTTAACACCGCCTACATAGAAATTCCGAAGAAGATGGGCAAGTCTGAACTTGCCGCTGCTGTGGCTCTGCTTTTGACCTGCGGTGACGGTGAGGAACGAGCCGAGGTATACGGCTGTGCGGCCGACCGTCAGCAAGCGTCTATCGTATTCGAGGTTGCCGCTGATATGGTGCGTATGTGTCCGGCACTCAATAAACGAGTGAAGATACTTACCGCAACCAAGCGTATTATATATACACCGACTAACAGCTTTTATCAAGTGCTGTCTGCCGAGGCGTATTCCAAGCATGGTTTTAATATTCACGGTGTTGTGTTTGACGAGCTGCATACGCAGCCGAACCGAAAGCTGTTTGATGTTATGACAAAAGGTTCGGGTGATGCGAGAATGCAGCCGTTATACTTTCTGATCACAACTGCCGGAACAGACACACATTCAATATGCTATGAAACCCATCAAAAGGCGAAGGATATACTTGAGGGCAGAAAAATTGACCCGACATTCTATCCGGTTATTTACGGTGCAGAAGAATCGGATGACTGGACAGACCCAAAGGTATGGAAAAAGGCAAATCCTTCACTTGGTATTACCGTTGGGATGGATAAGGTGAAAGCTGCTTGTGAATCTGCAAAGCAGAATCCGGCAGAGGAAAACTCCTTCCGTCAGCTTAGACTTAATCAATGGGTAAAACAAGCTGTACGCTGGATGCCGATGGACAGGTGGGATAAATGCTCTTTTGCTGTTGATGAGGAAGAACTCTATGGACGAGTGTGCTACGGAGGTCTCGACCTCTCCTCCACTACCGATATAACGGCATTTGTGCTTGTGTTTCCGCCACTTGATGAAACGGATAAATATATAATTCTGCCGTATTTTTGGATACCGGAAGAAAATATGGAACTGCGTGTAAGACGTGACCATGTTCCGTATGATGTATGGGAACGGCAAGGCTATCTTCAGACCACAGAGGGTAATGTTGTTCACTACGGATACATAGAAAAATTTATAGAAAGTCTCGGTGAAAAATATAACATCCGTGAAATTGCATTTGACCGTTGGGGTGCTGTGCAGATGGTGCAGAACCTCGAGGGTATGGGATTTACCGTTGTTCCGTTCGGACAAGGCTTTAAAGATATGTCCCCGCCTACAAAGGAATTGATGAAGCTTGTGCTTGAAGAACGCATTGCACATGGCGGACACCCGGTTCTTCGGTGGATGATGGATAATATTTATGTCCGCACAGACCCCGCCGGAAACATCAAGCCGGACAAAGAAAAATCCACCGAGAAGATTGACGGTGCCGTTGCAACGGTTATGGCACTCGACCGTGCGATACGATGTGGAAACGATACAAGCGAGAGTGTGTATGACGAACGAGGAATTTTATTTATATAAAAGGGTGGTCGAAATGACCACCCTAAATGCCAAAGTATTAATTTGATGAAATGTGTAAGTGTAAGCCTAATGGCTGCATTATCTTCAATAATGTATCAAGCTTTGGTGTTGTTGCAAATGATTCGATACGCGCAACTGATGATTGAGGAATCCCACAAAGAGAGGCTAATTCTCTTTGGCTTATTCCCATTTCGGTACGCTTACTGACAAGCGCAGAAACAATAGAAGATAAAGCTTCGACTTCTTCGATATCTTGCTTAGCAGTTAAGCTTTGCGATTTTGCGTGTTCTTTGTAATCATTCCAAGTTTTCATCGTTTTTGCTCCTCTCTTGATAAGAAATCTGCTCGTTCTGTTTTCGCCTTTTCGATTTCAGGACGAGGCGTTTTTTGAGTTTTCTTGCGAAAATGGTGTAACAAAACAAAGGTATTGTTTTTGAAAAAGAAGTATAATACACGGTTGCTGCCCGGGCGGAGTTCCCAAATGCCATCATCAATGTGTTTGGTAATATTATCCGGTAGCCGAGTTCCATTATCCTGGAGTAATTGAATGTAAAAGCTTATCTGCTTATATTGTATGCGAGCATCCTTGTTGGTCTCTGCTTTTATGCGGAGTTCTTCAAGGAAATCCCAAACATCAGATTCGCCTTTCGCATTTTCATAAAATTCAACTGTATACATTTTAGTATGCTCCATCTTTATTAGTATATGAATATGATAGCACAAATGCTATCAAAAGTCAATATTTTTTGAAAAAATAGTAGGGGGTAAATTTTGATGGGATTAATTTCAAGTATATTCAAGGCAAGGGATAAGCCTCAAAACAGAACAGCAGGCTCCGGTTACAGTTTCTTTTTCGGAGGAACAACCTCCGGCAAAGCGGTAACCGAGCGGAGCGCAATGCAGATGACGGCGGTGTATGCCTGTGTGAGAATACTGTCTGAGGCGATTGCGGGACTTCCGCTGCACCTATACCGATACAAGGATGGCGGCGGTAAGGAAAAGGCGGTTGACCATCCGTTGTACTTGCTTTTGCATGACGAGCCGAATCCGGAGATGAGTTCATTCGTGTTTCGTGAAACGCTTATGACTCATCTTTTATTATGGGGAAATGCTTATGCGCAGATTATCCGAAACGGCAAGGGTGAAGTAATTGCACTGTACCCTTTGATGCCGAATAAAATGACGGTCGACAGAGATGCGGATGGTCACCTTTACTATAAATACATGAAATCCACCGATGAAGCACCGACAATGCCAAATTCAACGGTCATACTTCCGCCGCGTGATATTTTGCATATACCCGGACTGGGCTTTGACGGACTTGTTGGGTATTCGCCTATTGCAATGGCGAAAAACTCAATCGGCATGGCAATCGCCTGCGAGGAATACGGTGCAAGGTTTTTCTTAAACGGAGCAGCTCCCGGAGGTGTTTTGGAGCATCCCGGAACGGTAAAGGAACCGCAAAAAATCCGTGACAGCTGGAACAAATCCTTTATGGGGACACAAAACTCACACCGCATCGCCGTTTTGGAGGAAGGCATGAAATATACCCCCATCGGCATATCACCGAACGAGGCACAGTTTCTTGAAACAAGAAAATTTCAGATAAATGAGATAGCTCGAATTTTCAGAGTGCCGCCGCATATGGTCGGCGACCTTGAAAAGTCGAGCTTTTCCAATATAGAGCAGCAGTCACTTGAATTTGTAAAATACACGCTTGACCCGTGGGTATCAAGATGGGAGCAATCAATGGTTCGCTCTCTTCTTCTGCCTGATGAAAAGAAAGAGTATTTTGTAAAATTCAATGTGGACGGACTTCTGCGAGGTGATTACCAAAGCCGAATGAATGGTTATGCAACGGCAAGGCAAAACGGTTGGATGAGTGCAAATGACATTCGTGAGCTTGAAAACCTCGACCGTATTCCGAAAGAGGACGGCGGCGACTTGTATTTGGTAAACGGAAATATGCTGCCGCTTGATAACATAACGAAACATAATGCGTACTTTGACGAGGACACGCAGAAGGAGGAGGGAAACAAAAATGAAGAAATTCTGGAATTGGACGAGCCAAACGGACAATCCGAAGGAGAACGGCAGGACGCTTTTTCTGAACGGAACAATCGCAGACGAGAGCTGGTATGACGATGATGTCACACCGCAGTTATTCAAAAATGACCTCTATGCCGATAGTGGTGATGTAACCGTATGGCTCAACTCGCCCGGCGGTGACTGCGTTGCGGCGGCACAGATTTACAATATGCTGAAAGAATATCCGGGCAATGTAACAATCAAGATTGACGGTATAGCAGCAAGTGCGGCATCACTCATTGCAATGGCGGGAGATAACGTTTTAATGTCCCCGGTTTCTATGATGATGATTCATAACCCGCTTACAATGGCAGTCGGAAATGCAGACGATATGCAAAAAGCAGCTGAAATGCTGAATGAAGTCAAGGAAAGCATAATCAATGCGTATGAGCTTAAAACAGGACTTTCCCGCGCAAAGCTGTCACATCTGATGGACGATGAAACGTGGATGAATGCCGTAAAGGCTATTGAACTCGGCTTTGCCGACGGAATTTTGTATCGTAATTCTGATGAGGATGAAGAGAAATCCAAAGAAGATGATAAAATTGATGGTGACCCGAAAACAGAATCCGAACAGAATGAGGAAAAAGAAAAGCCTCAATCTGATGATAAGGGACATAAAACCGAAAACAAAGTATCCGAGCCTATGCTGTTTTCAAGACAGAGGTCGGATTTGGATTTGATTCAAAAAATCAATAAGCATTTTGCACCGCATACCGAAAAATCGAAAGAACCCGTAAAGCAAGGCCGCAGTGCAGCCGCACTTATGGAACGGCTTAATTTAATGAAATACTAATTTTGCAAGGAGGATTTATCTATGACTATCAACGAGATGAGAACAAAAAGAGCAAAGGCATGGGATGCCGCAAAAGCATTCTTAGATTCGCACACCAACGCAAATGGGATGCTCTCCCCGGAGGACGATGCCGTTTACACAAAAATGGAAAATGAGATTGCGGACTACTCTAAGGAAATCGCAAGGCTCGAACGCAGAGAGGCACTTGATGCCGAGCTTAATATGCCCACAAGCAAGCGTATCACAGAAAAGCCGGATACACCGAAACCCGAGGACGAAAAAACTGGCAAAGCGTCCGATACATACAAAAAAGCCTTCTGGAATCAGCTCCGTTCAAAAATGGGAGTAACCACACCGGAGCTTCGCAATGCACTTCAGGAAGGCACAGACTCCGAAGGCGGATATCTTGTGCCGGACGAATTTGAGCATACGCTCGTTACGGCAATGAACAATGCAACGATTATACGACCGCTTGCTCATGTTATCACTACATCAAGCGGTGCGCATAAAATTCCCGTTGTCGCATCGCATGGCAGTGCCGCATGGATTGATGAGGAAGGCGCATACACAGAGGGTGACGAAACCTTCGGTCAGGCTCAGCTTGACGCACACAAGGTAGGTACAATCATTAAGGTGTCGGAGGAGCTCTTAAATGACTCCGCATTCGACCTTGAGGGATATTTTGTTTCAGAGTTTGCAAGACGAATCGGTGAAAAAGAAGAAGAGGCTTTCCTTGTCGGAAACGGAACACTGAAGCCTACCGGCATTCTCAATACCACAGGCGGCGGTGAGGTTGGTGTTACTTCCGCAAGTGCTACGGCAATTACAGCGGATGAACTTATCGACCTTTATCATTCGCTCAAAGAACCCTACCGCAAGGACGCTGTTTGGATTTTAAACGATTCCACCGTAAAGGCAATCAGAAAGCTCAAGGACGGAACCGGTCAGTATTTGTGGCAGCCGGGAATTAAGGATGGTGAGGAAAACACAATCCTCGGAAGACCTTACTTTACATCTGCATTCGTTCCATCACTTGCGGCCGGTGGTAAGACCGTAATTTTCGGTAATATCAACTATTACTGGATTGGTGACCGTGAGGGTATCACCTTCAAAAGACTGAATGAACTGTATGCCGGTAACGGACAGGTTGGTTTCTTGGCATATAAAAGGCTTGACGGTAAAACCGTACTGCCGGAGGCAATCAAGGTTCTTCAGATGAAATCAGCATAATTGAGGTGATATCCTATGAAAATACAGGTACTTAAAAGCTGTGCCGGAATAAATTTTGCGTATTACGCAGGTGAAACCGTTGATGCCGAAACAAGCATCGCAAAAGACCTGATTACCGCGGGATATGCCGAGGAGGTAAAACAGGCAAAAACAAAGGCGGGTGCAAAAACCAATGCTGACGCTTGATTATGTAAAGGAATTTTTGAGAATTGACCATAATGAGGAGGACGGATACATTTCCGTCCTTCTGATTTTGGCAAAGGAACTGTGTGAGAATTATATGAGAAAAGACATCATCGAGCCGATGCCGGAGTCTGTGCGCCAGGCACAGCTTTTGGTTATTTCGCATTTTTATGAAAACAGGAGCGGCGCACCTATTCCCGAAACGGTGTATCGGCTTTTGGATAATTACAGAAAGGACCAATTCTAATGAACTTTTCAAAATTAAGGCACAGAATAATTTTCCTGTCACCGACAGATGAAATTATAAATTCTATGGGTGAAACCGTACCGAGGTATAAGCCGTTCAAGCCGTATCTTCCTCTCCCTATTCAAGTGGATGCAGATAAGGTGTATTTATCACATGATAATGACGGCAACGCTGTGTTGAAATATATTGACGGCAAACCCTATGCACATAAATTGGCTTTGCAAAATTTCTCCGTTGCGGGACTTGTTGCTCCCATGAGCGGACGAGAATATGAGGAAAGTCAGAAGATAAGAGCCGAAACAACATACAAAATATCAACACGGTTTTTCAGACACATCACATCAGATATGCGTATTTTGTACGATAATCGTGAGTTTGAAATTGTATCTGTCCTTGACCTCGGCGGCAAACACGATGAACTTCAGATTGTAGCTGCTGAAAAAGACAGCAAATCGGCACAAACCTTTAACGGAGATGATTACGATGGCAAATGATGACGGCACCTTCGGTTTTGAGGATTTACAGAAAGCATTTAATCGTATCGAACAGAAATATGAAAACAAAACCGATGCGATGCTTATAGCTATGGCAAACACCGCAAGACAGCGTGTTCGCTCCAAAACGCCCACAGGCAAAACAAAAAAGCTGAAAGGCTCATGGCGAACAAAGAAGCCTAAGACCTTCGGCAAAGCGAGAGTTGCTCGTGTTCAGACCGAAAACCGCTACGGTCATGTTGTTGAGGAAGGTCATAAGGTTGTAACCGGTGGCTCGACAGTCGGCAGAAACGGCAGAAAGCTGAATGTTCTGCAAAGAGGTATTCGAGGTGTTTCGGTCGGTGGCAAAACAAAGGCTGAAAAAATGATTGAAAGCACCGTAAAAGAACTCAATTCCGCATTCGGTAAAAATGCGGAAAAATTGCTTGATGATTTAACAAGAGGGGTTGAAGTTTGAATAAAATCGCCCATCTCACCACTTTTTGTTCGGGGCGGTACCTTACGCTATCGGCTTTGCCGATAGTCGCCGTAGGCGAGTTTTGCAGGCAAAACCGTTGGGTACAGCACCACTCACTGCAAAGTGGCAATCTGAACGATTTTCTTTCAAACTTAATTTTTTGAAAGGATTTGATTATCATAATCATGATTACAATTAAGGATATACAATCGGCAGTATCAAAGCTGCTCCAAAAGAACGGATATTTCGTTATTGCCGCAGAAGTTAATGAGGGCTTTACCAAGCCTGCCTGTTTTGTTGATGTTATGCCGGTAAGTGTTACAATAGAGAATAAGTTTTGTGAACTGGTAACTATGGGAGTTGAAATCTCATACCATCCGGCGATGGAAACCAAAGAGGAACTCATAGTAAACGCGGAGAAATTAAAGAATATTTTTCTGTATACTCCGATTAAGGTTAAGGACAGGTATTTATCTGTAAATGAAGTAACCTTCGATACAGATAAATCTGCCCTTATCACATATTTTGAACTGGAATTTATACAGGAAACAAATACAAAATCGGCATCAGTGCCAAAGATGAAAAATTTAGATGAAAGAGTGGTGACAGACAGTCGTGGGACTTCCGAAAATATTAATTGATTTTAAGACACTGGCAGAAACCATTATCACACGAAGTGAGCGAGGGATTGTTGCAGTTATCTTAAAGGATAACAGCAATACAACCCAAACCTACACATTTTCAAAGGAGAGCGAGATTGTTAAAAGCCATTTTACGGCAAGCAACCTCGCTTTTTTGTCGCTCATTTTTATGGGCGGTCCGTCAAAGGTTATCGTTGAGAGGGTACAGACAAGCAGCGATATATCAGACGCACTGGAACGGCTAAAAAACAAGCAGTGGTATTATCTTACCGTTCCCGGACTTGCGGATGGCGAAACGGATACCGTTGTCAGCTTTATTAAAGAGCAACGAACACAATATCATAAAACCTTTAAGGCTGTACTGCCTTCCGTTGCTGCGGATTATGAGGGTATCATAAACTTTGCGACCGACAATATAAAGGTCGGGACAAAAACATACACAACCGCAGAGTTCTGCTGCCGCATTGCCGGTATTCTTGCCGGACTTCCTCTTAATCGCAGTGCTACATACTACACTCTGCCGGAAGTAGAAAGCATTACCGAGAGTGAAACGCCGGATGCAGATGTAGACAACGGCAAACTCATTCTCATAAATGACGGCACCAAGATAAAGATTGCAAGAGGTGTAAATTCCCTTACAACGACCACAGAGGACAAAGGCGAAGATTTCAAGAAAATAAAAATTCTTGAGGCTGTCGATATGATTCGTGATGATATACGGACCACATTCGAGGATGAGTTTGTCGGCAAGGTTGAAAATTCATACGATAACAAAATCGTATTTATTGCCGCAGTCAATAAGTATTTTAAAGACCTTGCAAACCGTGGTGTTCTCTATGATAAGTTTGACAACAAGGCTGAAATAGACATTGACGCAACCCGTGAGTGGCTTTCCAAAACAAGGGATGTTTCATCATGGGATGATGAAAAGGTCAAAACGGCAAATACCGGCACAAATGTCTTTGTACGGGCAAATATTCAAATCCAGGACGCTATTGAGGATTTGAATTTCAATATCTACATCGAGTAAAGGGGTGAATTTTTATGGCAGTAAAACCCACAGCGCCGAGAGTTATGAACGGTAAATGGGGCATGGTATATTTTGACGGCGAGCCTGTCTATGAAACCGATTCATATGAGGCAAAGCTTAAAATTGAGCGTGAGGACGTTGATTTTGTTATGCAGATGGCAAAGGACTCCAAAATGACAGGTCTCACGGGCGAATGGAGCATGAAGGTCAAGAAGGTATTCTCCCGTGGCGCACAGCTTTTGTCGGAGAAAATAAAGAAGGGTCAGGATGTGCGTATTCAAATAATCTCAAAAATCGATGACCCGGACGCATACGGCAGTGAACGGCTTGTAATCGAGAATGCTTGGTTTAACGAGCTTACGCTACAGAAATTTGAAAACGCAAAAATGATTGACGAGGAATACAGTGGTGGATTCACCGATTACTATTTCCCGGATTTAGTGAAAGTGAGGTAGCAGATTATGAATAAGAATACAAAAATAACGCTTGAGGAGCTTATCCGCAGAAAAGAGCAGATGCTTGAAAGCAAGAAAAAGCCTAAGACAGAAACCTTATACATTAAGTCACTTGACGGCACTATCACAATAGAGAGCCCAACGGCGGCAATGGCACGTGAGGCACAGGACATGGAAAACGGTGATACGTATATGGTGTATTCCTGCGTTACAGAGCCATGCCTTAAATCAAAGGAGTTAAGAGATGCATTTGGCTGCGTTGAACCTATGGAGATTGTCGAGAAAATCTTTGAGCCGGGTGAAATTCCGCAGATTGCGGTTGAGTGCTTGAAGCTTGCCGGATATATTGACGGTGTAAAGGCGGTTGACGATATAAAAAACTAATTCGAGGTGACGGAGAGCTTGCCATGCTCTGTCACTTCCTTAATCGTGGTATTACTCCGGATAAAATATTAAATCTGTCGTTTGCCGACAAGTTATTCTACAAAGCAAGCTATGAGGTTTATATGGAAGATGAACTTGAAAAGTATAAAGCACTGACAGGTGGTGAATAGATGTGGCTAAGAAGAATATCGGTGCTACGCTTTCCATAAAAGACAATAATTTTACCGCCGGAATAAAGAAAGCCATCACAGGTACAAAGGACTTAAAAACACATACCGCCAATGCAACGGGCAGTCTTAAGAAAATGGGTTCACAGAGCAAAAGCACCGGCACTTCGCTTGCATCTCTTGCAAAAAAGGTCACCGGTGTTGTTGCGGCATATGCCGGTTTCAGACAGATTATTCAGTTCGGAAAGGAATGTATAACGGCATGTGACACACAGGTCAAAGCCGAGGCTCGACTTGAACAACTGATGATGAATGTTAAAGGCACAACACTTGGAAATGTAGACGCCATGAAAAAATATGCAAGTGAACTCCAGGGCGTAACAACTGTTGGTGACGAGGCTACCATTCAAGGTGCATCACAGCTTGCAACATTCCAATTGCAAAGCAGTACAATAAAGACGCTCCTTCCGTCACTGCAAGACTTGGCGGTATCGCAGTACGGTGTGTCCGTATCGGGAGATCAGATGCAGTCGATGGCAAACCTTGTAGGTAAGGTTATGACGGGCAATGTCGGTGCGCTTACCCGGTACGGTGTAACCCTTAACGATACTCAAAAGAAAATGCTCCAAAATGGTACGGAAGCACAAAGAGCCGCAATGCTTGTTGAGGTTCTCGGGCAAAACTTCGGTGGACTTGCCGAGGCTATGGCTAACACTCCGGAGGGCAAAATCGTTCAGATAAAAAATGCATGGGGCGATATGCAGGAGGTTATTGGCGGAAAGCTGTATCCCGTTGTAACTGCATTCTTCGGCTATGTGGCAAGCGTAATGCCAACAATTCAGAACATTGTGGTATCTGCTATTGATTCAGCATCTGTACCTCTTGTATGGATTAAGGACAATGTGCTGCCCCCACTCTCTACAGCATTTCAAGCAGTATGGAATTATGGTGTATCTGCATTTAATAACATAAAAACCGCCGTCGAACAGAACAGCGGTTCGTTCGGAAGTATAACTTCCGTTCTCGGCGGTGTAAAAGATGCACTGTTTAACGCATTTGAATTCTGTAAGCCGACATTAAATTGGGTAAAGGACACAGGACTTCCGCTTGTGGTAAATGCTCTTTCCGGTGTTGTATCCGGTGCAACGGCTGTATACAATTTCTTCGTGAACAACTGGAGTCTGATTGCTCCCGTTATTGCCGGAATTGCCGGTGCAATTCTTGTTTACAAAGGTGCCGTTATGGCAATAAACCTCGTTCAGAACGCATGGGCAATCTGTCAAGGAGTATGCACTGCGGCACAATGGGCATTAAATATTGCTCTTTCAGCAAACCCTATCGGCATTATCATTGTAGCAATAGGTGCGTTAATTGCTATCGGTGTTGCTATGTGGATGAATTGGGACAGTATCTGTGCATGGTGTAAACAGGCTTTTCAAGCTGTGGGAGATTTCTTTGTTTCTGTAGGAACGAGTATAGGCTCATTCTTTAGTGGTTTGTGGACGGGTATTAAGGACACAGCGGTCGGTGTATGGAACAGTATCACCGGTTTCCTAAGCGGTGCATGGAACACCATATCCTCTGCCGCTGTTTCCGTATTTACCGGAATTGGCAATGCAATAAAGAATGTTTGGAACGGTATCGTTGGTGCAATAAAGGGTGCTATTAACAGTATCATTTCGGCAATTAACTCGATGATACGAGGTGCTGTCAGCGGTGTAAACGGACTTATAAACGGTATCAATAATGTAACAGGCGCGGTCGGCATACCGGCAATCCCTACCTTTACGGCACCGCAGATTCCGATGCTTGCAAACGGAGGACTTATCCGAACGGCAGGTACTGTTATTGTAGGTGAAAAGGGTCCCGAAATGCTGTCACTTCCGAGAGGTGCGAAGGTATCACCGATTGATAAATCAAGACGGAGCGAGAATAAATTCTATATCAATATTTATGCTGACGGAAAGAGCGTGGATGAAATGATTGATGAACTAATACCTAAATTAAAATTATCATTGGCTAATCTGTAGAAATATCGGAAAAAGCATTGAAAAATATGCAATTTTGGTGTATAATATTTTAGTCGGAGCAATCCGATGTTAAAGGTGAGACTAAAAACAGTGTAAAAGCTGGGCGGTTATGCCATCCGTAACTCCATTTACATAGTAACTACTCTTTTGAGTTGGAATCTACGAAGGGAGGAGGATGCACTATGGAATATGATATATTGATATTAGCCTTAGTGCTATTCATAATTATAACCATAAAAAAATAACGCCCACCGTCCAAAGTAGCGTTATTTTTTAACAAACCTTTGGCATAACCGTTTGAGGTCTTGCCTTTTTCTATTATCATTATACACCTCATCTGCAAATTTGTCAATCACTTTGAGAAAATTTGTGCAGAATCGGAGGTGTTTTTATTTTATGGACATATATTTAAGTGTAAATAACAGAGCAGAGGTTCTGCGTCTGCCTGTTCTCCCACCGGAGTTTACGGTTTTAAAAGGCAGAAACAATGAGGTTTTTGATACTGTATCACAAGGACAGCTTAAGCTTATCGGCACATCGGCACTAAAAACCATATCATGGTCAAGTTTCTTTCCAAGCCGTGATTATCCGTTTCTGCGTGACCGCAGCGATACGGCATTTGGTTATCTGTACACTATAGACACATGGTATGAAAAGAAACTGCCCATCCGTCTTATCATTACCGATACACCGATAAATATGGCGGTAACGATAGATGATTTTTCATACACAATCGGCAAAGACGGTGATATGAAATATTCAATAACGCTGTCGGAGGTGAAGTTAATCTGATGGGTGCGGTAATTGAAAGTGCCGTTAATTGGGCGGTTAAGATTGCAAACGATAATTCTCATGGTTATGACCAAAACAGCAGATGGGGTCCGAACTATGACTGTTCCTCGCTTGTCATATCCGCATTTGAGCAAGCCGGGTGCAAGGTGAAATCCGGCGGTGCTACATATACCGGAAATATGAAATCTGTGTTTTTAAGATATGGCTTTTCCGATGTTACAAATAAGATAGCGCTGTCAACAGGTATGGGATTGAAACGCGGTGATGTGCTTTTAAATACAAAGAGCCATACCGCACTTGTGGTTGAGGACGGCGGCAAAACAATAGTAAATGCATCAATAAACGAAAATGGTAAGACAACAGGCGGCAGGTCAGGAGATCAGACCAGCAGAGAGATATACACAAGAGGTTACTATAACTATCCATGGGATGTGGTGCTTAGGTATAACGAAAGTGCATCAAGTTCTGCATCGCAATCTTCATCTTCTTCAGATAAAGAGTATTCTCTGTCCGACAATTTCGGTACGGGTGGTAATACTGTAAGTGATAAATTTTCCACAAATGCAGATGAAACATATAAGCTGATTGTCGGTGGTAATGACATCACATCATATGTCGGAGGTCTATCCTGGCAAAACTCCATTGATGAGCTTGCAACAAAGATGAGTTTTGAAGTGGCAAAATCCGATACACGCTATGTAAATACATATACTCCACAGCTTGGTGATATTGTAAACCTTTGTACAAACATTGAGATTTTCCGAGGTATTGTAATTGCGGTCGATGACGGAGATTTATACAGAAACAAATATACGGTATGCGATTTCGGTTGGTACTTAAATAAAAGCAAGGAAACATATCAGTTTAACAATATGAATGCAAAGAAAGCGGTTATCCGCTTATGCTCTGATTTTAATATTCCTATTGATTCAGTTCCGGAGCTTAACGCAAGCATTACGCAGATATACATTGACAAGTGTATATCCGATATACTCTCTGACATTATTGAAAAATGTGGCGGCGGTTACAATTTTGATATGACTCCGAACGGCATTCGGATTTATAAATACGGTGCGATATATGCGTATCCGGAGTTTAGAATTACACCGAATACACACCTTATATATTCTCCGACATTAAAAGGCAGTGTTTCACATAGTTTGTCGATTGAGGATATGAAAAACAGCGTAAAGGTCATAACCGAATCCGATAAGGTCTATACTGTCAAAGCTGTGGAAAAGGATACGGACAGCATATATAAATACGGTGTTTTGCAGGAGGTTGTAAAAATAGACACCGAAAAGGAAAACGCTCAGATAATAGCGCAGACAAAGCTGAAAGAGTTTAATACGCAAACCGAGAACTTTTCCTTTGAAATGATAGAAGCTGTGAACAGCTACACACGGGCAGGAATGGCTATAGATATAGATGAAGTGCAGTATTTGATTGAAGGGACAACACACAGTATTACTAACGGAATACATCATGTAAAAGTGGACTTAAGAAAATATGTGTACTATGCAGATTGAATTATCCACAATAATATGCTATAATAGCTTCTATAATAAACATTAAGGAGACTCTTTTACATGAAACCATTATGCATAGTTGCGCTAATAACATTTTGTCTAATTATATCAGGCTGTGATAAATCAGCAAATCCTCCTGATATAGTAAAAAAAGATATCATTTCTGAATCGTCAGAACTAAAAGAAAAGCAAGATGAAATAATTGAAGACGAAGAGACACCGTTACCAACCGAATCAGAAAAAGAACCCGAAAGTGAAGACTACAAGTATATTAACGATTTCATCGCAAAATATAACAGCACTGCCACTAATGCTATAACCGATATATCGATTATTGATGCTACTGATTATAATGGTGGACATTATAACAAAGATATAGCTCATACATTCGTTAGCAATAGCGTTAGAGCGAAGTTTGGTTATATTGGGGATAGTAATCTTGAAATCATCAGTTATTATACTCATTATGACAACAGCTTACATTACACAATTCGACTTAACTGTAATACAAACACAAAAGAAGTCTTTGAACAGATTATATCTACTTCTGCCAAAATTCTTGACGAATCCTTAAGCAATGATGAAATAAATAAACTGCTTGACAATATCAATAAATATACAAGCGGCAGTCATCTTTATGTAGGAGAAAAAGTAAATGTTAAATATGAGAAAGACGCTCCTGGGTTTTGGTTCGAAATGGAATCAAATTATGCTACAGAAAAAATAAATTAAGGGAACCTCTAAAAATTGATTCCCAATCATAATATTTTGCTATTTTGA
>CAUGRT010000050.1 GCA_959602045.1 uncultured Clostridia bacterium | reverse complement strand
TCTTCGCTTGCCACACCTTTTTCGGAGTTTATGATGATAACCTTGACAGTTCCGCTGCCGTTCCAAAGCGGCAGGCATTTAGCGTCCCCGACGCCACTGATCTCCTTTGCCCACTGCTCATAGTGATATTTACTGCCGCTCGTTGCGGGGAGCGACACCTTTTCAAAATATCGGTCACGCAGTTCATCATCTGTTTCTTCATTGAAACCGCCTGTTGCGGGCTCCTTGTTTGTAACCGAAACAATTCCGGAGAGCGTGACGGGAAAACGGTTTATTGTGCCTTGCGGAATATTGCCGACAGTGCCGACCGTATCACATATAACCGTAACATCAGCCGTTCCGCTTTCTCCGATTTCAACATTCTCGATAGCAGAGAAGATAAGGCTGTCCGATGCGACCTTATCTCCAACGGAAATAACACTGCCGGGAGCGCCTGTTATTGTCACCTTTACTTGTGATGCGACACCGGACTTCCTGGTTATCCCTTGCTCGGCGGCTTTGTGGTCAAGATATTTGCCTGTTGCCGTTAATGCAAAGCCGTTTTTGAGGATTTCCTCAAGCCGTGTGTATGCCGTTTCAAACTCCTCTGATGCCGGCTTTGTCACATCATAAAAAAATGAGCCGACATCTTTGTCGAACTCATCGGATATATCAAACAGTAACCGTGACAATATTTCGTCCTTCGTCATTTAACACCACCTCCAGCGTGACCGTAATTGCGTTTTTGTTTCGTATAATATTAAAATTCGTGACTGAAGTAATCCTGGGGTTTTGCTTTAGTGCATCCTCAATCTCACGCTTTAATTCAGCCTCAATAAATTCAGCGGTATAGCTGTTGCCGATGATTAAATCCTCCAAATGACAGCCGTACTCGGTATTATCGTAGATTTTGTATCTGTCTTTCTCGGTTCGGAGTATTTTTTCTATCCATACTTTTATTGCGTCGATGCCGTCACACTCGATCAGCTTTCCGTCACGCACAACAAAGTCGCCGTTTTCAAAATCAAACATATATGATTTTGTTCCGCTTGATGTGTTGCTTTCATTGTTAATCGTTATATCGGTTGAATTCGGAAACATCAGATAACCACTCCAATCACAATAAATTTCTGACCGTTTGAATAAGGGAGCAAAACCACTGTCTTGCCGAGGTTTATATATTCGCCGTCCGCATTTTGCTCTTTTAAATTTATACAAAGCGTGATGTGGCTGTCGGTCAGAATAACCTTGTCGCTTATGCGTATTTTCGTGTTCGGCAGTTCAATAACTGTTCCGAACATCGGCGAATAACCGTCACTGTTTTCTCGCTCTTTGAGTAATTTTGCAAGTTCTGTTATGCCGTTCATGCCGCTACCTCCTAAAAATGAGCATAGAAAAAGACGAACACGAATGTCCGCCTTAATTTGTTTTATGTTCTATCAGTATTTTTATTTCTGTTGCCATATCATTGTATACTCTTTTTCGCCGGTGTTTTTATCCAAACCCTCGCACCGGATATCAAAACCCTCTCTATGATAAAAATGTATTGCCCTTGCATTTTTCTGATATACATTTAGAACTAATTTTTCTTTTCTTTCTTTTATAAAATCCATTAGAAGTTTACCGACTCCCTTTGACTGCATTTCAGTAAGAACAAAAATTCCTTCAATATATTCACCATTTAGTCCGATAAAGCCCTGTATTTTTTGACCATTCTCATACACATAAACTTCTGCCTGTGAAAGCATTTCTTTCACTAAATCAAAATTATTTTCCCAATATTGGGCAGGAATAAAATAATGTGTTTTTAGATTAGTCCCTAACCATATCTCTGCAACCTTGCTTATATCTGCCCTCTGTAATTTTCTAATCATAATATATCTCCACAATGAAATTCCGATTTATCTTATAAATATTATACCACAAAATCGGTCATTTGTCCATTGACGGTTTATCCGAACTTTAGACGAACACGAATGCTCGCCTTATTGTGTCTTATAAACCGGAATATGTTTTATAGAGGTCTTTGCAAATACACCATATCTACAAGGTGTACACCACACTCATATATCGGGTGATCATAATGATCCGTAAAGAAATTTGGCACGGTATGCGAGCGTACAAAGCCACATTTTTCATAAAAGGGTATCGTCAACGGGCTGTCGCCGGTTCCCACTTGCAGTATCGAAAATTGTCTGCGGTATTTTTCAACAAGAAATTCAATCAGCGCTTTGGCATAGCCTTTTCGCTGAAATGGGGGAACTGTAGCGATATTCTTAATTTCAAGTATTCCAGTCCCTTCGTCCGTTACGACACACTCGCATTTCACTCCGTCATCATCAAGAACATACATTTTACCTTTATAGAGATAACGGTCAACCATATCTTCCTGCTCATCCGCCAACAGGAGCAAATCAAGATATTGTTTTTTGTTTTCTGTAACTTCTACAATTCTCATCAATCACACCTTCAAATTCCGATTTATCTTATAAATATTATACCACAGAATCATCCTTTTGTCCATTGACGGTTTATCCAAACTTTCTCAGTCCCAATTTCACATAATGTATTCCGTTTTTTATGCTGTGGTCGGCGCTTTCGATGAGATAATTAATATTGTCAACGGTAATCAGCGCACCGGCTCGGGTGTAGCTGTTTACTGCCTCTATTATTTCTATTGAAAAACTCTCCTTGATTTTATTCAGTTCCGACAACTTGTTTTTCGCATAGGTATTTGCATCACCGTCTTTTTCGTCAATCTTGAATACATCCTGCAAAACACCGTATTTATATATGCTGTCGGTATCTTTTGCAACAGCTTTTACGGTATACACTTTATCAGTTTCGGTTACAACTTTCACGCTGTTTTTCATATCCTCAATTGAAAGGGTATGTGACACATTGCCTTTTAAGATTGGAGAATAAATCAAATGCGTATTTGGTGTAATTCTGAATTCCGGGTACGCATATATCGCACCGTATTTATAGATCCGTATCCCGTTCGGAGTCATATCAAAGTTATAACTGCCGCCGCATTTATCGAGAATATCGGAAAGAATATCAGAGATACACTTGTCAATATATATCTGCGTGATGCTTGTGTTCAGTTCCGGCACGGAATCAATCGGAATATTAAAGTCGGAGCAAAGCCGTATAACTGCTTTCTTTGCGTTCATGTTGTTAAACTGATATGTTTCCTTGCTTTTATTGAGATACCAGCCGAAATCCGTCACCGTATATTTATTCTTAAATTTATCTCCGTCATCGACCGCAATTACAATACCTCGGAATATCTCAATATTCGTACAGAAGTTTACAATGTCGCCAATCTGCGGAGCGTATGTATTCACATAATTTGTATCGGACTTTGCCACTTCAAAACTCATCTTTGTCGCAAGCTCATCTATCGAATTTTGCCAAGACAGATTGCCCACATAAGAGGTAATATCATTACCACCGACAATCAGCTTATATGTTTCATTTACACTTGCGGAAAATTTATCATCGACAGTGTTTCCGCCTGTTCCGAAACTGTCGGAAAGAGAGTAGTCCTTATCTTCTTTTGTAGATGTCGTTGCAGATGTCGATGAACTTTCGTTATAGCGAAGTACCACATTCCACGGATAATTATAGTATCCTCTTGTGTATATTTCTCTGCCGGTCTGATCTCCCGACTTGCCGCCGGTGGTTTTGCCTTTTTCGTTGATTGAGGCATTGACGATTGTTTTGCCGCCATCCTCGACCACCAAAGCCGTATGATGAACGGTATTTAATAAGACATCACCGCGTTTAAGTCCAAGTCCCGTGGACAGCGCTATTTTACTTGTAACATCGGAAAAACCGTACCTTAAAAATACAGACTTCATGTTTCCGGTATATGTAGCACCGCCGGACTTCACTTTGCACCCCGCTTGCTCAAATGCTGAAATAACAAGAGAAGAACAATCATAATTCGGTCCCCAGCGGCTGTTCTGGTCATAGCCGTAACTATTATCATTTGCAATTTTAACCGCCCAATTGACGGCACTTTCAATCACTGCACCCATCAGATTAACTTCACCTCCGACAGCGTTATTGAATATTTCATATCACCATCTCTGCCGATTGTATATGAGAAATCATCTATTGTAACCGCCATATTTATCGGTGTGTCGGTGATAATAAGCCGAATGGGGAGTTTTCTGTCATACCATGTGTCTATGGTATATAGATAGCCGAAAGCAGTGTCGCTCCTGTCACGCAGGAAAGGGTAATCACGGCAAGGAAAGAAACTCGACCACGATATTTTCTTCAAAGCTTGCGTACCGATAAGGTTCAGCTGACCTTGCGATACCGTTTCAAATACCTCGTTGTTTCTGATTTTTGAGACCGTAAACTCCGGCGGCAGAACAGGGAGCCGCAAAACCTCGGCTCTGTTATTTACGCTTAAATATATATCCATAAAACAAAAAAACACCTCCGAAACTGCACAAAATTTCTAAAAGTGATTGACAAAATTGCAGATGAGGTGTATAATGATAATAGAAAAAGGCAAGACCTCAAACGGTTATGCCAAGAGATTTATGTTAAAATAACACGCTATCCTTAGCACGGGGGCGTGTTATTTTTTTATGGATAGTATTATGAATAGCACTAAGGCTAATATCAAGATATCATATTCCACAGCGCATCCTCCTCCTTTCGTAGATTCCAACTTTTTAAAAGTGGTTACTATGTAAATGGAGTTATGGATGGCATAACCGCCCAGCTTTTACACTGTTTTCAGTCTTACCTTTAACATCGGATTATTCCGACCAACATATTATACACCAAATTTCTGTATTTTTCAATACTTTTTCTTGCTTTTCTACAAATTAGCCAATGCTAATTTCAATTTGGGTATCAATTCATCAACAATCTCATCCGCACTCTTGCCATCGGCATAAATATTGATATAGAATTTATTTTCGCTCCGCCTTGATTTATCAATCGGAGTAACCTTTGCGCCGCTCGGGAGCGAGAGCATTTCAGGGCCTTTTTCGCCGACAATAACCGCACCTGCCGTTCTTATTAGTCCGCCGTTTGCAAGCATTGGAATCTGCGGTGCGGTGAATGTGGGAATCGCCGGAATACCGACAGCACCCGTGACGGAGTTTATGCCGTTAATGAGTCCGTTCACACCGCTGACAGCGCCGCGTATCATAGAGTTTATTGCTGATATAATGCTGTTTATAGCGCCCTTAATTGCACCGACGATGCCGTTCCACACATTCTTTACTGCATTTCCGATTCCTGTAAATACGGAAACAGCGGCGGAGGATATGGTATTCCACGCACCGCTTAAAAATCCCGTTATACCGTTCCAAACTCCGACTGCGGTATCTTTAATTCCCGTCCACAGTCCGACAAAGAAAGAACCAATGCTTGTGCCGACCGATACAAAGAAATCACCGACAGCCTGAAATGCCTGCTTGCACCAGGCACACACGCTGTCCCAATTCATCCACAATGCCACGCCGATTGCAATCAGCGCCCCGATTGCGACAATGATAATGCCGACAGGGTTTGCCGTCATTGCAGCATTCCATGCCCATTGCGCGGCGGTGCATATTCCTTGCACAATTGCCCATGCGTTCATTGCGGTATTGATTGCAAACACTGCAATCCGAAATGTCACAATCGCACCGACAATCCCCGAAATAATCGGAACAATCCAACCCCAATTATTCACGAAAAAGTTATATACATCGGTTGCCTTCTGTACTACTCCGGCAAGAGCGTTTACAACGAGCGGGAGTCCTGTGTCCTTTATCCAGTTAAGAGCCGGCTTGCAGAACTCAAAGGCATTAAACAGAGCGTCTTTTACACTGCCGAGAACCGATGTAACACTTCCGAATGAACCGCTGTTTTCCATGACAGCTGTTTTTATGTTATTAAATGCCGACACACCGTAATTCCATACATTTTGAAACGCGGTTATGAGCGGCGGCAGAACATTGTTTTTTATCCACGAAAGCGGAACAGAAACTGCACCTATTGCCGAAACAACAGCATTTTGTACGCTTGGCATTACCGATGCGACATATCCGAAAAAGGTTGTAACAACAGGATAAAGCTTGCCGCCAATCACCTCCTGCATATCACCCCAGGCATTTTTTATCTGAACAATTTTACCCTCCGGTGTATTTGCCATTGCCTCGGCAAGTCCTCCGAAGTTTTGCTTTAATACCTCGACAAGCATTGCGGCTCTCTCGGTTTCGTTGCCCTCTTTTAAGGTTTTCTTCTGTGCCTCGCTTAAGGTTACACCGTATCGTGTAAGAGCGCTGACCGAGCCTGTCATAACCTTACCCATAAGGTTTGCCATTGACTGCATCTGATCTCCCGATACCGATACACCATACTGCGATACCGCCAAATCTTGTAATGACGGCAGCAGAGTTTTAATCGTGCTGCTCTGTAATTGGAATGTTGCAAGCTGTGACGCACCTTGAATGGTAGCCTCATCACCGATTGTAGTGATACCCTGGAGTTCTCCGGCATACTTTTTCATTGCATTTACATTCTCAAGCGTTGTACCCTTGACATTCATCATGAGGGTTTCGAGTCTTTGTTCAGACCTCGCCTGTGTGTCAAACAGTGTGATGCATTCTTTACCGAATGAAATCATTTGATTAAATCCGGCATATGCCGCCACAACTCCGGCGGCCTTTTTTGCAAGCGAGGCAAGGCCCTCGCCTGTGAGTTTACTCTGTGACTGCATTTTCTTTAGTCCGCCTGTTGCGTTGGTGGTGTGGTTTTTGAGATTTTTTACACCCGTTATGGCATTTCGTATTCCGGCGGTGAAGTTATTGTCTTTGATTGAAAGTGTAGCACCTATGTTTTTCTTACTCATTAGCAGTCACCACCAGTCAGTGCTTTGTATTTTTCATATTCATCTTCCATATAAACCTCGTAGCAAGCCTTATAAAAAATCTTTTCCGAAATCGGAAGATTAACTATATTTTCCGGTTCAATACCACGATTCAAAAAGTGACAGAGCATGGCGAGTTCTCCGTCACTTTTGATTAGTTTTTTATATCGTCAACCGCCTTTACTCCGTCAACATATCCGGCAAGCTTTAAGCACTCAACCGCAATCTGCGGAATCTCGCCCGGTTCAAACACTTTCTCGACAATCTCCATCGGCTCAACACATTCAAAAGCCGTCTGCAGTTCCTTTGATTTAAGGCAAGGCTCCGTCACACATGAATAAACCATATATGCGTCACCGTTATCCATATCCTGTGCGTCTCTTGCCAAATCCGCTGTCGGACTTTCAATTGTAATAGTGCCGCCGAGCGACTTTATATACAGTGTTGCGGTTTTCGGTTTTTTCTTGCTTTCAAGCATCTGCTCTTTTCTGCGGATAAGCTCCGCAAGCGTTATTTTTGTATTCTTATTCATAATTCCATCCTTTCTAAGACCATTTTATCGTACTTTGACGAGGTCGGGGAAGTAGTAATCGGTGAATCCGCCGCTGTACTCCTCGTCAATCATTTTTGCATTTTCAAACTTCTGCAGCGTCAGCTCGTTAAACCACGCATTCTCGATTACAAGCCGCTCACTGCCGTAGGCATCGGGATCATCAATTTTCGAGATAATCTGAATACGGACATCAATGCCTTTCTTAATTTTCTCCGACAAAAGCTGTGCGCCTCGTGAAAATACTTTTTTAACCTTCATGCTCCATTCACCTGTAAGTCCCGTCATTTTCGAGTCCTTTGCCATCTGCATGACAAAGTCCACATCCTCACGCTCAATTTTTATCTTCGCCTCATATGAATCGGTTTCATAGACCGGCTCTCCGTCAAGATAAACCATGCCCCATTTGCCATTCATAACTCTCGGCGCAGTAGGTTTTACCGCCATAATTTTTCACTCCCTTATTCAATATAAATTCCAAACTTCAAATCCTCGATTGCGTCCTGGATTTGAATACTCGCCCTTACAAACACATTTGTGCCGGTGTTTGCCGTCTTGATTTTTTCATCATCCCAAGAGGACACATCTCTCGTTTTTGAAAGCCATTCTCTTGTTTCGTCAATATCAATTTCAGCCTTGTTGTCATACTTATCATAAAGCACTCCTCGGTGTGCAAGGTCTTTGAAGTACTTGTTTACGGCGGCAATAAATACGATTTTGTTATCGTATGAATTTTCAACCTTGCCTACAAATTCATCCTCAAAGGTTGCACGGATATCATCACGAATCATATCGACAGCCTCAATGATTTTGATTTTTTTGAAATCATCACCTTTATCCTCTGTGGCGGTTGTAAGAGAATTGACTCCCCTTGCAATCTTTATTTTTGTGCCGTCATTGATTAAAATCAATTTGCCGTTATCCACATCATCGTCCGGTGTTTCGCTTTCGGTTATGCTTTCAACCTCCGGCAGAGTGTAGTATGTAGCGCTCCTGTTAAGCGGAAGTCCGGCAAGAATCCCGGCAATGCGGCAGCAAAACTCTGCGGTTGTATATGTCTTTGCGCCGACCTTTATATTATCGGTTGCAAAATTTATGATGCCCTCGTTATCTGCTGCGGCAAGCGGTAAAACCGCTTTGAATGTCTTATGATACTGCGTGCGCTGTTCTTTGATATACTCGACAACGGTATCTGTTTCACCGTCACCCAAACCGGGAACGGCAAGGTAATACCACCGCTTGTTTTTCAGCCTTTCAAGTGCGTCCGAAACATCATCGGAGGTCTGCACACGCTCCACAATCACCTTTGACGGTCCGCCCATAAACACAAGGGACAGATATGCAAGGTTTGTAGCCGTGTAATGGCTTTTTACAATCTCGCTCTCTTTTGTGTATACGGCGGTTTTGGTTGTATTGCTGTTATCTTTCAGAATGACCGCCACGATGCCGCGCTCACTTCGTGCGATCAGCGTTTCTGCAAGCGTCTTAAATTCAATTAAAATTTTCGGAAGTCCCATGACTGTCTGTCACCACTCTTTCTTGTAATTCTCTCATTTTTGGCATTGAAGCCGTTTTTGTGTTCGTTTCCTGTAAAAACTCCAATTCAAAATATGTGGTAAGAACGCTTTTATCTGAATCAAAGATTATTTCGTTGACCGACAAAAACCTGTCCTTCACCTTAATCGGAGTATATAAAAATATGTTTTTCAACTTTTCGGCATTTATGATGAGTTCTTCTTTTGTTTCCATCAAGGGGTGATATGAAATCTCAATACCCAGGGTAACCAATTCATAAAATTTATTTTCCGCCTCAACGCTCACGGGGAAAACCTCAATAAAACAGGCAGGCTTTTGAAAGCCCTCTTTGACCTCAGACGCAATAACCGAGTATTTGTTTTTTGTGAGCAGTTTTGAAACCGCCGTTTGTATGTCTTTTATCGTTATCAAAGTTCCACCTCGCTCGTTAAATCGTCAAGCAGTTTTTTAGCATTTTTCTCAAATGTAGAATTTAGCTCCTTGACCGTATCCTCAATCATTTTCTCTCCCTTTGTTTTCCCGCCGACCGAAACACCTCTGATACCTCTCTGCAAGACATTTAATTTTCTGCCGTTTCTGTCGACTGTCGAGCCGCCTGTTACGACTCTATGCCCGTCCTCAACCACATGACCGTATCGGTTTTCGGTTTGCACACGGGCAACACGCGTCTTGCCGAAGATCTTAGGCTTTTTGGTGCGCCATGAGCCTTTCAGCTTTTTTGTTTTTCCTGTCGGAGTTTTCGAGCGGACACGCTGTCTTGCGACATTCGCCATTGCCATAAGCATAGCGTCCGTTTTGTTTTCATATTTTTGCTCGATACGGTTAAAAGCCTTCTGCAGGTCATCAAATCCGAACGTTCCATCACTCTTCGCCATTATTCTCATCTCCGTTAAAGGTTTGTGCCGTTTGTGTGCTTCTTTCGGCGGCTATGATCTGAAGTTCCTCGTGCCGTTCGTTTAGGTCAAGCACGGACACTATCTCAAATTCACGGTTATTGTATAGAATACGATGTGTGGAATTTATCCCTCGAAAATACCTGGTTGAGATTTTGTATGTGGTTTCGGCACGGATTTTCTGACTTTCTTCGTATTCTCTGCCTGTGGTCGGTGTAACAAATGCCGCAACGGAATATTCCGACATTGCAAGCTTGTGTGCCATTGGTTTTCCGTTCGCATATTCCAATACTGCATTGCCGTCATTATCGTGCGACAAATATACCTTATCTGCATCTACTTGCAATGGCAGAGGAAGATAAGGCTTAAACGGCTTATATCTCGGCACCGTTTCACCCATAGAATTTATGATTTCATCTGTCGGGGACAGGAAAATTATTCTGTGCCTTAATTTTGAAAAGTTCATTAGAATTGGTCCTTTCTGTAATTATCCAAAAGCCGATACACCGTTTCGGGAATAGGTGCGCCGCTCCTGTTTTCGTAAAAATGTGAAATAACCAAAAGCTGCGCCTGGCGCACAGATTCCGGCATCGGTTCGATGATGTCTTTTCTCATATAATTCTCACACAATTCCTTTGCCAAAAGCAGAAGGACGGAAATGTATCCGTCCTCCTCGTTGTGGTCTATTCTTAAAAAATCTTTTACTTCATCAAGCGTCAGCATTTGCCTTTCCACCCGCTTTCGGTTTCTGTTTTTCTTTCGGTTTGGTTTCGGCGATTTCTTCTGCCAATCCACCGGCTGTTAAATCCTTTCCCAATTCATCTGTAACCGTGACTTCTTCGCCTTGCCTATATGTAAAATCAAGTCCGCTGCACGATACCAATATTCTTATGCGCATATCGGCTCACCTCACGATGCCTTACAAGTAAGCGTTTTTACTGTTTCTGCGAGAGTGAGTTTTCCGTCCACTCTCTGGAAAGTTCTGAATCCCACCTGTCCTGTTTCGGCATACAGTTCATTCAATCTTTGGAAGGTTCTGCCCTGGCGGTCGGCAATCCAGTAATATGAAATATCACCGAAAAGAATCGGCTTTTTACCTGCTCCGATTTCGGGCATATATGCGGAAGATATAATTCTGTTGCCGATAAGGGTATCCGGCTGCCCTTCTTTCAGTCCCGGCTGCCACAGATACATTCCGTTTGAATCCTTAAGCTGGCGGACTGCTTTTACAGTTGAATCATTGGCAATAAACACAGCATTTTTTCTGTATGGTGAGCGAAGGCTGTGATAGAGGTCAATGACTTCATCAGCTGTAATTGCCGCTGCCGCCGCTGTGGTCTTACCCGTTTCCGCTGTTTGCAATATTCCGGTAGGTCTGCCTGTTCCGGTGCCGTTTATGAACGCATTTTCTTCCGCTGCTGCCATGCGTCTAACAAACTCTTTTGAGATATATTGCTCAAGGTCAAATGCGGAATCGTTTAAGAGTTCCTCCGATACCTTTATAATAGAAGTAAGCTTATGTGCGCCAAGTGTGATTACTCCGAACGAATCGTCCGATTCCGTATATGCCGCTTCTTCATCCGTCCACGTTGCCTCGCCGTATCCCGCCACAACCGGGATTTTCTTATCACCGTTTGATGATTTTATGACCGTTGCATACTGTCTGATAATATTTTCATCGTGAAGTTTTTCAATAAGCGTGCTTTCATACTCATCCGGCACAAGATATCCGCCCTCAGAGTCCGTTCCGATTTGCAGTGCATTTACCGCTTCATACGGATTTTTCTTATTTCGCATTGCCTGCCAGAATGATTTTTTGTATTCATCGGAACTGCGACCGGTTTTTTCTTCCGTTTTTATGTTTGGGTTTGCGCTGATCGGCGCACTTGTCGGCTTGGACATTTCAAGATCTAATGCCTCGCGTCTTTCAATAATCCCGATTTCCTTGCCGAGGTCTACAATCTCCTGCTCCATTTTTTCATATGTTGCTCTGTCATCTGCCGATAAAACATCGCCGTTTCTTTTTGCATTATCCAAAAACAGCTTTGCTTTTTCCCATAATTCACTTCTTTTTTGTCTTAATTCAACCGATTTACTCATAAAGAAATCCTCCTATTTCAATAAATTTAATCTTGTTTCAAATTGAGAAATATCCGCTCCTTGCGGTTCTTTCTCAATCTTTTTCAGTTTTTTGCGCATAGCGGAAACCGTATTTGTAACCATACTCTTTTTATCGAATATGAAGTCCGTTCCCGATTTCAGCTTATCGTTATCGGAATACATGATTTTGTCGCAAAATCCCAAATCATACGCAGACTTTGCATTCATCCATGTTTCCGAGTCCATCATCTTTGATATTTTTGCTCTCGATAATCCTGTTTTGTTCTGATATGCGTTTATAATGCTTTCTTTAATTTCATTCAGAAAATCAATGCCCTTTTCAAGCTCCGAAACCTCACCGCACAGCATCATGCTCGGATTATGACACATCATCATGCTGACAGGCGACATTAAAACAACATCTCCCGCCATGGCAATAACCGAGGCCGCAGACGCAGCAAGGCTGTCTACTTTCACGGTAATTTTGCCGTTATGCTCTTTAAGTGCGTTATATATCTCGCTCGCAGCAAAACAATCGCCACCCGGAGAATTTACAAATACTGTTAAATCGCCGTCTACACTGTCAAGCTCGGATTTAAAGAGTTTCGGCGTCACCTCATCACCCCACCACGATTCTTCAGCAATCGGACCGTTTAATATGAGGATGTTCTCAGTTATATCCTCATTGTCTGCCGTATTTGTTACCTTTTTAAAGTTCCAAAATTTATTCATTTTCTGTTTTTCCTCCTGTCTGCGTCCATACGCCTGCATTTGTCAAATCTACCATGTTTCCGTTGCATAGGTACCTGTCACCGCCAAGCTCTGCCGGTATCTTGTTCATATCCTCAAGTTCCCGTATATCGTTCGTACTCATCCAGCCGTTCTGTCTTGCTATCGCATATCCGTTCATACGGCTTGCAAAATCTCCCCGTAACATTCCGTCAACGTTGAATTTTACAAAATATACACCTTTTTCATTCACGCTCAAAAGCTTTTGACAGATACTCTGCTCAATCCTTACCAGCCACGGTCTTATGGTATTCACAATAAAATCAAGGCTTTGCTGCTCGATATTTGAAAAGCTTGACTTTTCAAGGTCTGCCACCATATGCGGAGGTACTCTGAATATCCGGCAAATTTCGTTTATCTGGAATTTGCGTGTTTCAAGGAATTGTGCTTCGTTTGGCGGTATGGATATGGCTTTGAAAGTTACACCCTCCTCCAAAACCGCCACACGGTGGGAGTTACTTGTTCCGCCGTATACCTCGTTCCAGCTTTCACGAAGCTTTCTCGGATCTTTCAAAACTCCCGGATGCTCCAAAACACCGCTCGGATTTGCGGAATTTGCAAAAAATCTCGCACCGTATTCCTCCGCCGCAATAGAAAGACCGATTGCATTTTTAGTCATTGCAATCGGCGAGTACCCGATAAGTCCATCATATCCCAACCCCGGTATATGCAGAACATCAGTATTGCTTAAAGTATGGCGCTGTCCTTTGGTATCTGTATAAATGTAATATATTTCTCCCGTAATATCCGAACGGTAAACCTCCATCTTATCCGGCAGCAGAGGATACAGTTCAATGATCTCGCCTTTGCCGTTTCGGATAATCTGTGCATACGCATTTCCCCATAACAAAAGATGACTGACAATTGTTTCTCTGAAAACAAAAGCAGTCATCTCACGATTCGGTTCGTCGTGCAAAAGATAATACAGTGGATGCGTACAATCTTTTTCTTTTCCGTTATCCGTGTATTTATATAGATGCAATGGCAGACTGGCTATGGTTTCGGCTATGATACGAACACAGGCATACACCGCAGTCTGCTGCAACGCCGTCCGTTCAGTCACAGTCTTTCCCGACCATGACCTGCCGATATGAAACCAGCTTGTTCCGACAGACGCATTGCGCGGTTTATCCCGTGATTTAAAGAATGATTTAAAGATATTCATGGTGTATCCCTCCTCAAATAACTAAAACACCGCGCTCATCATAAACCGATGATGTGTTCACATTCATATTGCGCACAGCTCTGTCCAATGCCATAATTGTACTGACCGCACCGTCTATTCTCTCTGTTGAGTGTTTCTTTGACGGCTTTATATTTTCAGCAGCATCGGTCTCAACACATACATTATCAAAATTCCACCTGAGAACCGGATTCATGTTATGTACAATTTTGTTTTTAAGCACAAGTGTGAATATCTCCTTTGTCGGCGGCGACATATCCTTAAAGCCTTGTCCGAACGGCACCATTGTTAAACCTTCGTCCATCAGATTTAATATGATTTGTGTTGCGTTATATCGGTCATATGCAATTTCTTTTATAACAAACTCGCTTGCAATTTTCTTAATATCAGCCTCTATTCTGCGGTAGTCAACCACATTTCCCTGTGTTGTTCGGATATGCCCCTGCGCTTTCCACACATCATACGGAACATGGTCACGGTTCACTCGTTTTTTAAGATTATCATCCGGTATCCAAAAATACGGAACAATAATATATTTTTCATTTTCGTTTCTCGGCGGAAACACCAGCACAAATGCCGTTAAATCAAGTGTGGTTGAGAGGTCAAGTCCGCCATAACATTCACGTCCCTTTAATAGTGATAAGTTCACTATCTCATTACATTCATCCCATTTATCCATCGGCATCCAACGGGTGGACTGTTTAACCCACTGATTAAGACGCAGCTGTCGGAACAGATTTTCCTCTGCCGGGTTGTCTTTGGCACTCATATATGCGTTTCGTACCTTTTCAATATCTATCGTGTACCCGAGTGACGGATTTGCTCTGTACCAGTTTTCCTCACTCGTCCAATCCTCATCATCAGGCAGACCGTATATTGCAGGATAGAATGTGGTGTCTATCTTTCTGCCCTCCAAAATATCCACTGCTTTTTGGTGTTGTTCAAAGCATATGCTGTTTCTGTCTGTTCCGGCTGTGGTTATGAGAAAAAACAGCGGCTGCATTCTTGCGTCACCGGAACCCTTTGTCATGACATCAAACAAATCACGATTCGGCTGTGCATGAAGTTCATCAAAAATCACACCGTGAATATTTAAACCATGCTTTGTAAATGCCTCCGATGAAAGCACCTGATAGAAACTGTTTGTCGGTTTATACACAAGCCGTTTTACCGACATTATAGGTTTAATTCGTTTTTTCAGCGCCGGACACTGATCAACCATATCCACGGCAACATCAAAAACAATGCTTGCCTGCTGACGGTCGGACGCACAGCCGTAAACTTCAGCACCCCATTCCATATCACCGCAGGTAAGATATAGCGCCACACCTGCCGCAAGCTCCGATTTACCGTTCTTTTTCGGAATTTCCACATACGCTGTGTTATATTGTCTGTAACCGTTCCTTTTCACAGTTCCGAATACGTTTTTTATAATATCCTGCTGCCAGGGGAGCAGGTCAAACGACTTCCCGTGCCATTTACCCTTAGTGTGTTTTAGGCTACTTATGAAGTTTATCACACGTTTTGCCTTATTTTCGTCATACATCAGCTTTACCACCGCCCAGAGTCAAAAGATGTTCCATTAAATCATCATCGCTGTCCGAATTTGAGGCATCAGCTGCAATACGGCTACGTGATGATGGTGTTAATCCGAACTGTTCGCAAAATCTGTTCATAAGCCGCAAATACGTCTGCGCAATTGACACCTGCGGAACTTGCTGCCAGTATCCGGAGGGCGTTTTTACGATTGCGCCGTGACGTGATATGAATTCCTCGGCTTCTTTCCAGCGGGCATACGCCTGACAATATCCTGCAAAAGCGGTCATGTCCACTTCTGTTAATATTCCAAGCTGTTCCATCTGCTTTGCAAGTCTGCGCCATTCTTTTTTCGCATCGGGTTCAAGCCATTTAGGACATGGCGGCGCTTTTTTCACAGGGTGCGGTTCATTTGTATTAATTTCTCTTTTGCCGGGATTGCCTTCCAGCTCCTTTAAAGCTGACGGCTTCGGTTTTCTGCCTCTCTGTGCCACAAGTGTCACCTCCTTTGCACAACGAAAACAGCCGCCTTTTAAGCGACTGTCTGTTTATATATTTTTTATCTACATCCGCGAATTGTTCTTAAAATTTTATCCTGTTCGGCGGTGTCAATGCCGATACTTTCAAGTGCCTCGCGTGTGCCGCAGTCCTTATCTAAGAACTCGGATAAAGACTGTTACTCTGCATTTATAAGGTCGAGCATTGCTGTCCGGCTTTTCTCAATAAGTGTAACCATTTCATTTTCAATCATTTATAATCAGCCTCCGATTCCAAACAAGTCATAAGATGGAATACCTTATTTTCAGGCAGTCTCAAAGGGAAATACACATATTGCTCCGCAAGCTCCGAAGCTGAAACTTTAATGTGGCTATCGCTATCACCGAGATGTCCGTCCACGCTTTCACCTTTCAACAGTTGGGTTGCTTTTTTAGGTGTCAAGCGGACATATCCGCCGGGAGTGAAAAGGTAAAAAGAATATCCGTTGTGAGCTTTTATGAATTCAAACAAAGGCTGTAAACCATTAACCTTTTTGAATTTATCAAGCTGTGGAACAATCGCCAATGTTCTGCCATTATCCCAAGTTAAATGGATTTGACCTTTGTCATCAACATAATCGACCGTTCCTCTGATTCCGGCAGAAATCGCATCTTTGTCATGCATTTTAATGATTTCTAACCTTGTTTTTGGCGGATAGTTCGTTTTTATTTTTTCTACTTCAGCGTGGGTTAACTCTCTGACT
The DNA here is from genome assembly GCA_959602045.1 of uncultured Clostridia bacterium. Taxonomy (GTDB): domain Bacteria; phylum Bacillota; class Clostridia; order UBA1381; family UBA1381; genus Ornithomonoglobus_A. The sequence continues at coordinate 157 of CAUGRT010000050.1, read as the reverse complement.
ACTGTCATGTAAATGACCTCCTTTGTTTTTTGGTAGTCATATATTACCTCTAAACCCCTGATTTATCAAGCCATTTAATAATATATTTTAGACATGAAATAACCCTCCCTATATAATCTTAGTTTTTCTTTAATTTTCTCCGTTTTTCTTACAATTT
>CAUGRT010000049.1 GCA_959602045.1 uncultured Clostridia bacterium | reverse complement strand
CATGCATTAAAAGGTAATACCCATTCGGAGGATTGAAGAATATAAAAAGGGGGAGATTTTGCGATGATAAAAAAAATATTTCTGGGCATTTTCATTGCGGTCGTTCTCTTTTTTACCGTATGGGGAATCCATTATGTGGCGTCACCGCTTAATTCCGTAGACGCGCAGTTAGAAACGGTGGAGCATTTTATTCAGGATCCGAAAGCGATTATTATTCGCGAGGAAAAGGTTTATTATTCGGATATTGACGGGACTTTATATCATCACATCTCCGAGGGTGCACGTGTGGCAAAGGACTCTTTGATCAGCACGGTATTCAGCGGTCAGATCAGTGACGATAATTTAAAAGAGCTGCGGACAATTGATAAGAAAATTACCCATCGCCGCCAAAAGCTCAGCGAATCTTCGCTTTATCAAACGGAGGGCGCGGATACGGAGAGCAAGATTGCCGGAATCATCCGGGACATTACCCCGGCAGGCAGGGCGAATGATTTGGTTCGGATTTCCGATTATAAGGAGGACTTGAACAATCTCCGAAACGGCGTAGAAATCAGCGATGAGGATATTTTACAGAGTCTGATTCTTGAAAAAGAAGCAATTGAGAATCGAATCAGCACCAGCAAGTCCGAAATTACTACGGATATGTCGGGGATTTTTACGACTTATATTGACGGACTGGAGGGTGCGTTAAGTCCGGAGGGAATCGAAAATTATACGGTGGAATATATGCAGAACCTTGCTGTATCCGAAGCGCGGCAGATGGCGGATAAAACCGTTGAAGCCGGCGGCGCGGTCTGCAAGATTGTAAATAACCATATCTGGTATGCCGCATTGACCGTTCCGACCACCGAAGCGGATAAGCATCAGGTCGGCGATTCGGTGACGCTGCGGTTTAATTCCATCGGCGGTCAGACGGTACAGGGGACGATTTACAAAATCAGCGAAAATGATGAAAACGGCAACCGACTTGTAACCGTAAAATGCCCCGTATATTTTGAGGGTGCATTCTCTTTTCGGAGCGCTGATATTGATATGATTTTTGAAAGCTATACCGGCTATAAGGTTCCCATTCATGCCATCCGAAGCGATGAGAACGGACAGTACGTTGCGGCAATGGCAGGTACGGCAGAATATCGGTGCGACTGCAAGATTCTTTACACCGATACGGATCAGGAATTTATCATGATTCAATCGACCGATACCGCCGAGCATAAGCTATCCGATATGGATCGGATTATTGTCGGGGAACGTTAAAACATATTATAGGCTATGTTATGAATATTCAACTATTTTCGTTCTATTCCGGCTCAAACATCCGCTACGATGCGCGGAACTCGCCTCCATAGATCGAAAAACAGTTGAATATTCATTTAAGAAATGAGTTGCTTGTTAAAAAATCATGAGAAAGAGAGACGTTGAAGCATGAGCGTAAAGGAAAATCTGGAAGCTGTTGAAAAACGAATTGCCGCTGCTGCCGAAAAAAGCGGCAGAAAAAGAGAGGACATCACGCTTGTTGCCGTGACGAAAACGCACGGTCCGGAGCTGATGAATGCGGCAATTGAGTGTGGAGTAACGGATATCGGCGAAAACAAGCCACAGGAGGTTCGGGATAAATTCGATCAGGTTCTTCCGGTGAGATGGCATTTGATCGGACATCTGCAAACCAACAAAATTAAATATATTATTGACAAGGTTTGCATGATTCATTCCGTGGACAGTATCCATCTGATGGATGAAATCGACAAACAGGCAAAAAAGCATGGATTGGTGATGGATATTCTGATTGAAGTGAATATCAGCGGCGAAACCTCCAAATCCGGAATTGCTCCGGAAGAACTGGATGCGCTGCTGTCGCATGCAGGCTCGCTGACGGGAATCCGCGTGCGCGGATTGATGACGGTTGCGCCAAAAATTGACGGAGATATTACGAATACTTTACATTTTGATAACATGCACCGTCTTTTCCTTGACACAAAGCAGAAAAAATATGATAATGTTAGTATGGACTATTTATCCATGGGCATGAGCGGCGATTTTGAAACAGCGATTGCATGCGGTTCCAACATGGTACGGATAGGAAGCGCAATATTCGGGAAGCGCTATTATGATTTAGAAAATTAGAATGGACTTCGGAGGATTCCGAAGCCGCACCTCTTATAATGAAAGGAGATAATATCATGGGTTTATTCAGTACGGTAAAAAGCTTCATGGGTTTTGATGATGATTATGAGGATTACGAGGACGAGCAGTTTGAAGAAGAGGACGCAGAGGAGGAACCGAGAAGAAAGAAGTTCACGCGTTCCGCTTCCCATTCCAAAGTGATTCCGATTACCGGCCGCAATGAGGACGCCAATGTTCAGATCATCAAACCGGCGACCTTTGACGATGCCAGAAAGGCATCAGAGGTTCTCATGCGCGATCAGGTTGTTGTGTTTGATGTAACGGGTATGCGTGACAGCGATGAAGCGCTGCGCGTTGTGGACTTTGTTTCCGGCACGGTATTCGGGCTGCGCGGCAATATCCGGAAAATTAATACCGGGATTTTTATTGCAGCACCGCGTCATATTGATATTTCGGGGGATAATATTAAAGAACACACCCGAAACAATTTTGACTGGAGATGACAGATCAGGACAAGCTGCTGCTTGCCAAAACTGAGGATTTGTTCACGCTGTGCGACAAATATGCAGCACCGCGGTTCTCGCAGTTTCTTGATGGGGGCGAGGTCGCGTATATAGAGGATCACTTCCATTTCCCCTATGGTTTTCATGCGATGTTTTTCGGCGGTTTTCCGGACAGTGAACGAAAGATTCTGGGCATATTTCCGGAATGGATGGACGCGGAGGAAAGTCTTTTCCCCATATCGGTGCTTAAAATCAGCGGTGGCTACAACCGGGAGCTGACGCATCGGGATTATCTGGGAACAATGCTTTCACTGGGAATTGATCGCGCCAAAACAGGCGATATTCTGATCGCGGAGGATGGCTTTGCCTATGCGGCGGTGATGGAGGATATTGCGTCTTTTTTGGTGAATAACATCCGAAAAATCGGCAATCAGGGCGTGAAACTTCAAGAATTGGACAAGGCACAGCCTATGATTCCCAAACGGCGTTTTTCGCAAATCAATGCGGTATGCGCATCCCTTCGGCTGGATGCCGTTGTCGGGGCGGTAACGGGATTGGCGCGAAACGGCGCGGCAAAGCTGGTTACGACAGAGTGCGTCAAGGTGAATCACCGCCTTATGACAGACTCGTCAAAAACGTTGCAGGAGGGCGATCTTCTTTCAATTCGCGGTTTCGGACGGTTTATTTTGGAATCCGAGGACGGAAAGACGCGTTCGGGCAGGATTCATATTTCCGTGAAGAAATTCATATAACAAAATAACAGCAGTTTCGGGGAGAACTTGACCGTAAAAATCAAGCAACGCTGCCCAGGGCGGCGGAATGGAGGATAATTATGCTTCGGCCGATAGACATTCAGAATAAAGAATTTGAGAAAAAAATAAAGGGTTATGACTGCAACGAGGTCGATGATTTTCTGGATGCGATTATTCAGGATTATGAGCTTCTGTGCAAGGAAAACCAAGCCTTAAAGGATAAAATGGCATTGCTTACGGAGGCGGTGGAACGCTATAAGCTGATGGAGGTTACGATGCGGCAGTCGCTGGATGTGGCGAAACAGTCCGCGGAAGAACTGCGCCAGAATGCTACAATAGAGGCGCAGGGAATTATCGCCAAGGCAAAGCTGGACGCGTCCAGACTTTCCAAGCAGATTGATGAGGAGCATTTAAAGCGCCATCAAGAAATGCTTTCCATGAAATCACAGATCGAAAGCTACAAAACACGGGTAAAATCCATTACCGAAAATATGGTGAAAATGCTTGAGGATATATAAAAAAGAGTCGAATATCGACTCTTTTTTATTGGATTCACTGCGCACCGTTGACGGTAATGCTGACAACCTCCGAATTGGTTCCGACACGCATAAACGGCCCCCATACGCCGATTCCGGAGGTTACGATATTATGCATGGAACCCTTTTTCAAGTAACCGTAAGCATTTTCCCATGCAAGCTTAACCGTCAAATTCCCGGGGAACAGCTGCCCGTCGTGCGTATGACCGCAAAGCAGCAAATCCGTTCCTGCATCGGCAAGCTCCGCAAACTCATCCGGCTCATGATAAATGACAAAAATCGGCTTGGTACGATCGGCTCCGGTAAGAAGCTCTTCCGGAGTTTTTCTTTGATTGCCGACGGTGCCCGGTTTTTCGCCATCCACACGTCCGGCAACATAAAATCGGTCGTCAATCAGCCGGAGCTCATCCTCCAAAAGCGTAATCTTTGCGCGGCGGAAAAATTCCTCCATTGCCGGATTGTGTGATTTTTCGGATTTATAATTAAAGGTAAAGCCGCCGAGAATTTTTTCATCCACATCATGATTTCCCCAACAGGCATAAGTGCCATAGGTGCTTTGGATTCCGCTTAAAATATCTGCGATTTCCTCCGGATTTTCAATCGCGTCATAGTTATTATCGTAAATATCCCCGGCAACGCATACCAAATCCGGATTTTGTTCGTTAATCAGCTTGACCATCTTTTGCATATGCGATTTACCGATACTGTAACCCAAATGCCAATCGGCAACGAGAATGACCTTTAGCGGTTTTTCCATGTTTTTTTCGATTCCCACCGTATATTCCTTCAATTGAATATTCTGCGCATGAATCATTCCGTAGGCGCTGACCGAGGTAATCAGCGCTAAAGTAATTGCGCCGCCGATGATATGGTTTTTTCGATTTTTGAAAAAATCTTTAGGCAAAACCTTAAAAACACGGCGAAGCAGCAGGGATAGCAAATGTCCGACCGCGACAATCAGCAGCGTATACAGAAAAATCCCCAGCCAGTAATTCGATAACAGTTGTACAAATCGCCGCAGCTGCGATCCGGGCGGCATAAAGAACGCGATTAACAGCGTAAAGGCGAATACGGTATATGCTACGGCAATGGATATTTTGAATCGTTTCAGCTTGAAAATTTTATGACAGGATTCCAGCCAGCCGAAAAAGCGCAGGATAACATATAAATTCAGCGCAATATAAAAAGGTGCAACCAAAATAGAAAGCATAATAATCTCCGTTCCGCCGCTTTTGGGCGGCATAAATTCAACATCTTTTATCTTATCATATCACAAACCGCAAAAAAATACAAGTTTTTGATAAAAACTGTTGCGAAATACCTTGATAATGTGCTATAATAAATTTATATTGGGAATTTGTGAAACCACGCTCATGCGAAAGGAGTTTATCAATTATTATGGACGCTACACTCAAGACGCTGCATATCCATCCGGATGCCGCGGCAACCGCTGCAAAAAAGGGAGGATTAAATTATAACCGAAAATATTCTATCACGAGTTATATTCTGATGTTTTTTGTCATTTCCTTTATCGGCTGGATATGGGAAGTGGGGTTGCATTTGGTTACGGACGGCTGTTTTGTAAATCGCGGCACAATGCTGGGTCCGTGGCTTCCGATATACGGTGCCGGCGGTGTGGGAGCGATTATCCTGCTGCGGCGGTTCGGAAAGAACAAGCTGCTGCTGTTCTTTATGGTAGCGGTGTTGTGCTTGACTTTGGAATACTTTACAAGCTACTATCTGGAGAAAACGCGCGGTATTAAATGGTGGGATTACAGCAATGCGTTTTTGAATCTGAACGGAAGAATTTGCTTTAAAGGAGGCGTAACCTTTGGCTTGGGCGGCTGTTTCGGAATTTATGTTCTGGGGCCGGTTTTGGATAATCTGTTTCAGAAAATTCCGCCGAAAACCAAAATCACTTTATGCGTATTTCTGATTGTCGTATTCGGCAGTGACGCGGTATATTCCCATGCGCACCCGAATACCGGTAAGGGGATTACCACGACGGATAACCGGTTGATTCAAAGCTTATGCCGATTGGGAAATCTTGAAGAATTGTTGTTCTAAAAAAAGACTGTAAGAAATTGATGGAATCAATTTCTTACAGTCTTTTTTATTTAATCGTAACGTCTATGCTGATCGGAACAAAGGACGCGACCCGATCGCCGGTAATCTGAACGGGAACATGGTGCGTACCCTTGTCCAAATCCGCAAGATCAATTTCGGCTGTTACGTCCTCCGCCGTTACATTCTCCGCGCAATCCAGCGTTACATCCAGTTCTTGCACAAAATCCGTGGTCATCCCGGAGGGAACATTCACTGCATGAATCTTAACATGCAGAGTTTTTGTCTGCTTTTTCAGCAGAACCGGTTTGATTTTAACCGCCGTTCTTTCATACGGAATATAGAGTCCGGCAACGCTGTTGAGATAAAATTCCGTTTCCGTATCGGTCAGCTTATCTATGACAGCGCCTACGCCGGAACCGTTAAATTCGGAGTTGATTCCGACTTCAACAATGGACGGTGTACAAATGGTTTTGGACGTGTCGATGACATATTCTTTCGCCAAATCCGCTGAAAGTTCCGGAATGACCGGCAGCGATATTTTCATATACGGCGTGTTTTTAACATGCACCGCCGCCTTTTGCGCTTCTAAGGTTTCGTTCTTTTCAATCGCGATATTTTCTTTATTATACATCGCATAAGCATATTCGCCCTCCGAGGGTGCTTCAACCGATGAAATATCTACGATTGCAATGCCATAGGCAACATCGGCAACCTCGCTTTTTGCGCCCGAAATCTCCACATAATCATCCGAAATTTCAGATTTTACCAAATAATTTTTATTGGAGCCTGTTTGTTTCGTCAGAATCTGGATGCTTTTCTTCACCAGCGGTTCCACATTCAGCGTCACTTCGGCAGGTCCGCCTTTTTCCAATGTGAGTTTCGATGTCGGCAGCTCCACATCAGTGGAAAATGCATGTTCTCCCGGCTCCGTTACTTCCTCGATATTGACCTTGATATAAACATTATCCATATAATCCATCAGATCACTACGCTTTCCGCTGACGGAAACGGACATGGAGGGAAGCTCATTCTTCCCCGTCAAAACAAATCCCTGATCCTTAAGCGCCACCTCGCCGGAAAAGCGCACGTCCACATCATTTAAGGTGATCGTGATACTGGGATCATTGATATAAACGATCATCAGCCATATAATAATTGAACAGACAACGGACAGGATAATGGTTTTAAATCTCTCGCTGTTACTGCCCTTTTTTTCGGACAGCTTAGAAAATAGATTTTTCATTTTGACCTCCAGAACTTTATTTTTCCGAGTGTCTCCGCGGATTGCTGCCGTTTAGACAGGATTTTTGTAAGCGCTTTTTTCAGCGATTCCTCATTTAGGTTTCGGGTAAGAGAGCCGTTCAGCGCGATGGATATTTTTCCGGTTTCCTCGCTGACGACGATAATGGCAGCGTCCGTTACCTCGGAAAGACCGATCGCTGCCCGATGCCGCGTCCCCAGATCCTTTGAAAGATTATTATTTGCCGTCAGCGGCAGCAGACATCCGGCGGTGATAATCTTGTCACCACGCATGATGACCGCACCATCATGGAGCGGCGTATTCGGGACGAAGATATTTTCCAGAAGCCGGCTGGAAATCCGTGCGTCCAACAGCGTTCCGGTTGAAATATATTCACCCAACCGCGTTTCTCTTTCAAACACCATCAGCGCGCCGGTACGTGTTGCCGACATATTGGAGGCGGCAAGTGAAACCGATTCAATGGCGTCCTGCATGGAGACGGTGCTGTCACTGCTGTTCAGATCAATGAGCTTTCCGACCTTGACGCGCCCGATTCGTTCCAGAATATTGCGCAGCTCCGGCTGAAAAATGACAATGACCGCAAAAACACCGAATTGCAGCGTGGTGCTCAGGATATAGTTTAATGCCGTCAGCTTCAGCGCAATGCTTAAAATAAAAGCAATTCCCAAAATCGCCAATCCCTTTAAAAGCTGCATTGCACGGGTTTCCCGAACAATTTTAATCAGATAATACAGAATGACCGCGACAATCAGAATATCCACGGCGTCGTTAATCCGCAAAATCCGAATATATTTTGAAATTTCTGAAAAGAACGCCTGCATGATGTTCATCTCTCCTATTCTTTGTCATTAATCATATGCTTCAAACCCGGAATGTGATTTGTCACCACAAAATCAACGCCGTAGCTGATATATTCGGCAGCCTCCTCCCCGGTATTCAGCGTCCATACCCCGGCGAGCAGCCCTTTATTGTGCAGCTCTTGAATCACATCCTGATTCACAACGTGATAATCGTACAGGATTCCGGAATTATCCGGCAGCTGCTGAATCAGATCCGTATAAAAGGTATAGGGCTTGTTGGAATAGCCGATCACCATCAGCGGAATGGTCGTGTTGAGTTCGCGGATTTTTTTTAAATCCTCAATACCGCCGCTGATAATACAGCGGTTGATCAGACCGCTGTCCTCAATTGTTTTTAAAAAGTTCTCGTAATCATTAATTTTCTTGATTTCAATGACCGGAATACAATCATAAATCACGCATGTATTCAGGTATTCAATCATCGTGGGAATTTTCAGATGCGGATAATCCTGAATGTCATTTCCGTAGTCCACATCAAAATTCATCAGTTCGCTATAGGTGTAACTGAGCGCATCTCCCGTTCCGGTCGTGGTACGATCCAGTTCATCATCATGCATGCACATAAACACACCGTCGAGCGTTTCGATAATATCCGTTTCAATCCCCCAAAATCCCGCTTTGCCGGCAAGCTCAAATGCCGGATTTGTATTTTCGGGCGCATGGTCGGAAAGACCGCGGTGCGCTACAAACCGATCGGTCTGATAGTCATTGAAAATCGGGTCGGAGCTGACCGTAAAGCTCCGGGACTGTGGCGGTACCACCTGGCTTTCCGTTGCCTTTTCTCTGACCGTTTGGGGCGACAGCAGTGTGTCGGCAATACAAATCAGAAACAACAGCACCGTCAGAATCCATAATTTTTTTCTCAATTCTATTACTCCTTCAAAACCGCAACACTCCGACTTCATCCGAGCATTGCCGATACTTCTTTTAGTATACTATATTTTTAGGTATTTGTAAATATATATTTTGTGAATTTTATATTGAAAAGAATGTACTTTTGTGGTATGATAGGGATAATAAGTATTTTACCTACCCCGAACAGACGATATTTTCAGTCGGATTTTAGAAGGGAGCAATCAATTATGGCACAGCAGAAAAAGCATAAAAAGAAGAAACAGGGATGGAAGATTGTTCTTCTCTCTTTCTTTCTTGTCGCACTGTTTATTGCGTGTATCTACGGCGCTTACACGATGATGGTGGGTTCCAGTCCGTATATTAACGCATCTCCGACTCCGGGCGCGAAAATGGTGCAGGCAGTGACCGCTTCACCGCTTCCCTCTGCTGCCCCCACTCCCACCTCCACCGCTTCGGCACGTCCCGGACGCGAACCGGAGGAAACGGCAACTGCCAAACCGAAATCCTCATCAGACGGAAGTTCATCCTCCGGCAGCATGATTACCTATGAGGACGACAGCTACGGCTATTCCTGCCCTTATCCCGACAGCTTTTCAAAGGATAATGTGAACGATAACCGGGTACGGCTGTCTCTCCGCTCGTTGGACGGAAGTGCGTATGAGCATATTCTTGTCGATGAGGCTCCGTCGGATAATCCGGCGATGGATATGCGTGCGTTTTTAAGCCGGTACCCATCCGCAATTATTCAGGAAAACCGGAGCGGCAATGATTATTTCTATGCGTTGATTAAGGATGGCAGCACCTATATTTACCGTTATATGGCATATAGCGACGGAACGGCAAAGGGATTTGAATTTGGGTATGAAAATGCCGACCAATACCAAGACTATCCGCAAGAGATTCGGGATAATTTTATGCTGTATTAAGTACCATGATATTGATAGGATTTTGATTAGTGATAGGACTCTGAATAGAGATTTTATCTGCTGTTCGGTCTATGAAGGCGAGTTCCGCGCAACGTAGCGGATGTTTGAGCCGTAATAGACAGAACAGCAGATAAAATTTCTCAGCCCAATCCGATGATTGATATTATAAAGGAGGCGAACTTGTTGATAAAGCCCTTTTTAAAAAACGCTGTGCGTTTTATTAACCGTGTTATGGAGGACAATCTGGGATTATATGCGGCGCAGGCGTCATTTTTTATCGTGTTTTCGGTAACACCGTTTATTATGCTGCTGATTACCCTGGCAAAATATTTTTTTCCGATTGATACGGAGCAGATTTTGACCGAGGTTTATCGGCATGTTCCGATGGAGATTGCTTCGCTGATCAGCAAAATGCTGATGGAGGTTATTGATTCTTCGGTCGGATTGATTTCGGTAACGGCGGTTTCTACCCTGTGGCTTGCCTCCAAGGGCATTATGGCGCTTTATCTGGGGCTGAACAATGTATTTAAGCCGAAAAAGCAGCTGAATTATTTTTTTGCGCGATTTGTTTCGGTCATTTACACGCTGCTGTTCATGCTTGCCATGCTGCTGACGATTGTTATATTCGGTTTCGGCTTCGGGGGATATTTGTCAGAAAAGCTTGCAGGGCAAACGATTTTGCCGATGATCGGCAAGATTCTGCAATTCAGATTGGTGCTGGTAATGGTTGCCCTGACGCTGATTTTTGCCTCGTTCTATAAATTTTTACCGCAGAGGATTAACAGCTTTCGCCGTCAGCTTCCGGGAGCAGCGCTCGCGGCGGTCGGCTGGATTGGATTTTCTTATATTTATTCTATTTATATCGAAAGATTCTCCAATTATTCCTATGTTTACGGCTCTCTGACTGCGATTATTTTTCTGATGCTGTGGCTATATGTGTGTATGAATATTTTCCTGTACGGCGCGGAATTTAATATGCTTCGGGATGAGGATTTCTTTGAACGGATGAAAACAACCGCCGCCGAGCCGCCCGATAAACAGAAAAAGTAAATTCTTTACTTGTATCGGCGGCAGGTTTATGATATAATAAGTTTGAAAATGCAGACAATGCCGTTTCGGAGGAGTGAGTCAGTATGAGGTTTGATATTGTAGTTTTTACACAGGAAGAGCTTGCGGCGGCAATTCATCGCGGGATTCAATACATCGCCCTGTGTGATAATGAATTTATACTCCCCGGCAAACCGGATACTCACTATATTGCGTTGGGGACGGTATCGGCGGCAGCTAATTTTTCCAAAGCAACGGCGGCAAAGCAACAGATTACATTTACCGGATTTACGCCGCGGTTTCGCCGAAAATCCTCCAAAACCATCCATTACGGAGAACAGGACGTCCCACTTATCGGGACTGCGGAAACGATTCTGTCTTTGGGGAGCTTTTCCGGAACGGGCGCAAAGGGCTATGGAATTGAGTTGATCTGATGAAAGGAATACATATTAACTGGACAATGCCGTTTGCTGTGCGGCATGGCGGCACATATTTTGCAGAGGATTTCGAATTGCTTACCACCATACTTTCCGCGCTAAAGTGGAAAGAAAAAAACGGAACAATCAAGCTTTGGGCGGATGATACGGCATTGGCGTATTATGACCGAATCGGGATTTTGCCGATTTATGATGAAACCGCTTGTTTGTCGGTCGATCGTGCGATTGATCCGAATCAGTTCTGGGCGGCAGGAAAGCTGTTTGCTCTAAGCCGGGAGCAGGCTCCGATAGCGGTTCTTGACAATGATTTTATCGTTTGGGAGCCGATTCTTTTTGATAAATTAGGAGATTGCACGGTTATTCATTTTGAAGAAATTCAACCGGAAGTCTATCCGCCGCGCGATTTTTTCAGGATGCGGCAGGGGTATCAATGGCAGGATTGGAACTGGGAAGTGCAAGCGTGCAATACGGCGTTTTGGGTGATTCAATCGCAGCCGTTGCTAAAGTATTATACCGATACGGCGATTGATTTTATGATCAATGCGGCGAAAAATGATGATCCCCTTCGTTATATGGTGTTTGCCGAACAGCGGCTGCTCCCGATGTGCGCGGACAAGCTGGGGATTCCGGTTCATGCTTTTTCACAGCTTGAGCGGCTTTTTGCGCATGGGGAGGGATGTTTTACGCATACCTGGGGCATGAAGCAGCAGATGCGCGAGCAGCCGGAGCTGCGCCGGAGCTTTTGCCGGAGGTGCGTTGATCGGATTTGCCGCGACTTTCCGGAGTACGCGGAAATTGCCGAAAAAATGATAGAAAATGATACCGACTGAAAAAATTACAAAAACTCTTGTTATATGACAAGTTTTGTGATATAATAGAATTGTTCGTTTGCGCCGTGCGTTTTGGAACGGCATAAACAATGAATTTCAACAGAAAGGAATGACCGACTTCATGAGTTTATGGAAAAAGATTCTCTTGATTGCGGGGGGCGTTATCGCGCTGCTGGTAATCGGCGGAGTTTCATTGTATAAATTCGTTATTGTACCGAAATACATAGAACCGGTGCTGGTTTCGGCGGCAACAGCATTAAAGGATTCGGAGGTACAGGACGCGATTGCGGAGATTGGCGCGGATTTGGCTGATCGGGGTGTGATTGACGAGAATACATTGAGAAATTATATGCGAAAGGCAAGAAAGTATACGAGCGCGGAGCAGGGCAGCACAACGTCTTCAAGCCGTTTGGATTCCAATGACATGCTCTCTCAAACAGACGGGATTTCGGATAATACCGGAACGGATACGAAAAATTCCGGGGACGAAACAACCATTCAATCCCAATCCGCAAAATCTTCATTGGGAATTAAAAATATCAAGACCGCAGAAAGAACGGATGCAGAGGCAAGAGTTAATGAAAGCTATAGCCAAAAATTCAATTCCGACCGTGTGTCTGATATGGAAATGGAGAATGAAAACGCATATACTTTTGATAAGAGCAATACGGAGGAGCTGACACCGGAGGCGCAAAAAGCAATCAGCGATACCCGTGCAAAGAAGTTGTATGATAAAATCATGGGTGCTATGAGTCTTCATGAACGTACCGTATTTTTCAGTGTAGTAGAGAAAGCTGATACCGATAAGCTGATGACGCTTTATAAAAATTCAGATCGCGAGGGCGCAAAAGAATATTTGCAATCGGTTCTGAGCGGTAACGAATACAGCGAAGCGGTTGAAATTTTCTTTAAGTATGCACCGCTGTTATTTGAAGAATAAAAATTGCATAAAAAAATCCGCATCCTTACGAAATGCGGATTTTTTATCATTGGAGCAGGCGGCGGGAATCGAACCCGTAACCTCAGCTTGGGAAGCTGACATTTTACCACTAAACTACGCCTGCGTAAATCAATCATCACTGTATATTAGTTTACTATATTTTTGGTGTTTTGTCAAGATGTTTTTGCAGAATTTTAGGCTTGATGAAAAAAATGATTGTTTATGATTGAAAGGGGAGGAGCTTATGAAAATATCATATTTGGTAAAACGGTTCGCGCCGTATTTCAAACCGTATATTTCTATTTTGATTCTGGATCTTTTATGTGCGTCGCTGACAACGGTCTGCGAGTTGGTATTTCCGATGCTGGTGCGCTATATTACCAATACCGGCATGCAGGATATTACCTTGCTGACCGTTGAGGTGATTTTAAAAATCGGTCTTTTCTATTTGGTGCTGCGGATTATTGACGCGGCGGCGAATTTTTATATGGCGGATACCGGGCATATTATGGGCGCGAAAATTGAAACGGATATGCGACGCGATTTATTCGGGCATTTGGAAACGCTGTCTCATTCCTTTTACGCCAATCATAAAATCGGACAGCTGATGTCGAGAATTACTTCAGATTTATTCGATATTACGGAATTTGCGCACCATTGCCCGGAAGAATTTTTTATCTGCGGATTGAAAATCGTCGTATCCTTTGTGATTCTTTGCGGTGTAAATATTCCGCTGACACTAATTGTCTTTCTGACGATGCCGCTGATTTTCACCTTTGTAAAATTTTTTAACGGCAGAATGCGCCGTGCCTTTAAGTGCCAGCGTGTACAAATCGGCGAGATCAATTCCCAGGTAGAGGATACTCTTTTGGGGATCCGTGTGGTGAAATCCTTTGCAAACGAGGATATTGAAGCCGAAAAATTCGAGGACGGAAACAAGAAATTTCTTGATACCAAAAAGGTCGGTTATTTTTATATGGCAGGGTTCCAGACCTCCAACCGATTCTTTGAGGGCGTTATGTATTTGGCGGTGGTGGTTGCAGGCGGTATTTTCATGATCCGCGGCAGGATTACACCGGGGGATTTGACCGCCTATTTGCTGTATGTCAATACGCTGATTGCGTCCCTGCGGACAATTATCCAATTTACGGAACAATTTCAGCGCGGAATGACGGGAATTGAGCGGTTTCTCGAAATCATGGATACACCGGCAGAGATTGTGGAGGAAGAAGATGCCGCGGATTTACAGGACGTTCGAGGGAATATTCAATTTAAGAACGTCAGCTTTCATTATTCGGACGATACACAAACGGAGATCCTTTCCAATATTAATCTGGATATTCGGCAGGGCGAAAGCATAGCGTTAGTCGGGCCGTCCGGCGGCGGAAAAACGACATTGTGTAACTTGATTCCGCGTTTTTATGATGTGACGGATGGACAGATTATGATTGACGGGCAGGACGTTAAAAAAGTAACGCTGAAATCCCTGCGAAATGCGGTCGGAACGGTGCAGCAGGATGTGTATTTATTCTCCGGAACGGTCATGGAAAATATCGCCTACGGATTGCCGGATGCCACCGAGGAGGAGGTCATTCAAGCTGCCAAGCGTGCCGGTGCGCATGAATTTATCACCGCACTGCCGAATGGCTATCAAACGTATGTGGGCGAGCGCGGCGTGAAGCTTTCCGGCGGACAAAAGCAGCGGATTTCGATTGCGCGTGTGTTCTTGAAAAATCCGCCGATTCTGATTCTGGACGAAGCCACCTCGGCATTAGATAACGAAAGTGAGCGGATTGTGCAGGAATCATTGGAGGAACTGGCGAAAGGCAGAACGGTCTTTACGATTGCGCATCGTCTGACCACCATTCGGAACGCCTCGCTGATTCTTGTGCTGACGGATAAGGGAATTGAAGAACAGGGAACGCACGAGGAGTTATTGAAGAAAAACGGCTTATACGCGCGTTTATACAGCATGTATGCAAGATAACAAAAAAGGACTGTAAAACTCAATTACAGTCCTTTTTTTGGGTACTTTTATTTTACATCCACTTTCTCGCCCGCCATAATTTTGTTCATGGTTCTTGCGGCACACATTTTTCCGCACATGGAGCAGGTGTGTTTTTCCTCCGGAGGAAGCTCATTATAAAATTTTTGAGGCTTTACCGGATCAATTGCATATTGGAACATTTCATCCCAGCAAACACGCCGCCGCGCATCGGACATTTTATCATCAATCTCTCTTGCGCCGGGAAGTCCCTTTGCAATATCTCCGGCATGGGCTGCAATCTTTGCCGCAATAATTCCCTCGCGGACGTCATCGGTATTGGGCAGCCGCAGATGCTCTGCCGGGGTGACATAGCACAGGAAATCCGCACCGTTTGCCGCAGCAACTGCACCGCCGATTGCGGAGGTGATATGGTCATATCCCGGTGCAATATCGGTAACAAGCGGGCCGAGAACATAAAACGGCGCATTATGGCATAATTTCTTTTCCAGCTTCATATTTGCTGCAATTTCGTCAATCGACATATGACCGGGGCCTTCCACCATAACCTGTACGTTTTTCTCCCATGCACGCTTTGTTAAAATCCCCAGCTCAATCAGCTCGGTAATCTGGCAAGCGTCAGTGGAGTCGTGCGTTGAACCGGGGCGGCAAGCGTCACCCAGACTGATGGTGACATCGTACTTTGCCAAAATATCCAAAACTTTGTCATAATATTCATAGAACGGATTTTCATTTCCGGTCATCTCCATCCAAGCATAAATCAGCGATCCGCCTCTGGAAACAATATTAGTGATTCGGTTTGTCTGCTTAAAAATTTCCGCGGTGCGGCGGTTGATTCCGACATGAATTGTCATAAAGTCCACACCCTCTTTTGCGTGAGCCTCAATGACCTCCAGAAATTCATCCGCTGTGATTTCCGCAAGCTCCTTATCCAGATAGCCGACAGCGTCATACATCGGCACGGTTCCGATCATCGCAGGGCACATATCAATCAATTGCTGACGAAACGCATGGGTTTTTCCGTAGCAGCTTAAATCCATAATCGCTTCCGCTTTCATATCAATCGCCATCTTGACCTTTTCCATTTCGACTGAGTAATCGGTGCAGTCCTTTGAAATACCGAGATTAACGTTGATTTTCGTTTTCAGACCCTCTCCTACGCCTTCGGGGCTGATTGATTTGTGCAGCTTATTGCATGGGATTGCAACCGAACCACTCGCTACGCGTTCTCGAAGCGTTTCGACACTGATATTTTCCTTTGCCGCAACAATCTCCATTTCGGGCGTAATAATCCCTTTTTTTGCTGCATCCATTTGCGTTGTGTATTCCATAGCTTTCTTTCCTTTCTCACAAAGATACAGACCATTGCAGAATCATCCAATAAAAAAGCTTTCTTTGTAAAAACGTATACAAAGAAAGCCCAAAAATCCATATGATTCCCATTCCGGCATTATCCGGATGGTATGGGTCGAGGTCAAACCTCCTCTCAGCCGAAACATTCAGCTCCCCTTTGCATTTTACAATTGCCTGTTTACAATATTTAATAAAAATATTATACAATACTTTCCGCCGAAAGTCAAGAAATATAGTCAAAAATCATAAGACAAAATTTTTTTCAAAAAAAGCAAAAAAACACTTGCATTTTTCGTGAACGTATGGTATAATAGTATTGTTCTGCGGATATGGCGGAATTGGCAGACGCGCATGATTCAGGTTCATGTGGTGAGAGCCGTGCAGGTTCAAGTCCTGTTATCCGCACCATACCGAGTGTTCTTACAGAACTTGAAAGGTTTTGTATGACACTCGGTTTTT
>CAUGRT010000048.1 GCA_959602045.1 uncultured Clostridia bacterium | reverse complement strand
CGGCAAAAAGCATTACGGAACAAGTGCGACGGCACCAATCTCAGGGTGCTTCCACCAACCCAGTCCCCCCTTAGACAAGGGGGTTAGGGGGTTGGAGACCCTCTCTTAGGAGAAGAGAGGGTAGGGAGAGTTGTGACCAAGAGAAAGCAAAAAAAGAAAACAAACATAAAAACCAACAGCAAACATAAAAACAAAAGAAAAAACAAACGCCCCCAAAAAACAAGACCGCTGTAGAAAAAATGGTCCCCCGGAGAAAACAAAAAAAGAAAAAATACCAAAACATGAAGAAAAAAAGCGGACATCCTCCACAATAAACCTTTTAATAAAACTATTGCTTTTGTACAAAACTTATGATATAATATTCATACTTAGGAAAATATTACTCTTAGGCAACGGGGGATTAGTGCCGTAGGCACGGAAAGGAATGGTTACAACACATGGATACGATACAGAATTATAAATGCCCATGCTGTGGCGCGTCATTGGCTTTTGACAGCAAATCTCAGCATCTCCATTGTGATTCTTGTGGAAATGATTTTTCCGCCGAAACTTTGGAGCAGCTCGATCATGCCAATACTAAAGCCGATGAAGCTTCGCACTTCGATTGGGATCAGTATGAACCGCGTGAATTTGAGGCGGTAGAGGATGACAAAATTGCATCTTATACCTGTCCCTCTTGCGGTGCGGAAATTAGCGGCGATGCGTCAATGGGCGCAACGGTTTGCCCTTATTGCGGCAATGCAACTATCATAAAGGGACAGTTTGAGGGAGCATTGCTTCCAGATTTTCTGATTCCGTTTAAAAAGGATAAAAAGGCGGCAATGGCGGCATTCGAGGAGTCTTGTAAAAAAGCGCCGTTTTTGCCGGACGAATTTAAAAATAAAAAGAAAATTGAGGAAATGGCGGGAATCTATATTCCGTTCTGGACGTTTGACTGCGAGTGTGAAGCGGCGGTGAACTATCGTGCCGAAAAGATTACAACGTGGAGTGATAGCGATAGTGACTATACGCAGACCGATTACTATCAGCTTCTGCGCGAGGGAAGTATAGAATTTCAGAATATTCCGGTCGACGCGTCGAAAAAGGCGGATGATAATTATATGGACGCAATTGAGCCGTATGATTATTCCGAAGCCGTTGATTTTAAAACCACCTATCTTTCGGGGTATCTGGCGGATAAATATGACGTTTCGGTAGAAGATAGCGTTGAACGTGCCAACCGGCGTGTAAAAAACAGCACCGAGATGGCGTTTATGTCTACGGCTTCTTCGTATTCCGGCGTTACAACCGAAAATTCGAGTATCAACGTTTCTCACGGTAAAATACGGTATTCGCTTCTCCCTGTCTGGATGCTGAATATCAAGTATGCCGGGAAAGTCTATAAATATGCCATTAATGGACAAACGGGTAAGGTGGTTGGAGATTATCCCATTTCCAAACGCAAGCGCAATTGGTATTTTACTAAAGTTCTTGCAATCAGTCTGGCGGCAATGCTGGGCGTGGCATGGATCTATCTGAAGCTGATATAGGGAGGGAAACTATGATGAAACAATTTGTACATAATAAACTATGCAAACTGCAAATTCTTGTGTTTCTCGTACTGCTTCTGGTGGGTTCTGTTACGAATATCTATGCCGATGAATGGGCGATGCCGTCGGTGATTGATGAAGCCGGATACCTATCGGACGAGGATAAAGCGGCACTGACGGAGCGTTTGGATCAATTACGGGATGAGTTTCCGATGGATGTTGCGGTTTATATCGAGGATGTCATGAGCGGTGATAATGCACAGGATACGGCGGATGATCTTTTTGATTATAATGATTATGGATACGGCGCGGATAAAGATGGTATTTTGCTGTATATTTCAAAATCGCCGCGAAAATATCACTTTACAACGCATGGTTTGGCAATGACCGTTTTTAATGATAGGGGATTGGCATATATGGAAGGACAGGTTTTGCCCGACCTGAAAGAGGATGATTACGCGAGTGCATTGAACGCTTATGCGGATACTGCCGAAGAACTGCTGAATATGGCAGCTGATGGGGAAGTGTATGATACATTCAGAACAAAAACATCGGATGCGATTATGGTGGCTTTGGTTATTTTAATCCCTCTGATTCTGGCATTTGCAGTTACCGGAGGAAAAGTGCGGAGGATGCATACCGCAAGACAAGCAAATTATGCGGATCGCTATATCAAAAAGGGAAGCTTTCAGCTTACTGCCTCACAGGATATTTTCTTGTATTCAACAGTGACGCGCACGGAACATACGACATCGGACGACAGCAGCAGTCATACCTCATCCAGCGGAGAAACACATGGCGGATGCGGCGGAGATTATTAATTTTAAGAGAAATGAAAGGGGAATTTTAATATGGGACTTTTAAAAGCAGGCGCAGGCGCATTGGGCGGCGTACTTGCCGATCAGTGGAGAGATTATTTTTACTGCGAAGCATTGGCTGCGGATACGTTGGTGGCTAAGGGCGAAAAACGCGTGGGTAAGCGCAGCTCCAACAAGAAGGGCGATGAAAATATTATTTCAAACGGCTCTGTGATCGCGGTCAATGACGGTCAGTGTATGATGATTGTGGAGCAGGGAAAGATTGTTGAAATCTGTGCAGAGCCGGGAGAGTTTGTTTATGATAATTCCTCCGAGCCGAGCATTTTCTATGGCTCGCTGGGGGAGAACATTAAGAACACATTTGCACAAATCGGAAAACGTTTTACGTTTGGCGGCGATACCGGAAAGGATCAGCGCGTTTATTATTTTAATACGAAAGAAATTACGGGAAACCGTTTTGGAACAGCCACACCGATTCCGTTTAGGGTGGTTGATCGGTATGCCGGGTATGCGCTTTCCGTTGATTTGCGCTGTAACGGCGTTTATTCCTATAAGCTTGTCAATCCGCTTTTATTTTACACGAATGTGTGCGGCAATGTAGAGGAAAGTTATGATCGTTCGGAAATTGATGAGATGCTGAAAGGCGAATTGATGAATGCCTTGCAGCCGGCATTGGCGAAGATTTCGGCACTGCAAATTACATATTCCGAGATCCCGGCGCATACAAAGGAAGTGTCGGAGGCTTTGAAAGAAGAATTGGCGGCAGAGTGGAGAGATCGCAGAGGTCTTGAAATTTTCTCCATGAACTTTAATTCCGTCAGCATTCCGGAGGATCAAAGAAAGAAGATTACCGAGTGGGAAGAAATCGGAATGACCTCGTCCAATCCGAATGCGGCTGCCGCAAGACTTGTCGGCGCACAGAGCGATGCGATGAGAACCGCTGCCGCAAACCAGGGCGGCATGGGCGCAATGGGTGGATTTTTCGGCATGGGAATGGCGCAAAATGCCGGCGGTGCCAATGCTGCTGAGCTGTTTAATATGGGTCGTCAAGGACAACAGCAACAGCCCCAACAGCCTGCGGCACAGGGATGGACGTGTTCGTGCGGCGCAACGGGCAATACCGGAAAATTCTGCATGGAATGTGGAAAGCCGCAGCCATCCGCAGAGGGATGGACTTGCTCTTGCGGTGCGGTGAATCAAGGCAAATTCTGTACCGAATGTGGTAAACCCAAGCCTGCCGGTGCACCGCTTTATCGCTGTGATAAGTGTGGATGGCAGCCGGAGGATCCGACGCATCCACCGAAATTCTGTCCGGAGTGCGGCGATGTTTTTGATGATAACGACATCCAATCATAATTTTAAACAGATAAAGAATCGGCGAGTCGATGTAAGTAACATCAGCTCGCCGATATTTTTTAATCAATCAGACCGTATTTAATTTTAATTCTTTCAAGTTTTTCACACATAGGTTCTGCCGCAAACCAGAGGAAAAACACAGTGGATAGGGCATGAATCAAATCAAACGGCAAACCCATGGCATATGCGGAGAGAAACATTGCTTTAGTGGGATGCGTCTGCCATAGGATGACCGATGCCGGATTCATAATGCCGCCGTAAATGCAGATTGTTGCGGCAAACCCGAAAATGCAAAGCTCGGCTCGCGTTTTGCGCAAAATGCCTTTTTGAAACAGAACACCTGCCAAAAAGCCGATGATTCCGAATGAAAACATCTGCCACGGAGTCCAGGGGCCTTGACCGAAAAAGAAGTTTGATACAAATCCGGTTACCGCACCAACCAGAAAACCGGTTTCTCCGCCGAAGCAAACGCCGGAAATAATCACCAACGCCACAACCGGCTTAAACTGCGGCAACATCGCAAATGCAGCTCTGCCGGCAACCGCTATGGCGCATAAGACGCTGATTATCATCAACTCCCGTGCCTGTGGCTTTCTGCCCTCAAAAATCAAGGCAAAGGGCAGCATCGTTTCCAATAGAATCAGCAGACTGATAAAATAATATTTCCTGTCCCCCAAGTAGTACACGCCGATAAAAATCGTCAGCGGCACAAGCAACAAAATCATCAGCGCTGCAGCTGCGGTTCTTTTAGGATTTTTGCGTTGTCTTTTGGGGGGCTGTGAGTCAAATTCCTTTTGCGGAATTAAATTCAGACAGGCTCCGCCCAACAGAAAAATGCTGACCGCTTTTAAAATATAATCTTTCAAACCTTCGTATTTCCCGATGCACAGAAGCTGTATGACGACAAATGCCAGTGCAAAGGAAATGCCGAGAGGTTTGTTTTTTGCGGTTGCCGATTTTTTTTGCTTTTTTGGAGGTGAACCGATCGCAATCGGGGGAGAGGGATCGGTTTTTTTCTTAATTTCTCCGCCGAGGGCGAGGATAATATCCTCATCCAGAACCGCGTCAGGAAGAAAACTTCTTGCCATGCGGTTGGCGGCGGTGGTATAAAAGCTTTTGCCTTTGCAAAATTCTCGCGCAGTATTTTCCGATACGATTTGTCCGTCAAAAAACATACCGCAGCGGTCGGCGTATTTTGCACAAAATTCAATATCATGCGAAACCATCAGAATCGTCATGCCGCTTTTTTGCAATGCTTTTAACATTCCGGCAAGCTTATCCTTGAAATGAGCGTCTAAGCCTTTTGTCGGTTCGTCCAGAATCAGAATATCCGGATTCTTCAACAGTATCATCGCCAATGCAACGCGCTGCTGTTCGCCGCCGGAGAGGTCATAGGGGTGACGATCTGTGAGGTTTTCCAGCTCACAGAATTGAATGACGCGCCGCAGTTCTTCATCCGATTGTGTATTCGGCAGCATATCGCGTAAATCCAGTTCTACGGTTTTTCGGGAAAACAGACTTTGGGGATTTTGCGGCAGTGCAGCAATTCGTTTGCCATCGGCATTTTTTAATGTGCCGCGATAAGGCTGATGAATCCCGGCAATGACGGATAGCGCGGTGCTTTTGCCGGCACCGTTGCCGCCAACGATGGCATAAAATTCATTCTCGAAAATTTTCAGAGAAAAACCTCTTAAAATATCCGGCAAATCCTTTTCATAGCGAAACCATGCGTCATGGATTTCCAGAATCGGAGGGGTGCTTGGTGTGAATGGGGGTGTATCAAACGATAGATCCGAATTGATTTTCATGGTTGAGAGCCAATTCTTTCCGTCCCGAACCGTAATCGGGCAGGGAACACCGTCACTGACCGAATAATAGACGCGCATCGGCGTGGGCAGTGCGTCAAGCATCTCATTCCCGCAATCCTTTAATATTTTTCCGATTTTTTCGGGGGTATCGCGAGCGATAATTTTTCCGTTTTCCATCACAACGACTTGATCTGCAAGGGGTAAAGCATCTTCCAGACGATGCTCCGACAAAATAATGGTGGTTCCCAATTCTTGGTTAATTCTAAAAAGCGTTTCCAAAAAGTCGTGTGCCGCAATCGGATCCAACTGACCGGTCGGCTCGTC
This sequence comes from uncultured Clostridia bacterium, assembly GCA_959602045.1. Taxonomy (GTDB): domain Bacteria; phylum Bacillota; class Clostridia; order UBA1381; family UBA1381; genus Ornithomonoglobus_A. Next base: position 11,163 of record CAUGRT010000048.1, on the reverse strand, counting down.
CAGAATTAAGACCGACGGCTGCATCACCATCACCGACGCTAAATTTAAAAGCTGTTTTTGACCGCCCGAAAGCTCGCATACATTTTTGTAAAACCAGTCTCGAATCCCGAAAAAGGATGCCATTTCCGCAACCCTTGCGCGGATTTCAGCATTGGAATAGGAAAGGCTTTCAAGCCCGAAAGCAAGCTCGTGCCATACCTTATCGCATACAATTTGGTTTTCGGCATTTTGCAGCACGAAACCGATTTTTTCAGCCTGTTCTCTTTGAGAAAGGGTATGGATGTTTTTTCCGCGAAAACGGATTTCGCCGCTTTGCTCTCCGTGGGGGGCAAGCAATGGCTTGAGCTGACGGAGTAAAGTGGATTTTCCGCAGCCCGATTTTCCGCAAATCACAACAAAGTCACCGGCATTAATTTCAAGATGAATATCCTGTAATGCCGGTATCTGTTGAGCGGGATAAGTGAATGTTAAAGCTTGGATTTTAATTTCTTCCATCGTAATGCCTCTTTTATTTCTATCAGAATCGGCATGCCGCAAAGGAGCGCGTATGCCGCGATTAAGCTAATGTTATATGGGGTGAGCGCTGCGCCTTTCAGTGAGGGGAAATATTGAAAGCACAGGGCATGGGATATTTTGCCGATAAGGACGTAAACCGTCAATACCGCGAGTAAAAGCATTGTCCATCCGTCACGCCGATCAAACCGAAAATTCGAAAATGCGGTTCGATTCGGTAATCCATAGCCGCGGCTTCTCATGCTGTCGGCGGTGTCAATGGCGTTTTCCAAACTCCAGGTAATCATCACCGACAGGATTTTTAAGCCATTTTTCATTCTTTGAAAAATGCTCCCGTTCGAGGCATCGCGGCCGACGCATTTTTGTGCATTTCGAACCGTTTCTGTCTGCGCCTTGAATCGCGGCACAAAACGAAAAATCATAGATAAAATCAGCGAAAAAGCAGGGGTGATTTTTCCAAATAAATAAATTAGCTTATCACTCGTCATAATCTGATTAAAGCAGGAAAAATGACAGAGAATCCCGGAAATCATTGTCGCCGCGGCAACTCCGTAGACGATGGATTCCAACGTCAGCGGATTCCCGTTGGGAAAATAGGATAAAATAGTAACGCCTTCATGATTAAATGCCGGGTTTATCAACGCCATTGCAAGAATCAGCGGCAGCAAATAGAGTACATGCGATTTTAAAGTCTTTTTTTTGCCCAACATAACCGAATAAGTGAAGCCGCAAACCAGGCTGATCGCCAGCCAAATAGGCTGCATGATGAACATTGAAAATGTAATCACAGCCGCAAAATAGAGTAGGTTTACAATAGGGTGGTAGTTTTTAAACTCATTCATCCGTACTTTTTCCGAATCCTTTCATAGATTTTTTGGGGTTGTAACAATTTTACCCGAGAGGTTCTATGTGTTTCAGTCTATGGAGGCGAGTTCCGCGCATCGTAGCGGATGTTTGAGCCGGAATAGACTGAAACACGTAGAATCTCTCCGCACCAGCTTCCGAGTAAACTTCCGAACAAATCTCAGTGAATTTATCAATTTTTTTTATTCATCCCTTTGGCTGCCGGTTGCCGAATATCCTCCGACATCCATTCCTAAATCGCAGGTATATACCCATTCAACGCGATCGCCGGGGTGCAGCTGATAGCGTGAGCAGCCGTAATTCGGGAACCAGCCGTTGACCTTATACATCCACCCCGAAAGCTCGCCGCAGTCCAATTCGTAGAGGTTGCCGATTCCCTCAATATAAGCGCTGTTATAGATCGGCGTTTTTGTAAATTCCATATGAATTTTATGCTTCTTCGTTTCGCGGAGCAAAAGATTAAAGACGCTCTCGCCCTTGTAAAAGGAAACGGTCTGTTCCTCCAGTAATACGCCGTTTTCCGGAAGAATCTCCTTTTTCCCCGACTTTAAGTGCGCGGAATTTTTCAGTGCCGTATCACAGCGGATGGATAGAGTGCAAGTGTATTCTTTATCGGTAATGGTGACATTCTGCGGCTCTATCGGAACCGGCTTTCCCTCCGGAACGGGGTTGGTTTGGTATTGATCCTGACCGGTTTCATTATTGATTTCCATGCCGTTTTCTTCGGAATAGGAAACATCCGGTTCGGAAGCTTCGTTTTCGGTTGTTGCATGATGATTTCCCGGTTTTTCGGAAGCCGATACGGAGGGCTGTGGTTTGTTTTCAGACTCTTTTTTTGAAGCTTGTGTCGGTTGAGGAGAGAATACAGAAGCGGAGGGCAGAGCGGTATCGGATGGGATTACCGATGCGGTCGGCAATTCGGAATCCACAAGCTGTGATTTTCTATCATGCTGCGATGGGGTATTGCCGCCCCACAAAAATACCGCTGTTAAAATTGCCGCGATCACGGCACCGATAATGACTCCGTTTTTTAATTTGATATTCATTGCTGTCCTTCTTCCGAATATTTTGGATTTACAGAAGCCTTGCGGCGTCTAACATTTGATAGAGCATTTCTGCAATTTCGGCTCTTGTTACGGGTTGTTTGGGATGGATTTCAAGCTCACTGTCCGATAAGATTTTTTTGTCATAGCAAAATGCCAGTGATTCCTTTGCCCAATCGCTCGCTTGTATATAATCGGAGAATCCGGCTAAAATATCGCGAACCGCCGAATCGTCATACGAATCGTTCATTCCGCATAGCTTTGCGGCGCGGCGCACCATTGCGGCAGATTCTTCCTTGTTGATGATTCCGCCGGGATTAAATTCCGTATCCGAAATGCCCGACACGATTCCGTACTGAAAAGCCGTGGAAACAAAGCCAAAGAACCACTGATCCTCCGCAACGTCTTCAAAGATTTTCTGCGTTGTCAGTGCAAGTCCCAGACTTCTTGTAACAATCGTTGCAAATTCTGCTCTTGTCATTGTAGCATCGGGATCGAAAATGCCCTCGCCCTTGCCGTTAATGATTCCGCGTGCGGCGAGCGCTTCAATCTGTGCCTTTGCCGGATGATCGGCAATGTCGGAAAAGCTGATCGGTTCGCCAATCGGCTGTTTTACAACATCGGGATTTTTATCCGGAAGTCCGATGATATTATCGGACTCATCCGATTTGGGGATAACGTCGCTCATATCGTAAAAAGAGGTTTTTTGTGCGGAAACGCGTTGCTGCGAAACCAGTGCGCAAACTGCCTGCTCCAGGGACATCTGATTTCCGTCTGCTTCATCAAGCGTATGCCGAAAACCGCCGTTTTCCATCGCAAAGGTCATTAAATGATCCTGTACCGTCTTTCCGTTTTTCACAAATCTTACATCATGAACCGAGATCCCCAATTCGCCGAACGCAAGCAATACCTGTGCGGCACTTTCGGAGCTTGTGCTGCCCCAGGAGGTGAAGCCGCCGTCCTCATTCTGCACCTCGGATAAGAAGTCCAAGGCGGTATCAATCGCAGCCTGCACATTGGCATTATCCTCGTATTTGGAAAGTGCGCAAAGCGCCATCGCTGTCAGATCGATATCGGAGGCGCCGGTGTCTGTAAATGCCCATCCGCCATCCGGCTTTTGTGCGGAAAGAATTTTTTCTACATATAATTCCCGTGTGGCTTGAACTGCTGCGGTCGGGTTTTGCGCAACGGCATAATGACCGCTGTCCAGTGCAATCAGCGCCCAGATCGCGCCGTTTAATCCTTGCCCGATCGTCTTTTCATAATCGCCTAACGGAAGAAGCAGGTTATAGCCTGCCACGTTTTCGGGATTTTTGCCGATTGCCGTTAATGCCAGAATTACTCTTGAATATTCCGTATATTTTTGCTCATGAAGAATCCCCTGCTGCTCCTGAACGTAATCTTTGACGCGATTATAATATTGTTCAAAATATTGTTCGGGAATAGCGGAATCACTTCGGGCAAGTCCCAGAACCGCCCATTCTCCACCGATAGATGAAACAGTAGGGGTCGGGGTGGTCTGATAAAGATAGTCTATACTTTTTGATACGCTGTCCGTATCGGCCAAGGTGCTTGCGCATACCGACAGAAGCATGATAAGAGTAAGCAATAAAGAAGTTGTTTTTTTCATATGAATCTCCATTCCGCCGCCCTATAGCGGCACAAATTATAACATGAAACAAGCAAGTCTGTGACCGCTCACAACACGATAAATCTTAACAATATTCTACCACACAGCGCTCCAAAAGTAAATACTGTTTTTGAATTTCCAAAGCTTTCTGTTAAAAATTTATTTTGTTTTCAATTGGGGGTTGACAAGGTTTATGAAGTGTGATATGATGAACCAGAGGTAAGATTTACATCAAAAGGAATTTTTAACAGATGTAGATTTTGAACGGAATATCAATAGGATCCTTGTAAAAGATTATTTCTCCGTGAAATTTTATCTGTTTTTCGGTCTATGGAGGCGAGTTCCGCGCATCGTAGCGGATGTCTGAGCCGGAATAGACCGAAAAACAGATGAAATTTCATTTAAGAAATTACATTTTACAATCACTTAACGTTAAGCAAGAAAGGAATATTTATACCAATGCGATTTTATGAGAATTTACAGCATATTCAGGAAAATCGTTTGCCGCAGAGAGCGTATTATATCCCCGAAAACAAGGGGGCATATATTCCCTTAAACGGCGAATGGAATTTCAAATATTACGGGGCAGATTTTGAGGAAGAAAAGGAGATTGAACAGTGGGATACGATTCCGGTTCCGTCCTGTTGGCAGAATTTCGGATACGAGGATCCGAACTATACCAATGTACGTTATCCGTATCCGGTAGATCCGCCGTTTGTTCCGACGGAAAACCCAATGGGCGTTTATATGCGCAGCTTTTTTGTGGAGGATGGGAATCGCCGTCACTATATGGTTTTTGAGGGCGTTTCATCCAATGCAGAATTATACATAAACGGACAGTATGCAGGCTACACCCAGGGCAGCCATTTGCAGGCGGAGTTTGATATTTCGGACTTTGTGCGGACGGGCGAGAATACAGTGGTTGTTAAGGTCAGAAAATGGTGTTCGGGCAGTTATCTGGAGGATCAGGATTTCTTCCGCTTCAACGGCATTTTCCGCGATGTTTATGTTTTGTCGCGCCCGGAGGGACATATTGAAGATTTTTCGGTTACTACCGATCAGAATACGGTCAGCATTGATCTTGCAGGCGGCGCGAAAATTTCGCTTTATGATGGAAATCAATTATTGGAGAGCCGGGAGTGCGGCGATCATGCGGAGTTTACGGTGGAAAATGCGGTATTGTGGAATGCGGAAAAGCCGTATTTATATACCTTAGTATTGGAGCGCAACGATGAAGTCATTCGCCGGAAGTTTGGATTTGTGACGTATTCTATCAGTGAACGCGGCGAATTTTTGGTAAACGGCGTATCGGTCAAGCTGAAAGGCGTCAACCATCATGATACCCATCCGACAAACGGCTGGTGTCTTACAGATGAGGACATGCTTTATGATCTTACACAAATGAAAAAACTGAATATTAATACGATTCGTACTTCGCATTATCCTCCATCGCCAAAGTTTATCGACATGTGTGATGAGCTGGGCTTTTATGTTATGTTAGAAACGGATTTGGAAACGCACGGCTTTACACAGCGCACACCGAACAATCCGGGATATGACTGCGTAAACAATCCGGAGTGGTTCGGAAATCAGCCGGAATGGCGTGAGGCTTATGTGGAAAGAATGGCAAGAGCTTATCAGCGTGATAAGAATCATCCTTGTATTTTCAGCTGGTCGACAGGGAATGAAAGCGGGCATTGTGAGAATCATTATGAAATGATCAAATATCTGCGTAAGGTGGATGGCGGAAAGCGGCTGATCCATTGTGAGGACGCTTCGCGCACAGTAGATTATCCGCCCGAAAATTATGATGTATCCGAATACTATACGCGTCCGGATATACATTCCAAAATGTATGATTCGGTAGAGATGATAGAAAATTATGCAAAAGACGAGTCCAGACCTTTGCCGTTTTTCCTTTGCGAATATGCTCATGCAATGGGTAACGGTCCCGGCGATGTAAAGGATTACTGGGATGTTATTTACAAATATCCAAAGCTGATCGGCGGCTGCATCTGGGAATGGGCAGACCATACGGTACTGGTAGATGGTGTTGCAAAATACGGCGGCGATTTCCGCGAGCTGACCAATGACGGAAATTTCTGTGCGGATGGATTGGTATTCTATGACCGAAGCTTTAAGGCAGGTTCGCTGAATGCAAAAGCGGCTTATCAGTACATGCGCTGCGAGTTGAAAGACGGAAAACTGGCAGTCACCAATCTGTATGATTTTACTAATCTAAATGAATACACATTTCGATATGAAACGCAGGTTGACGGAAAAATCGTTCATACAAACACGCTTTCGCTGGATGTTGCACCGAAAGAAACGGTCTATTTTGATTATAAAGCGGTTTCGGAGTGTGAACTGGGTGCTTATGTGAATTGCTATTTATATGATAAGAATGGCGATGAAGTGGCAATGACGCAGCTTGAATTGGATGCACAGATGAAGAAAGAGAAAAGAACGGATACCAATATTTCCGTATCGGAAACGGAGCATGACTTTGTAGTATCGGGAGTGGATTTCTCTTATACGGTATCCAAGCATCTCGGTGCGATTACGCATATTCAAAAGGATGGCAAGGAGTTAATTAACGACCGCGTTCGTCTTACGGTAATGCGTGCGCCTACGGATAATGAGCGGAACATAAAAAACCAGTGGTATCGGTATACGGATAGCTGGCAGACTGAAAACTTTGATTGCTTATTCGATAAAATTTATTCCTGTGAAGCCGAGAAGAATCAAATCAAGGTTTGCGGTTCACTTGCCGGCGTCAGCAGAAGTCCGTTTTTACATTATAATGTGGTTTACAGCTTCTATGAGGATGGAACGGTGCGGGTAAGTCTTTCGGGCGATATTCGGGAAAAGGATTGTGTATGGCTGCCGCGTTTAGGTTTTGAATTCAGAACTCCGTATGATACCGATCAGTTTACTTATTATGCAAGAGGTGCCGGAGAGAATTATTGCGATATGCATTATCATACAAAGGTAGGCTTTTATGAAAGCGCAGCGGATCAGGAGTATGTTGACTATATCGTGCCGCAAGAGCATGGAAATCATACGGCGGCAAAAATTCTGAACATGAAGAACGGACTGAAATTCACAGCAGATGGTACTTTCGAATTTAACGTATCGCATTACAGTGCACAGATGCTTGCCCGGGCAGCGCATACGGATGAGTTGGTGAAGGATCAAAATACGATTATCCGAATTGATTATAAGGATTCCGGAATCGGATCCAATTCCTGCGGTCCGCAGCTTTTGGAAAAGTATCGGTTGGATGAAAAGAAGATTGAACAGTTTGAATTTTTCATTCATATAAAATAGGCGTATTATATCATTTTGAAAACGACCGGGAAACAATATAAAAAGTACAGTTTTGGAAAAATCCTTAACTGTACTTTTTAATATGAAGCAATCCGATTAATACACAATAGCGTCATCGGCGGTAAAGCCATCGAGTGAATTTTCTTTTACCTGAACACAGACATAGGTGATTCCGGAATCGCTTGCCGCGAAGAATTGGCGCTTTGCCGCGGGAGCAATCTTCAGCCAATCGCCGGCGGAAAGCTCGATTTCTTCTCCATCAATTACCGCTTTGCCTTTGCCGGAAAGGATTCCGTAAATTTCCTCGTTATTCTTGTGTGAATGAACGAATGGCACATTTGCGCCTGCCGGGAGCTGATTAACGCTGATCTCCGCACCGGTTAAAGCGAGTGTTTCGTGAAACTCTGTTCTGCCTTCGTTTCCTATGTTTGTTTTTGTGTAATTTTTCATGGTATCTACCTCCTGAATTTTTTAGCAATTTCCTTTTGCTTGACTGTATTTTAACACGGTATACATACAAAAACAAGTACGCACTTTTTTATAACTGTATACATTTTTCAAAATATATGATATAATATGCTTGTGAGGTGATAATGCAATGAAAACAAAAGACGAGCTGCCGGCTTGCCCGGTAGCGACAGCCGTAGCCTTAATCGGCGGAAAATGGAAGCTGCTCATTCTTCGGAACCTGAAAGCGCGTCCGTGGAGATTTAACGAGCTTCAAAGAGATTTGGAGGGAATATCGCAAAAGGTATTGACAGACAGTCTGAGACAGATGATTGAGGACGGTCTGGCATATCGGCACGATTATCATGAGCTGCCGCCGAGAGTGGAATATGGCTTAACAGAGCTTGGACGTGAGATGCTGCCGATTATTGACGCACTTGCTGATTTTGGGAATTATTACAAATCGGTAATTCAGTCGTAAAGATGCAGCGGACAAATCCGTACGGAGGCAGAAAATTTTAGAGAGAGGCGTGATTTATTTGAATTTGGTGACGCAGCCTTTGGGCGAGCTGATTGCCAAATACGGAATGGTTGAATATATCCGTGATTATTATGCAGCAATAAACGGTCGGCTGAAAATGTTGTACACGAGGGATGATTTTGTGTATTTCTATTTGGTTGCACATGTTATCTTTACGCGTTTTTAAAGGAGGATTAATACCTTGACAAGGGTCGGATTTTATGATATAATTTTTTTGATCTTTAAGTAAAATTCGAGAAGGGAATGGCGCTGATGGTGATGGCCGATATTGCTTCGGAGCGAGAGCGCGGTTATATTCGGTGGTTTGTTGCGGCGGTTGTTGGTTTGTTTGTGCTTTGCGCAGCAGCTTATGGAATTGCGCGGCTTTTTTTGTATAAACCATCTGTTGCGAAGATTATGACAAATGGCGTGCTGTTTGCGGAAATTCCTTTGGAGGATTATGAGGGAGAACAAAGAATTACCATTCCGTCCGAGTATAACCATGGCGAGAATGTTGTGGAAATCAAGAATGGTAAGATTTCCGTTCTGTCTGCGACTTGCCCGGATAAGATTTGTATTCATCAGGGAGAACGCGGCGAGGGGTGTGATAATACCACGCCGATTGTTTGTCTCCCGAATCGGTTCAGTATTGTTATTGAAGGGGCGGCCGATACAGCAGATGCTGCTGCCGGAATTCATTAAACCAAGGAGAATGGAATATGTCCGAGAATATTCACAGCGGACACAGAAAAAGACTTCGGGATCGTTTTGATAAAGTAGGTTTTGAGGGATGGTCGGATCATGAAGTTCTGGAGTTTCTGCTGTTTAGTGTTTTTAAACGCTGCGATACAAATGAGCTTGCCCATAGATTGATTGACGCTTGCGGCAGCTTGCATGGAGTTTTGAATGCCTCTCAGGAAACTTTGACGTCCGTACATGGCGTCGGCACCCAAGCGGCTTATTATTTGCGTACTATGGGAGCGGCGTTTACTTATATGAACAATTCTGTTCAAAACGGACTTCGGCTGAATAAGGCGAACACGCCGAAATATCTTAGACGGCTGTTTGCCGGTAAAAAATACGAATGTTTTTATTTGCTGATGTTGGATAAAAGTATGCATCTTCTATCCAAGAAGCTTTTATTTGAGGGAGAATTTTCGCATGCGGAAATTAATATTACGGAAATCTTCCGTGCTACGGTACGCGATGATGCGGCATATGTAATTGCGGCGCACAATCATCCCAGCGGAGTTCTGGCTCCGTCAGAGGCGGATATTTCGACGACAAAGATTATTCGTGAGGCGCTCGCAATGGTTGACGCTTCGCTTGTCGAGCATTATATTATCAGCGGCAGTGAATGTATTGGGATTTTGGAGTATCTTGAACATACAAAGAAGCGGAAAAAATAATTCATTATGAGCAGCGAAACGGAGGAGGAGGAGGAGCATGCAGCACGAGTTCCCGATTGAAATGACAGAGCTTTTAATGCAATGGTATAAAACTCATGCGCGTGATCTTCCGTGGCGCAATACAAAGGATCCGTATGCCATCTGGGTGTCGGAGATTATGTTACAGCAAACGCGGGTGGATACGGTTATTCCGTATTATCAGCGATTTATGGAGGTATTACCGACGGTGGCGGCTCTTTCGGAAGCGGAGGAGGAGCAGCTTTTTAAGCTATGGGAGAGTCTGGGATATTACACAAGAGTTCGTAATATGAAAAAAGCCGCTCAAGTGTTGATGGAAAGCTTTCACGGTACGTTGCCGGCAGATTATGAGGCGCTTTGCAAACTGCCGGGGATCGGCGAATACACAGCCGGGGCGATTGCGTCCGAGGCATTTGATATTCCGGTTCCGGCTGTGGATGGGAATGTACTTCGGGTTTTGTCCAGGATTCTGGCATATGAGGGCAGTATCACCGAACCCAAAACCAAGCGGCATTTTACCGATTTGCTGCGTGCGGCTTATCCGGAAAAAGAAGCCGGGGTTTTCACACAGAGCCTGATGGAGTTGGGCGCTGTTATTTGTATCCCGAACGGCTCACCCAAATGTGAGCTTTGCCCGGTATCGCCTGTTTGCCGGGCTTATCAAAAAGGGAATATGGAGTGCTATCCGATTAAAACAGCGATAAAGCGTCGGCGTGTTCAGCAAAGAACAGTGTTTTTGCTGCAATATGGGGATTTACTGGCAATTCAAAAGCGCACCGAGCCGGGTGTGCTGTCGGGGCTGTGGGAGTTACCGGGGGCGGAACGGGCATTATCGGAGGAAGAGGCGCGAGGCTTTTTGGAAAAGATGGGAGTGGAGATTATGAAAATTTCAAAACTGCCTTCCACAAAGCATATTTTTACGCATATTACGTGGGAAATGACATGTTATCGGGTGTGCTGCACAAATGCGTTGCCAGGTTTTTGTTGGGTGACGGAAAAAGAGCTGGAGCAACAGTATATGATGCCATCCGCTTATGCAAAAATATTAAAAAGAGCTTGAATTTTTGGATTATTTTTCGAAAAAATACTTGACAAATATAAAATTTGTGATATAATAGATAAGGCGTTTCGGGGTGTGGCTCAGTTTGGTAGAGTACTTGAATGGGGTTCAAGGGGCCGCTGGTTCGAATCCAGTCACTCCGACCAAATATTTCAAAATCCGCATATCTATGCGGATTTTTTGCTGTCTGTAAATTCTGTACACGATTTTTGCACGTTTTTATCAAGATTATTCAAAACATCTAATGCTCTTTGTTCTGTAAGCGTCGTAAGCGTCGTAAGCGTCAAATGATACACACATTTACACCGTCGAACCAAAATGTTACAATA
>CAUGRT010000047.1 GCA_959602045.1 uncultured Clostridia bacterium | reverse complement strand
TAGTTTCAGAAATTTGGGGTAAATTTCGACTGCACTTTTATTGACATTTCCAGTCACTCGTGGAATAAAAACTCCTAATAATTATTATGAGTGTGAAACAGAAAACATTAAGGTGGTGTAGAATGACGAAAAAGAAAGAATCTCGTTCACAACCGCCTCGCAAAAATCATGTATTTGAAATTGAGGTAAATAATTCAAACAAACAACAAGTGTTGGACAAAATCAATGAAACACGTCTTACAGAAGAATTTTTTCGCGAATGTAGAGATGTGTCAATGAAACTTAGAAAGGACAAAACAAATGGAACAAATATCAGATAACAGCCTGTATTGGGCGAAAATTAAAGAAGACGCAATTATACCCACAAAAAAGGATGAGGATGCAGGGTATGATATTTATGCATGCTTTGATGACGATTTTATTTGCATCAACCCTCATGAAACAGAATTGATTCCTACGGGAATTGCAGCAGCAGTCGGGGAAGATTACTACTTACAAGTCCAAGAAAGGGGCTCCACGGGAAGTAAAGGTATTAAATATGGTGCCGGTGTAATCGACAGTGGGTACCGAGGCGAAATCTTTATCGCTTTAACAAATACGAATATTATTCCGGTCTATATTGCTAAGGACGATGCCGATTTTATTCTATATCCGTATACAGAATGTATTCGATATCCTTATGCAAAAGCAATCGCTCAGATTGTTGTTCATCAAGTACCAAAGATGAATGTTTCAGAAATCAGTTATGAAGATTTACAAAAAATACCGTCAAAAAGGGGAGAGGGTGCTTTAGGCAGCAGTGGAAAGTAGAGAAAAAAATATGGAATTAATGACCCGAAAAGAAGTAGCTGAATATTTAAAAGTTTGTCAAAAAACAGCTGACAATCTCATTAACGATAAATACTTTGATGGGAAACTTTGTATTGGACGAAGAGTGCTGATTGTAAAAGATAAATTGGATGAATATATTCAAAATAATATTTAATTAAATAGCTGGCAAATCAACAATTTTACTTGACTTTTTATCATATGTGACTTATAATGTGATTGGATAATGTGAAATTGTTGATTTTGCTGTTAAATTTTAAAGGAGGAATAACAGTGAAACGACGATTAAAAGGAGAAGGAACCATTAGAAAAAGGAGTGATGGACGTTGGGAAGGTCGATATATTGACAGTACAGGAAAAACAAAATCAATATATAATGCCTCAAAAAAACAAATACGTGAAGATCTGAGCGAATTATCTTATTTGAAAAATACCACTCACTTTGATGATATTGGTGGAGACATCCCGTTGGATACATATTTTGAGCATTATATAGAGGTAAAGCAATTCACCATAAAAGAACGTTCTATTTTTCAAATAAAATTGGCATATAACAATCACATTAAGCCAATTTTAGGGAAAAAGATAGTATATTCATTAAACGTAAATGATGTTGTTGCAGTGAAACAGGCTTTGCAGAAAAAACGCTTATCAGAAGTGACACAGAATAATATTATGACACATTTTCGGGCGATGCTTAATTTTGCAACCAAAGAGGGGATGCTGAAACAAAACCCATTCCTTTATTTAGCAAATAACAAGCCGGAACAAAAAAATCCAAAGCATGACTTGACGGATGATGAAATAAATTATATTTTAAACGAAGCGAAATTAGCAAAAGATAAGAATGATCATATTTATATTATGCTGTGTACGTTAATCTATACCGGTATGCGAGTGGGCGAATTGTGTGGATTGCGTTGGAATGACATTGGCGGAGACTTCCAATATATTACTATTGATGAATCTCATACTGATACTAATTTTGAAAATACAACAAAAACACGCAGCAGCCGACGAACTATCCCGTTGAATGAATTTTTATCACAACAATATAGAAATTTATTTAATGAAATGAAACCTACTGATATAGATGACTATATTTTTAGAAATAAGCGAAAAAATCCATACACGAGCAATATGATCGGTAAACGATTAGGATTCCTAAAAACACAAATCAAAAAGAAATATGGCGTAGATTTAATGTATGTGACACCGCATTACTTCAGACATACATTTGCAACCAGAGGAATTAATAATGGTGTTCCTATTAAAGATATGCAAGAACTTTTAGGGCATGCCAATGCTCGGATGTTAATGGATGTCTATATGCATACCACTAATCAAAGAAAGCAGGATTCTATCAATTCTATTTGGAAGTCTATGCATATAGAATGTAAATGAATATGTCAATATTGTTTTAATGGATTATTAACGTACAAAATGATTAAACTTCAAATAAGTGGTCAATAAGTGGTCAAAATTTTGAATTGTGCATTTTTCATAAGTAAAGAAATGGCTTAAACACTGGGCTATAGGGCGGATAAGATATGTCGCACAATCTAAATAAGATAAATTACTCTTTATCTTATTTAGATTGCAATTTTAAAAATATAAATAGTAAAATGGAACACTCGAACAAAACCATAAATAAAAACTGTCGGAAATATACAGAACTGACGAGTGTATGTATGTCAAAAAAGGCAAGCAACAATAATATTTTTCACCTATTTTGTTCACCAAAATGCGAAAAATGGCTCAACCATTCACAAGGTGTAAAACGTACTGCAAACGGCTTACCTATACGGTTTGCCGAGGTTGCCTCTAAAACTTTAAAAAGTTCTTGACATTTTTTGCGTAATATTATATAATAAATTATAACGCAAAACCAAGCGGCATATTCTGCCTCTTTTTACGTTGATTTTTGCCATTAGAGGCATGGATATTTTTATGAAAGGACTCAGCAAAATGAAAGATTTTACACTTTTAAAACAAAATGACCCCGAAATATATGAGGCGGTTATGAAAGAAACCAATCGTCAAAGAAATAAGATTGAGCTTATTGCTTCGGAAAACTTTGTTTCCGAAACTGTTATGGAGGCGAACGGCACACCGCTTACCAATAAATATGCAGAAGGATATCCCGGCAAGCGTTATTACGGCGGCTGTGAATATGTGGATATTGTAGAAAATCTTGCGATCGAACGTGCAAAGGAGCTTTTTGGCGCACAGTATGCCAATGTTCAGGCACATTCCGGAGCACAGGCAAACATGGCGGTATTTTTTGCCCTGCTGACACCGGGCGATACGGTACTTTCAATGAGTCTTGCGCATGGTGGACATCTGAGCCACGGTTCTCCCGTCAACATGTCGGGAAAGTATTTTAACATCGTTCCTTATGGTGTCACCGAGGATACCAACACTATTGATTATGATGAGGTTCGCCGTCTGGCACTGGAGCACAAGCCAAAGCTGATTCTTGCAGGTGCATCCGCATATCCCAGAACGATTGATTTTGAAAAGTTTTCTGAAATTGCAAAAGAAGTTGGCGCTTATCTAATGGTCGATATGGCACATATTGCAGGATTGGTTGCTGCCGGTTGTCACCCGTCACCCGTTCCGTATGCAGATGTTGTAACCACAACGACGCACAAGACTTTAAGGGGGCCCAGAGGGGGCTTGATTCTGACCAACGATGAAGAACTGGCAAAGAAGATCAACAAGGCAATTTTCCCCGGCATCCAGGGCGGCCCGCTGATGCACACCATCACTGCAAAGGCTGTATGCTTCAAAGAAGCGCTTGCTCCGGAATTTAAAGCTTATCAGCAGCAAATCGTAAAGAATGCAAAGGCATTATCCGAGGGCTTGCTTGAAGAAGGATTTCAGCTTGTTTCCGGCGGAACGGACAACCATCTGATGCTTGTAAATCTGACCGAAACCGGCGTGACCGGAAAAGAAGCGGAAAAGCTTTTGGATGACGTCGGTATTACTGTCAACAAAAACGCAATTCCGTTCGATACCAAGAGTCCGTTTATCACCAGCGGTATCCGTATCGGAACTCCTGCAACAACCTCCAGAGGTTTTGTTGAAGAAGATATGCATGAAATCGCCAAGCTGATTAAGCTGACGATTACCGATTTTGAAAATTCACAGGATGAAGTTCGTGCTCGCGTAAAGGCGCTTTGCGACAAGCATCCCTTATATGAATAAAAACAAATTCTTTGCGGAATCTGATTTCAGAATAGACACCGTTTCGAGCTGCGGTGTCTATTGTTTTTTCAAACGAAAACAGGATGTAAAAGAACAAATACGACAGGGGTGACTCCCCCACTGTATTCAAATTCTTTTACATCCCGTTTTGTATTTGTCAAAATTTATTCTCTCGTTGAAATAATAATCGTCTGGGTTTCATTATTCCAATTGACATTAAATCCGGCAGCATCCGCAATATCCCGAATCTTAAAGTAAGTACTTCCGTTAATCGTATAGGCTCTGATATTGGATAAATCGCCATCAATGTAAATCGGAGAAGTCGTTTCGCTGATTTCAAGCGAATTATGGGATTCATTCTCCAATTCACCACCGATTACCTCATATTTTACACCGGTCAAAATCGAAATTCCATTCAGCCGCGGATCCCATTCTACATTAAATCTCGCTGTAGTGGAACGCATCAGCATCGCTATATCACGAATCTTATAATAGTTTGAATTATTGACATTATACCCTGCCAGCTCATAGCTCTTTCCGTTGATGGAAAGCATTGCTGTAGACGGTGCAGCTGTCAGCGAATTGACTGCTTCATAATTATTAATGAAGGTCTGAATTTTTGAGCGATTCGGATAGCCGTTCGTTAAGAAATTCGAACCGTGCATGTCCACATATTGTACCGACTGATACGGGCTGACATCATGCTTGTTGATTTTAATTGCCTGTAGCTTATTATCCTCCAACACCAGCTTGTAGTAATTAATCACGGAGCTGTACCGCGGAACCTCTTTCCCGACAAAAACGTAATTATCGTTCTTGATATAAACCTCAATATCGGAAAGACAAGCGCCGATAATGTTACCCGGTACCTCAATGCTCTTAATCGTATTTCCCGACATGGTAAATCCGGCACTGACGCCACCGTCATTGCTGTTCCGGTATACAAACGCCTCCGGAATCCCGTTTTTGTCCAGATCGGTCAAAGCAACCTCATTAAATGTTGGATCGGTTGAAAGCAGCTTCATCAGCCGCGTTACAAATGCGTCTCTCCAGCTTTCCTCAGCGGCATAGGCATGTGGCACAGCAGCCGCAATCAGCAAAACGGAAAGAACCATAATTAGATGCTTTTTCATATTGATATGTCCTTTCTGCTCTTGAAATCTTGTAATCCTGTGCTATGGATTGGCATAACACAATCCCTGATTCTATTAAAAATCCTTCTATTCTATAGAAGACAATCAACAAATCAGTATTCACATTCATGAATCTGCATTTAGAATATATACTATATTATACTATATTTTTTCCGCTTTGTCAAATCGGAGTCAAGTTTCTTCTCAAAATGGTATATCTATGCGGTTTTTAAGTGTATTTCTGTTTTGTCAAAATAGTAGTTGACATACTTGCGCCTATCCAAACATTTTAAACTATCCTGAGTAATTACTCAACTGATAGTTTAACCCTGCTTTTTGAATCGCTTCCGCAACATCTGTCAGATGATTGGGATGATGAATGGGATTGATTCGCCAATCTCCCGTATAAATCGGCCAGTTTCCCTCAAATTCATCCGGCGAAGGTTTATTGTCTGTCCCATGCCATCCAGCATCCATCCAGATATCCTCAAACGGAAGCTCATTTTCTTGAATGGTATGAATCCTTGAAAGCACCCCGGAATCAGACATTCCGCCCCAAATTCCGGCGCAAAATACCCCTTCCTTATCCCTCCCCGGTTTTCCGATAAGAGAAAATTCGTTTTTAACTAATCTGCGCCATTGATTTTGCGACTCTGCTACACTTCCCGTATAAGGCATAATGACTACAGACGAAGTGCGGATTTTTTCTCCAGGGAAAAGCCGGAAATTCATATCCTCAATTTTAGTACGGATACGCAAACCGTTTTCGGTTCGATCTAAATCACATTGCCACTGCCCCGTCCAGCCGATTGCAAAAATCACCCCTGCTCCTTGCCTGTGAACATTAAAAAACGGCGCATTTTTTTCAGATGATCGGCCGACGGAGGCACTGTAGCTCTTATGCGAGTGATCCGGAAAAATATAAGATTGGAATCCGTTCCCAACCGTTTTGTCGGGGTTTGCATAAAACTCATAACCTGTCCATTGTGATCCTACCGGTGCATACACCTTCATAACCTTTTCACGATCCGGCTCATATGCCACCCATCCCAACGGCTCATCCTTTTCGAACGGAACAACATAATCACAATCCCAAATATCGGATATGATCTGCGTCGCTTCCGTACCGGAATTTTCGAACCAATTCACCCACTCATAAGCGTTATCTCCATGTTTTTTTGCAATATTCGTGATGTTCAATCCATCCGGTAAAATCAGTTCTGTGATGATTTTATTGTCATTCTCCCGGACATTTTTCTTCATTTCATAATCCCAAAGATTTTTTCCGTTATACATCAACGAAAACAGATTTTGGTTCTTTAAAAATTGCATAAATCATACCCTCTTTTTTATTTTTTTCTATAATGTCATCCTGAATAACGATTAGTCTGAAAATACCTTTTTAACCGCCTGCAAATACCTGTAACCATATTTGCTGTCCGGCTCCAGATAACTCGTTTCCGTCCATTCATTCCAGCTGTTAATCGTAATCAGCGAAACGCCGGTTCGATCCGCAAACTCCTTTGCTGCGCGCAATGCCTTTTCAAATTGCTCCGGCGGATTATTTCTGACAATCCCATTCCGAAATTCAAGGAATCGCGGATTATTATCCCAGCCGATTGAAACATGCGGATAATACGGTATCGCATACTCCGAATTGATTTCTTCCCATTCCTGTTTGACATCCTCCATAATTTCGGCATAGTCCCGATCAATATTTGCAAAATGTACAAACTGATAATGCGTCAATGAGACAAAGCCGAGCAGCTCCATCAACTCCGCACCGGTTTCCATGACGTTATTATCCACCCCCGAAAGATTCTCCGTATCCGCACTCCAACGGATAAACTGAAAATGTACGCCCGGCAGATCGTATTTTCTTGCTTCACGATCCAGCCACTGCATAGCGTCTTTTGTTTCTTTTACACCGCCAAAGCTCGCCACAAAATTACAAAGATCATAGATACTGACTACCGGCTTTCCATCAATTTTATAGTAATTGTCCAATGTAAAATACTTTTCTAACCAGCGTTTCCCGATGATTTCAAACTGACCGCGGTCAACCTTTCCCTCCCAGATCGTCGCGTCAACATCTGATGAAGTTCTGATATCCCATGTCTGTCCGACATCATGGTTCGCCCACATCAGATAGAACTTCATACGTTTATTATTGGGAGCCTTCAAAAAACCGTCATTCAGGCAATTTTCCAAAAACGGACGGCGATCATACCAATACCAGTCATAAATAAAAACATTCACACCGTGATCGGCTGCCGCGTCAATCTGCATGCTCATTACATACGGGTCAGCCTCATTCACATAACCCCATACCGGTTTTCTGTTCCAAAAATATCCGCATTGTTTCTGCTTCTGATTTTTTACCGTCTGCCATTCACCGATGCCCTCCGGCCAAAACATTCTTGTACGCGGCTCATCTCCGGTATACGCCGGCCACACATATGCTGCAATATCGTATTTCTTCATTTTTGTCCTCCATTCCGTCGCCGTATGACGGCACAAATCATTTTTATATTTTCATTATATACACTTTCACAGCTGTTGTAAATGACCTGCATTTGCATATGCATTGACTTATTATCCCATTATTTTCTGCCATAACGAAAAAAGAAAATCATCTTAATTGCAATTCTTCATATTCTGCCAACGCCGCCAAAATGATTCCTGTGCCATGATCGTCATTCGTCACCGTACCCAGCTGCGCATAATATTTGGGTTCATAGCTAAACCCCGATCCTTTGCAAACACCGAGTATATTACCCTCTGCATCAATGCAGCGTTCTACGATTGCCCGTATCGCACGCTTGATATTTTTACAGTATTTTTCCGAAAGCCATCTGTTTTTCACGCCGCGGATCATGCCTAATGCAAACATACCGCTGCACGATGTTTCTTCATAGCTTTGTGGCATATCCAACACCTGATGCCAAAGACCGCTCCGATCCTGCACCGCAGCAAGCCCCTCGGCAAACTCAGCGAATAACGCTATGAGCTGTTCTCGTCCCGGCGTATCTTCAGGAATATGCTCAAGAACCTCACTAATCGTCAGAAATACCCAGAAATACCCAGCCGTTGCCTCTTCCCCATCCAACCTCATTTTTTCGCTCGTCCTCAATAAAATAAATATGCGAAAACAGCTTTTTCTCCGGCATATACAGTCGTTTGCAAAAGTCCGACAACTGTTCAATGCATATCTGATCGTATTTGCCGTCTTTCCGGATTCTGCCGACTCTCGCTAAAAACGGCAGACTCATAAACGTATCATCTGCCCACATCGTTTTATTTCTGCGGAAAGTACCATCCGAAAAACGCGGCACACGATTTTCCATTGCTTCAAGAAGCACATCTATCACTTTCCGCACACTCTCCGTCGGCTTAATTTGATACAGCTCGCATAAATTCATACCAATTGTGCCGATCGGATCCAGTTCCCACAGCATGGTACTCCGTTCCAAAAAAGACGGTGCACCGAATGTCTGATTCTCATATTGCATGAGTTCAAAATAATCCGCAAGAATCTCAATCCCCTCCGTGAAATACTGCTTATATTCCTCACCTAGCAATCTCGCTGCCTTCAAAATTCCATATTGCCCGACCATCAGCGCATAAAACCATTTCCCGAAAAACGATGTATCCAAATACGGACGCACATAGGAGCCATCACAAAGCCGCCAAAAACTTCCGTCATAAGGCTTTTTGAATTGCAGTTCCGTCAGTTCATCACGATCAAAAGCACCCAGAAGCAGCCACCTTGTACCGTTTTTACGGCTTGTTTCCAGTATCGGAATCCCAAAGCCTCCGTCCGCTCCGGTATTAAGCATCGGATTGTCTTCTACTTTAGAACGCACAATAATGCTGCTGCCTGCCCGAATCACACCTCCATCATAGGGGTGACCGTCAACAAACGCTTCACCCTCGCCGGTGTAGAACGTATCGTAAAGAGCATAGGATGCGGCAAAGGCATAGCCGCCCTCCGGATAAAGGCGCGCAAAATCAATGGAGTCTCTGCCCGATTGCGGAAAAATATATTCATCACGGTTGAGAGCTGATATTGCAACGCCCTCCTCGCCACGGTATTCCGGCTGCGGCAGCGTATAATTAATCCAGTAAAGATAGTCGCTCGCCCACATCCCCCGATAATGTACAGTCGATAAAACAAAGCTTACGCCAAAATGCTCCGTTTTTTTCTTGCAGATAAATTCCAGTTCATCCTCGCCCTCCAATCGGATCTGCACATATCCGTCATGATCCGCAAAGACTTCTTTTTGATTTAAAAATGCACGAGCTCCCCAAAAGCCTAAGATCACAGAGTTTGGATAAGGGATTTTCAGAATCGTTTTTACTTTCGCCGTATCCCCATCTGCCGCTTGCGGATAGATCTTCCGTAAATCCACATCCACCGTTGAAAGCGGTCGTCTTGTCACTGCTTCATTTTTGATAAACGGACGATATACAACCTCCTTGCGCGGTCGCGTTTTCAGCATATTTTCAGCCACTTTTCCGATGATTTCTTTTGTCATGATAACCCATCATTCCTTTCCCGAATTTTCGTCCCGTTTTTCGCTATCTTAGATTTTGTCTGTACTGTGTCGGCGTTACCAACTCATATTTTCGGAATATTCTTGTAAAGGTTCTGACATTCACATATCCCACATGGTTCGCCACTTCTTCTATGCTCATATTCTTCTCAAAAGATAACAGCATCTTCGCCTTTTCAATCCGGAATCCCGATATGTAATCCAGCAATCCCACACACATATTTTTCTTAAAAACCAAAGATAGATAATTGGGAGTAGCTGCGCACGCCTCCGCTACCATAGCAACGCTCAGATTTTCGTCATCATAATGCGCTTTCACATACTCAATTGCCTTATCCACGAGGATATTCCGCTTTTTCTCCCCTTTATTGATATTGGAGCAGATTTCTTTCAGCACGCATACCAGCTCATCGCGCATGGCATTCAGGGATGTACATTCCGTCAACCTTGAATAAAGATTCAAGCTATCTAGATACTGCTGATCCGATTCTGTGTTAATCTCCTTGATTGATTTTATGATCGTACATAAAATATCAAAAATCAGACACTTCGCAAGCTGCCCGGACATATGACTTTCCCGAAAGTTCTTATCCAGTACCTCGTTGAGAATCGAAAGTGCCGCTTCATAATCTCCGTTTTTGACTGCATTAATGATTTCCTGCTCCTTTTTTAGCGGATAATAGTAATCGCCGCCGCTCTTTTTCTCAATCTCCTGCTGCGTCAGAATCGTTTCATCGTCTAACATAAACCGATACTCCAGCATCTCCATCGTCTGATCGTACGCTACGCAGATATTGTTCATCCACTGCACGCCGTCCGATACCACACTGATAAAGCTAAAATTGAAATTATTCTTTACAAAGCTATGCGTTTCGTGAATACACCCGGCGATCTGCTCCTCCATGACACTGCCGCAACCCTCCGAATTTACCAGAAAACACAGAATATCATCGCATTTGAACACATAAGAAACAAAGCACTGCCGCAAAAGCTCTTCAAGAACATTGCAAATGATGCCTTGTTGTTTTCGCCATCTGAAATTTATCCTCCGGAGAAAGCGGAGTTGACAGCTCCGCAAAATGGTTGATCTCATCCTGCGTAATACACGAAGATGAGATTTCAATCATCCCCTCCAGAAAATTGTCTATGCTCTCTCTTTTTCTTTCCAAAATATATTGATTATTTTTCACGACCTGAGACATCATCATATTCTCCACCGATATATACGAAACAAGATTGATCGCGATCGGCAGGATCAAAACAAGGATGTAAGATATAATCCACAGTGTTGTAGTCTTTTTCACAATCATTTTATAACTATTAAATCCTTTCTCAAACTCCGGTCTGAATGAAAATTTTCAGATCGTGTAACAATAATAAAAGTTAATTTTCTGACATCTTCATGCCTCGGCTCAATCAATAATTTTCGAAAGAACCATTGCCGCCTCCGCGCGGGTCAAAAAGGCATTCGGATAGAACATACCGTCGGCTCCGACCACTACACCGGCGGATTTTAAAGCATAAACCGCTTGCTTTGCATAATCGGATATTGCGTCATGATCGGCAAAATTCTCAGTTTCACCCGATTGATATTGCATTGCCGACGCCACAACGATCGCCATGTCCTGGCGCTTAATGTTCTGCCCCACACCAAAACTCCAGTCCGGCAGGCCGGATATAAGCTCATGATGCGACGCTGCCGCAATATACGGAGCATACCAAGCCGATGCATCCACATCCGAAAAACATGCTTCCCCGCTGCCTTCCAAGCCCAACGCACGGCAAATCATCGTCACAAATTCTTCTCGTGTTACATTCCTCTGCGGCATATATTTTTTATCGCCGTATCCGGATACAATCCCCTTATCATACAATAAATAGATCGCTTCTTTTGCCCAGTCAAAGCCGTTTAAATCATTAAAGGCTTCGTTTTTTACCGAATCGGTTTGCGTTTCTGCCTCCATAGACGGGGTTGTTCTTCCGTATCCGCCTCCACCGGAGCCGGAACCTGAACCCGACCCGGAACCGCCGCTTGTGCCTGTTCCCAATACGGTGATGTCAAACTTAACGCTTTCCTTTGCCTGATTTTTCTCGAGGATTGCCGTAAGCGTTACTCGCATATCCTTTCCTTGTCTGTGTACCGTACCGTCATTTTCAAGAATCCCTGTGTTTGAACTGCTCCATGTAACACGAACGCCATCTCCGATTATTTCCGGCAACCGAATATTTGACGATACGCTTTGGGGAATTTCAAGCAGCTGCTTTGCATTCTCAATTGCGTTTTTATCATCCGTTTCGGCGCAGACCGTTACAGAAAATTCCTTTATTTTTACAATATTACCGTTTCTTATAACCGCCGTTAGGGTGACGATTTTATCGTTCTCCCCCACGATCGGTCTTACAACCTGTGCAATTCCATCCTGCGGTAAAATCACGCTTTCATCCGAACTCATCCACTGTATGTCAAAGCCCTCGGCTTCCGGAAGCTCAAAATCCGCCATAACGCTTTGAGGAAGCTCAATTGCGGACAATGCTTCTTCCATTTTACTGCCGTTGCCTGATACATTGAGTCTTGCTAAAGCGTATTTTGTTCCTTTTCTTACATGAATAAAATATTCGCCCTCTTCCAACGGCTTTACGCTGCCGTCATTGATTTCCAGCTTTGGATCGGAGCAGCTGACCTCTACCGCAGACTGCGGCAAAATCGTTCGCTCTTCGCCGGAAACGCTGTAAATCTTCATGCCGATACTCTCGCCCGGCTTGTCGCTGTTCTCCTTATCCAGAACAATTTCCAAACGATCAAACGCTTTCATCGTACTGATTTTTATATTATCCACCTGAAAATCAGTAGACCATGTTCCCAGCACCGTCGCTCCGGATGAGAGCGGCACCATCTTTACGCCTTTCTTTGTGGTATTCAAATCCTCAAGCTTTTGGGACATTTCCTGTACGGTTTCACCGGTTTCCGGATCGCTTATTCTTGCGCAAAGAACACCATCCGTAATCATAACCTTCCAATGATAGACCTTACTGTAGCCCGTCCCGGAAAACATGCTTGCCGGACTCTGCTGCAAAAACGGCAGATACCATGAAGTCGCGGCAACGGATTTGCCGTATGCCATTGACAGCATATGCGATTGTATTTCCGAATTTTGCGTATTGACAACGCACTCCTCTTCGTCGTATTTTATCTTTTCATGATGCGAAACACGATAAGACGCGTCCTCGTCACCGTCATAGCGCATACCTACCGATAGCTGTCCGGTCGTTCCGGCGTAGCAGGCGGTCATATTAATATCCGCTTCAAAAACATAGTCGGAAAGATCACCGCCGAACAATCCGGAATTTAATATTTTTCCGCGCGCGTCAACGTACAGATACCGATTCCCCTCCGAATCCTCCCTGATGACCGCTCCGGTCAGCTGTTGAAAACACGCCGGAATCTCATCGTCAAAGGTTTCGCTGAATACCGGTTCTCCTTTGATTTGTTCCTCCGTATTCTCGCTCGCGGCAAACTTCACTTTCTTTCGGAAATTTCCGTACTCAAAGGTTATGTCATAAATTCCGCTCTTTTCCGCCTTAACTGTTGCATTCTCCTTGTCAATGATCACCTGCTCGGAATCGGATGACACCTCATAATTGCTCACTTCATGCAGGCTGCCGTCCACAACCTCTTCTATCTTATAGGCTATCGCTTCACCGACAGCCGAATTGCAATCCGGCATATCCAGTATCACAAATCGTTCCTCCGCCTTTGCCCAAGCCGCATAAGGTGAAAGAATCGCAATGCACAACAATGCAGATAATAACTTTTTCACTCGCCTTACCTCATTTCCTATCGTATCACAATTACGTTATATGGTATGTAATTATATGCCCTCACAAATACTTTATCCCCAAGCATAAGATCGCCTGAAGAAATCTTTTTTATTTCCCCTCCGTCATATAACAGAAAGCTTGTTACATTCTCAAATTTAAAATTACGGTTATAAGCCTCATTGTCCGGGTCGGTTGTGTTGTTCACATCGACCGTAATCGTTCCGTCATAAAGATCCACGACCTCTCCGTATGCCGTATACAAGTAGGATAACGGTACGCTGTTGGCAGTATAGGCATAGCCGTTCGGCAGCGTTTCATTATAATCGGTATTCTCCTCCGAAATACGGTAAAGCATATGAAATTCAGTAATCCGATCTCTTGCATTGATCACAAGCTGCATGATGTCGCCTTTTTTAATATCTGCCTGCGTAAGGGTTTTTGGGTATTGGCTCCATGCATTCGGATACTGATTATAAACCGTATCATCATCAAAATACGCCGTTTTTTCCGCACCGGCTTCAAAATAGGTCAGCTCATAACAAACATCTCCTGAGGCATTAACCACCTGCTGACACTTTTTTACCACAATAATATTCGATTTCTGCTTTTCCTCACTGTAGCCATCTTCTTCAAGATCCTCATACGTTACGAACAATCCGATTTCACGGCTGCGCTTTGTATTATACACTTCGTAATTGCTGAACCGATGATCCTCGCCCCATTTTCCAATCGTCCGACAGGAATATTTTGTTTCATCGTCCTCTTGATTGGGCGAAAGAACAAACACCTTGGTTTGATTGGAAAACCGATAGTTGATACCGAAGGTATTCCGATACATTCGGGTCGATTGATTTCTTGCCATGACATCCAGCCTAAGTTGAGCGTCCTTATTCTGATAGGAAGTGTTATCCTGAGCCGTATAAACCCTTGTCAATTGACCCTCGCTGTTTTTTTCATAAAGAATCATCTGACGCTTGACCGCGCCATTTTCCAAAAGCGGATTTTCTTTTTCAAAAAATTCCTCCGGCTTATAGCTTCTATCATTGATTTTCAATGTATCCTCTGTACGAAACGTTACAAACTCGTTTCCGGTTGTGAGGATTTTGAGAAAAATCCCCTCCTCCGGCTCATACTGATTTCCCGATATACGATATAAATATCCGTATTCGCCCGTTTCCTTTTCCGTATTATCCACACCGCAAACAATATTTTCACTATTGACAATGAACGCATATTTCTGACCGAATATCAGGCTGCTCAACCCGAAAAACTCGGCTGACCGCTCATATTCTTTCCCTGCAATCTGTTATAGATGTTGATCATCTGCAAAATGATGAAATCGCCGCCGTCATTTCCGCGACCGACCACGGTATCCTCATATTCCGCCTGAAGCGAATGCCAGTCAAGAAGTTCAGAATAATCGCGAGTCCGCGGATACATCAGCATTTCGCCATAATATGACGCAAGATTTCCCAGTCCTCCGACACCTTTTGTGACGCCCTCATCATATCCTTTCTGCAAAGAGTAAAGATATGTTTCACGTCTTTGCCGGAGGGTGCTGTCCGCATATTCTTGATCCGTCAGACCATCCTCATAAATCTCAAGCTCAATCAAGAAGCTTTTACCGCCGACTTCACCGCAAAGCTTTGCTTTTCCTGCCTTTTTGGGTTTGATACCGCGATTGCGGCTTAGATTGATAATATCCTCCCCCTCCGCAATACTCCATTGAACCTCATTCAGCAAATCAAGATACCGGCTTGTTCCATCGCTGTAATATGCCTTCACCGCAGTCATTGCCGCGATTGAGAAAGCGTCATGCGCCGGTAATTTTACCAATGTTTTTTCACATACGATATTTTTAAGATCCGACTGACCGTCTGAATCATCGCTGCGCAGCGTTACCTGTACATCGTCAATATAGGCGCTGACATTGGACGCGCGGAAAGAAAAATATCCCTGCTTCGGAAAACTTCCGGTATAGCACATTTTCTCATTGTCGATTGTAAAAATCATCTGACAGCCATCGACCTCAACCGATACATCATGCCACTCCCCGTCTTCAATATTGATATTCGGGCCGGGTGCCGCTGAAATCCGCATATGCGGCTCGCTGATATTATGACTTGTTCGGATCACAAAGGGAATCCCCTTATCTCCGCCAAACATATCTTCTTCCGGAATCTTTCTTCTCGGTATAATCTCAAACACTCCGGCATACTGTTCTTTCTCGATTGCCGGATTGTCTATTTTTGGTTTAAAATCTATCTTATAATCTTTCCAATCGGCAGCGCCGAAGAAATCTGTAATTTCATTATTTACTCTATATACCGTATTTTCTCCAAACTTTACCAGCCTATCCGTACGGTACTGCATATACTCGGACAGCGGTTTCTCACTTTCGAAATCTTCCCAAAGCACAATGCCGTCCTTTTTTGCCAAGACCTCAATATCAGCAGAAACCGTCACAGAGTCAAATTTGGCGGATACAAGCTGCACACCCGTTCGGTTTGCTTTTAATCTTCCGTTTTCAAGCAAAAATGCAGTCTCCTCATATTGAAGCTGATTCTGATCAATCGCTATTTTCTGACCGTCCGCCTCTACATCAAAGTATAATTGATCCCACATCACAATATGATCTCTGCACGGAACAAGCTTGATATTATAAAATTGACTGACATGCAGCGTTACCGTAGTCTGCAATCCCTCATACCGGATTGACAGCGGATGATCTCCCGGCTTTGCCGACGATATTTTTGTCCCGTTCACCTGCACGCCGTCACCCGATATATCCGCATGAACCTTGTATTTTGTACCGTCGGCTGCGATGCCCCATACGGTACATTCTGTGCTTGCGCCGCGTGCAATGCCTGTTCCCGCAAGTTCTGCGCTCAATGCGGAAAACTGTATCTTTTCCACAACCTGAATGTCACAGGACGCTGTGATTTCCTTGCCTGTGATAATATCCTTTACGGAAGCTTTTACTTTTTTCTCTCCGGCTGAATCAAAACAAACGTTACCCTCCGTAATTTCTTTGGAGGTATATGCTTTTTTGTATAATTCACGATCCTGCGCGTCCGTCACCTTAACCGCCGCCGTCTGCCCTTTATACATTGTTTTGTACTCCGGCACAAGCCTGATACCGCTATATTCATCAATCGGCGTCACAGTCACATTCTTCACATCCACGTTGGATGAGTGACTACTGAACATAATTCCGCCTTTCTGAACAATCGGCAAGCCCTCTATTCCCATATTCAGCTCTTTCATTGAGCTTGTAATACTTGACAGCAGCTGACCGGATTCGTCATATGCCGCAAGCTCCAGACCGTTATCGGTCATAACCGCGCGTAAATGAATCCAGGGGGTTGCACCGTCTTTCAGAATCCCCAGCGGATTCTCACTGACAGCCGCATAATACCATGTATCGCACTTATCCGATCCGGAAGTTCGGGCAATTGCCAGACGATCTCCGACAATTGTCCCTCCTCCGAACTTATGCGTACTTTCATTGTAATTCAACGCACTTACATACACGATTCTGTACTGCGTTGAAGTCGTTCCGGCAGAACGCAAGCCGATAGAGAATACTCCCGACGAAGCCCCTGTACATGCCGTTTGTTTGATATCGGCTTCCAGAATAAAGTTACAAAAGTTTTCACCCACAGCCTCGCTTCCGATAATTTTCCCGGCTCCGTCTAATGAAAGGATCTGCTGAGCACTATCATCTTCTTTTATGCTGAAATATTCGGTTTTTGCTATATCCTCCGCATACCGTTCACTGATATTAACCATATCGCCGGACTGCAAAAATATCGAAGCCTTTTCCTCCGCGCCGACTGCCGTAAAAACCAACAGCATTGCACAAAGCATCGGCAAGAATATTTTCTTCACTCTCATTCCACCTTTACTTTATAAATATTATCATGATTCACTAATTGCGCTTCACCATCGAAGCATTTCACATACGGACTTTCAATCACCGCCGCATCCGCATAGCTTGCCGCAGTACCGTCTACCGAACCGATACCGCTGTTATAATCCAGACTGATTTCTCTGCCGTCCGCCGCCGTATAGCTAAGACAGTACCTGCCGTCGCTGATTTGATAAGAAATGCTCGTCTTGGAGTGGTATAATATAAATAGAGTCGACAAACACCCAAAAATCTGATATAATA
>CAUGRT010000046.1 GCA_959602045.1 uncultured Clostridia bacterium | reverse complement strand
GGATTCCGTCAATGGTGTTAAATGTCGCCTCGCCGATGGGGGCGGATTGGAAGATTACGGATAACTCCGCTTTCTTTCCGCCCCGTTCCGGGGTAAAGGCAACATCCGAAACAATCCGCACATCCCATTGTACAAGCTTTGCATCATCAAAACTCAGTTTTCCGGAGCCGGAGAGCCAGACAGCAACACGTGCCGCCTTGCGTTCCAGTTCAGTCAAATTATCCCCTTGAATAAACAGCGTCATATCAAACGTGCGGTTTTTGTAAAATGCTCTGCCGAACCGATTGACCTCCGTCATATCATACGCCCCGTCAGACAAGGGCGTATCATAGGTATAGCTTTTTACCTCCGGGAGCAGCGTCCGCGCTTTCGTTCGGCAGGAAACACCATACGCGCTTGAATGTTTGTCTTTAAAGGTAAATCCCAACATATCTTATCCCTCCTTTAAAAGCCGGATATTGAAGCCGCACCCCGTCGCATGAACGCGCTCAAAAGTCCGGAATCCACTCCGCTGATATTGTAATTCGTGTCCCCGTAGGTTGCAGTATTGCCTACATTCAGATTCTTTACAAGGTCAATCAGCTGTTGAAGTAAGGCTTGATTACCGGCTGCATTGTTTTTGAGGTCGTTTGCGATTCCCTTGACATCAATGCAAGACGCGTTTAAGCTGTTTAACAGTGGTTTTTCGTATTGTACCATCAGTTCATAATCTGCTTTTAAAGCCGATACTGCCCTTGTCTGTTCCTCTTGCAGAAGCTTGATTTCTTTTTCATGCTCCAGTTCCTCCAGGCGTTCCACGGAATCTTTATAGACATCCTTTCCGCGCTGAGTGACCGCTCCGGCATAGATATTCTTTGTTGTGCGTTCCTCGTCAATATCGCGTTCCAGCTGCATCCAATCAAACGCGTCCTCTTTTTTATTGATAAGCTGATCGTATCGGTCATTGACGCTGTCGATATAGTCACTCTGTGCTTGCAGCGCTTCATCCAATGCTTCCGATTGGGCATTGTAATGCTCCACATAGATGTTGAGCATTTTATTTTTGAACTCATCCTCGGAGATGATTTCCCGATCGCGCAAGTCTTGAAGCTGTCTTGCATAAGCCTCCAGCCATCCGGTCTTACCGCCGACAGCGTCCCACATATCCCAGGTATCATATAGCGTTTGCTGTTTATCCATCGCGGTTTGAAACTCGTCATAAATTGCGCTGTTCTGCTCAGAAATCAAGCTTGCGCGCTTATCCCAATAGCTTTCCTCGTCCCCTTTAAAGGCTCCGGCTTGAAAAGCGTCCTCCAGATTTTTCAGCTGCCGACCGAGGGTATTGATTAAATTATCTCCCTTTGCAAAGCCCAGCTGTTTATACCGTTCGGCGCGATTCTCCGCTTTGGAATAAGCGTCAGAAAGCTTTTCCACACGCAGCGCGTCAATGCTCTCCATGCCCTCAATGTACTTGCTGTAAGAGATAATTCCGCGTGAATAGTAGTCCGCAGTGTACGCCTCCATGCGGTCAATCGCCGCCATCTGATCGTCCACCAACATACTACTGTATTTGATTTGCTTATCCAACCATTTTTCAGAGTTCTCCACGCGGAAATCATAGAGATCCTCGCCCAGATCTTTCAGATACTTATCCGCTTCGCGCTGTGTGATTTTAGCAGATGCCACATATTCGGCTTCGCGTTCGCGGACACGGTTAAATGCGTCCACGGCGGAATCGCCCCAGGAATCCCAATCGTTTAAGAAGCTGCGTTCCTTGATGTATTCCTCCGAAAGCTCGTTTAATTCGTTCCGTACATCGCGTGTTGCGGAGTACAGCTGTTCTGCGCAATCCTCTGCGTCCTTGATATTCCCGGTGAATTGTGATGAAAGCTCCGTCCATTTTTCCAATTCATCCGTAACCGTTACGGCGTGTGTTCTGGTGTAATGCGTCCAATCCTCCTGTGCGGTTTTAAATGCGTCTGAGTTATCCTTACCCTCGGCGTATCGGGGGATTCCCATGTTCCGCATGATTCGCTTTGTCTGTGCGGCTGTGTATACCTTTGCGCCTTTGGACAGGGGCAAAATTACGTCCTTGCCCTGTGGGATAAACGCTTGACCGCGGTCAATAATCAGCTCGCGCGGGTCGGCAACGCCTTTTTGGTCGTTTACCATCGCCAGACCGCCGGGGAAGTTTTGGGTTCCTTTGGCTTGCGGATTTACCTTTGCGGTGTAAACCGCCGTTCCGTATATGGTTGGCGCTTTTGTGGGGAATTTTCCGTTATACTTTGCTGTGCCATTAATGCCCGGTGCTTTTGTGGGATGTGTTCCCAACTCATAATTTGCTTTTCCTTGGGCGTCCGGAACAGTTTCCGGGGTTGTGCCTACCGAATAATTAATTTTACCCTCTATTACCACATCTTGCGGTGGATCGGGGATTTCGGATTCGTATACAATATTACCTTTTACTTGCGTATCCGATTCTGTGGGTTTTTCCACAGTTCCTTTTTCGTAGTTTAGCGTTATATCCTCTTCTTTTTCTTCAAGTTCAGGCGGTTCATCCTTTTGGGTATATGTAATTTCAACATTGATACCCTGACTTGCCAAATACTCCGCTTTTTGCTGAACTGCATCAAGTTGACTTTGATCTGCATTTGCGTCTACAGTAATTTGTACAGTAGAATCCTTTTTCAGCTCATCAACCTTATTCCCGGCTTGATCCAAAACATCTACATTCCCGTCAGCATTGACTTGAAACGACACCGAACCAATGTTTTGCAGTGATTTTGTCTTTTCTTCCGCCTTGTCGACCAGACTAATATCTCCATCGGCATTAATTGAGATATTTTTGTTATCAGGTATCAACTTCATGCTATGCGCGATTTTATTCAGTTTATCCGCAATGCCGTTATTGTCCATCCCCTCAAACAATCCATTTTGCTGACCCAGAGATTTTATGTCATTCAGTACGTTTTTAACTGCGTCGCCGCCTTTTGCACAAGCTTGGGAAACATCAGTAAATCCGTTTTTCAGTAAAGCCGCGCCTGTGACTGTTTCCTGCGTAGACGCGCCGAATTGCTGCATGTCGGAAATGTAGGTGCTGACGAACTTATCTAAAGTTTGACCGCCTTCGTTAAAGAGTTGGTTTAAATCCTTTTGTCCCGTTTGAATTTGTGCTGCTTGAACTGCATAATCATGAGCCGCTTCTCCGGAAGCTCGCAATCCTGTTGCGATGTCTTGTAAACCTGTATCGGTTTTTCCATATGACATTTCGGTAAGCCCTATCTGGGTCAAATCTCGCCCTGCCTTTTCAATATTGGCAATCGTTTCATTGTCCCTTTTCAAGGTTTCTCTTAATTTTTCGGCTTTTCCATCGATAGCACCGTACATTTTGTCAAATGCAACCTTTATATGGTCAAATCCTAAAGCATTACCTTCAAGGTCATATGTTTTCAACTCGTCAAATTGATGTGCTATATCATTTAAAGCCTTGCCATATTGTTTTTGAACCTCTGTGCTGTCTTTTTGCTCATTAGATAATTCTGACCAACTATTTTCTAATTTCTGAACCGCCGTTCTTGCGTTATCAATCTTTTGCATTTTGTCAGAATAAACATCAAGCTGATCGCCGTTTTCCTTAACTCGTTGCTTTATTTCCGGTAATATTTCTGTTTGCGAGGTTATTTGTGAAATCAAATCTGAACGTTGCGGTATCAATTCACTTTCGGTCAACGTCTTGGCTTTTTCAATGGCGTTATCAATATCTCCACTGTCTATATTAATTTTATATTTTTCTGAAAGTATCTTCTTGATTTCCTCAACGCGCTGTTTCGCATACTCCAAATCCTCACCATCAAGTTTTCCACTGTCAATCTTTCCGGTTAGGTCTTTATACTCCCACTGCAAATCATTTAGTTCTTTGTAGTTTTGTGCAAGCGTAAGCACTCCGGATGATGATTTTACAAGAGCCTTTGAAGCGTCGAGCTGCCTGTTTTTAAATTTTTCAACTGCAACGGCAGCCACTCCGACTCCTGCGGCTACTGCCGCTATTGCAAGCACCGCCGGTCCTGCACCAACAACCAAAGATGAGAAAATTCCACCCGCACTTGCTGCTGCCTTAACCTTATCAACGCCCTTTTTGATATTGGCAATTCCCTCAACGGTTCCGCCAATGCCTTTGATTACGCTTGCCGTACCCTTGCCGACTGCACCAATTACAACCGCAGTTTTCGCCCCGGAGATCACCGCACGTTTTTGATTATCGTCCAGACTGCCGAATTTATCAGCCAAACCGCTGACCCATTCCGCGCCGCTCTTGATTTCGGGCAAAAGCACATTTCCCCAGTTAATCGCCGCGTCTGCGACTGCGTTCTTTGCAAGCTGGATTTGATTTGCCGTTGTTCCGTATGCGGTATTGGCTTCTTTCATGAGCGCCGTATTTTCCTTGTACGCCGTGCCGGACAAATCCATGCATTTGGTAAGCAAGTCATAATTGTTTGCCAACGCCATGACCGCCTGCTGATCCTGCGTGTTCTCAATTCCCAGCTCTGCCATCGCCAGCGTCAAGTCCTCGGATGCGGATAAGCCTTTGATTAAACCGTTAAATGCGCCGGATGGGTCTGTACTCCATTGCTGTTTAAATTCTTCCGCGCTCTTGCCTGCATATTTTGCATAGGCATTGAGTGCGTCCCCTCCGGAGCTGACCGCCTTTTGAATATCCAACCACGTTCTGCCGATTGCCGAACCGCCCATTTGCGCTTCAATACCCATACTGGACAACGCCGCAGAGTATCCCAGAACTTGAGCCGTATTCATGCCGACCGTATTTCCGTATTTACCCATACGAACCGCCATAGACGCAATCTCAGCTTCTGATGTGGCAGTATTATTACCCAGCGCCACAATCGCACTTCCGACGCGATCAACGTTATCAACGCTTTCTCCGGTAACGTTCAGCAATCTTGCCATTGCCGCCGTGCCTTCTTCGCCCGAAAGATTTGTTGCTACGCCCATAGCCGCTATCGTTTCCGTAAATTTCGTAATATCATTCGCACCAACGCCCAATTGACCGCCGATTTGTGCGATATTCGCCAATTCCTTTGCCGAAACAGGGATTTCCTTTGACATCTGCCGAATCTCGGTATTGACCTTATTCATCTGCTCCGGCGTGCCGTCAATGGTCTTTTTTACTCCGGTAAATGCCGTTTCATAATCCATTGCCATCTTCGAAACCGCAATACCCCCGACAACCGCACCGGCTGCCGCAATCTGAAATGGCTTTGTAACGGAATCTATGCCCTCACCGAAATTTTTGATATTTTTCCCGGCTGTTTCCCATTGCTCCGTTCTTGCCGCTCTCGCCGCATTTTTTTCAGCCTGTTCAACTTTAGCCAATCCCGAAGAATATTCAGAATAAACCTCTTGTGCGTTTTTGACCTCGCCTTGCGCTTTTTGGTAAGCTTTCGAGCTGCTTTCTACTGCGGCTTGCTGTTTGTTGATGGATTGAACAATGCCGCTGTGCTGCGATTCCAGACTTTCAAGCTCCATTCTTGTCCATTGAATGGCTTTTTTGTTGTCCTTGTATGCCTGCGAACCCTTATTTACAACAGTATTGCTATGCTCCAGCGCCGATATTTCGCGCTCTTTTGCCCGGATTAAGCTTTCTATGTTTGTCTTTTGCGACTTTAATTGCGCGGTATTTTCTTTCGCCGCCTTTGTGGTATTGGTATAGGCGGTTTTTGCAGTTTCCAACGCTTGTTTTTTTGTTTGCACCGCCTTAGAGGCTTCCTCCATCTTGCTCTTGTACTGTTCTGTAACAGACTTTCCGGCGTTCATCGCCCCTGTCAAGCCTTGAACGGATTTCGCCCCGGCAGCTCCGGCACTGCTTAAACTTCCCACATTCCCCGAAAGTTTCGCCAATACCGCGCTTGCATTATCCTCCGCATTAATTCTGACAAGCAATTCACTGATCGTATCAGCCACGGAATCACCGCCTTTCTTTTTAAAATTTTGCATAAAAAAAGCACATCCATGATGTGCTAAAATGATTGACAAAAAAGAAAAACTGTGCTATACTGTACTCACAAGGAACGGTTAACGGCTGTTCCGCAAATGGTTTTTTGTAGAATTATATTCTACCCAACCGTCTGAGGTTCCAGCTTAGGCGGTTATTTTTTTATCACTATTACAAGCAAAAATATAATTACCAAAGTAAATGTAAATTCGCTCATAGCTAACACCCTCCTTTTTCGTTGGGTGTCGGAACAACCGCCAAGCCGTTCCTTGTTTTCCGTATTGTATTCTATCATACATTTTTCGCTTTGTCAATCGCCATAGAAAAACGCCAGCTCCGGCGGAACTTCGGGTTCTTCATAAAGACTGTCCAGCATCATGAACAGCAGCTCCGGATCCTGCCGCGCCAATTCGGATGGCAGGATTCCGCACCGTGTAAACATCACCCCGTACAAATCTCCGATTTTTCCCCCGTCATTGCCGCTTGTCCGGCGCTTTACGCGTTTTTTGCCGTAAGCAGCTCAACATACCAGTTCCAGACCTGTGTACACATTTTCGCCATGTCTGTAATATTCGCTTTTGCCAATACGTCCTCCGTGGCTTCCGTACCCTCAAACATGTGATGTACGCCGTCCAAACCGCACGTAATCGCGCCTTTTTTTGTATCGTCCGCATGATTCTCATTTGTCAGACGAAACGCCTCAAAGTCAAACGGATTTGATACATATTTCTTTTTGTCCACCGTAAATGTTAATACCTTTTGCATAATTTATTTTCCCCTTTCGGTCGTTGATGATTGATGATTGTTTGGACAACAGAGGGGATAGAACACCCCTCTGTCAATTTATTCAGCCCTGCACTGCTGTCGGGTAGTAATTCATATCTGTGAACCACTTCTCTTCCAGCGTTGCCTTTGTAACGCCCTGCGGCAGATCTGTTTCATCGATATAATACAAATACTGCCCATCAGAATCACGCTGAACGGCGGTAAAGGTTGCCTTTGCGGTCTGATTCTCCGGTGCACCTGTTGACGGCTGTGTCTTACCGCCGACATTAGACGCAAACGCATAAGAGCCTTTGTAATATCTCACATAACGATAAGTGCCGTCGGCTTTCTTAATTCTCCACGCTACACCGAAATAAACGGTCTTGATGTCGTTTCCGATTTCTACGCCGCCGTTTTTGAGTGTCAGACCTCTCCATGCTGCGTCCACCTCCGGCGGAATATCCGCGTTGGTGATTTCATGTCCCATCTTCTCGATGTAGTTCGTTGTTACATATGCGCCGTTGTCCGCGTCAAAAACATCCGAACCGCCATTATCGGTCGGGGCAATCTCCACGATACCGCGAAGCGACTGCGCGTCGCTGTAGGTTGTTGCCTCTGCGGTATCTGTTTCTACCTTGAAAAATGTGTACTTATCCACACCGATTGTAGGTAATGGTTTCTTTGTTACTGTTGCCATAGTAAATTCCTCCGTTTTCTAATCATTAAATATTTTACTGAATCTCATTGTTCTGTGATATACGCCGCTTTCATCCGGCGGCATATCTCCTGCAAATTCCCGCGCCCAGCCTTTTTCGGTTAATCCTTCCGTAATCCGCAGCGCCAACCGCCCGACCGTATCTCCATGCCGATCCCATACATCAATTTGCACAGCGTCGTAGGTGATTGCTTCGGTATTATCCATACTGAAATGCCCTTTTTCCGCAAGATTATAGAAAGTCACCACCGGCAGCTCGTTGAAGCTTTCCGGGAAATAAAAAACGGGATTCACTCCGATGTCCGTCAAATCCCGTTCTATTTCCAGATTAATATCCGTCATGTGCGCACCTCCTTTAAGAATGCGACGCAGCCCATCCGATC
This sequence comes from uncultured Clostridia bacterium, assembly GCA_959602045.1. Classification (GTDB taxonomy): domain Bacteria; phylum Bacillota; class Clostridia; order UBA1381; family UBA1381; genus Ornithomonoglobus_A. The sequence goes on along the minus strand of CAUGRT010000046.1, from coordinate 9,924 downwards.
TTTTTTCACATACTCAATCCGATAACGTAAGCCGTTCACTTCTATGTAGTTTCCCGTCTGAATCTCATCACATTCATCGTAAAAGAAACGTTGCTGACACTCGATATTGAATCCGTATTGCTCCTGCGCCAGACCGCCGCTGTAGGGCTGCAAGTCCCCGGTTACGGTGCAGAGCGTTTCCGTTGTTTCGGTACGGCTATAGCCCGAACCCTTTGTTACTTTCAGCACGGCGACAGTATCCCGAAAAAATACATTTGCAAAGTGTTTATTCCACATCACTCGGAACACGCCCTTTCCTGTTTACAAACGGTTTTAACCGTGATTTGTAATCACTCAATATCCCGTTTGCATTGCTTCTGGTTTCAAAGGATATGCTTCGGTCGCCCTCGGAAATGCTTTTCACTTCCGTTGGCGTTTCCTCCGCACCGTAGCCGTTCACACGGTACGCTTTCGCTGTCATTTGCGCAATCAGACCGTGCAGCTGATAAGGCAGCGCATCAATCCGGCAATGCGCCAATACCGCGGCAATCGTATCCTCGGCGAGTAATTCGATTACCGCGTCCTTATCGCAGCTATCCAGTCCTAACAGCAGCTTGACAGCGTCCACGATTTCGGGTGTTTCATGATAGATCATGTTCCGCTTACAACCGTAGCCGTACCGGATTTCCGTGCCTTACCGTCGGCGGTCACAATTGCAACGGTAATCTTATGTCCGTTGGTTGCCGCAATTTCATCGCCGCTGTTGAACTCTGTCCATGAGGATAAATCCGCGTCATAGGTTACGGACGGCGCTGTGCTTGCTGCTGTCTTATATACCAGCTTGTAGCCGCCCAAAGGCTTCTCGTTTACGGTGATTTTCGACTTGCCGCTTGTTCCTGCTACAGATGTGACGGTCAGGGTTCCCAATGACGGAACACCGTTTTTGTAAGCCGCAAATGCATCGTCCTTGACAACCAGATAACCCAATCTCATTGTTGCCTTGATTGCCACCATGTCCTGCTCTGCCAGTGACAGCGGCTTACCGTCCGTATCAAGCGTACCCTGCAAGGTTGCTTCTCTGAGGATCTCGTAAGAAATTCCCTCGCGGATTCCGACAATACTGTATTCCCATTCGCCGGTAATCACATCCGCCTGTTCATTATCCCATGCGCCGTTACGCACAAACTCGATAGGTCTGCCGTACAGCTCCGAGCCGGTTGTACCATTTACATATGCCGGTGCGCCGTTATTGTCGCGAAGCTTTCTCAAAAGATTCTTTACGCCTACGCGACCGATAAAGCCGCCCGGATCGTGTCCGTTTTCCTCAACCATTGCCATCGCGTCCGACATCGCAATATCAATATTTTTGTTGTCGGTGACAATCATCTTATGGTCGGTAATCGACTTCATGATGTTGGTGCTGAACGGGGAATTGGTTCCGAACAGGCACGCGCTGTCAATTGCCTTGTAAAAGGCTTCGGCAATGTTCTCTTTCAGCTCCGCAAATACGTTGATTGTACTGTCGTTAAGCTTTTCCTTTGTGATCGGGATAATAACGGCAAGCTTCTTCGCGGTAATCACCGGATGAATCCATGTCGCTTTGCTTGTTTTAATTCTTTCGCCCTCGCCGACCCAGTAAGCGCCCACGCCGTCCGTCATAACGTTGAATTTCTTCTTGTCTGAGGTCATTGGCTCAACCTTGGACATTCTCAAAATACTGGAACCTCTTGTTACCGCTTTAATAATATCGGTTGCCTGCGGTGTAGGCACAAATCCCGATAATTCGTCCTTTAAATACATTCTTCATTTCCTCCTTTAAATTCTTTGATTTTGCTTAATGGTTTCAAAAAAGCCGCTGCCTGCGCTCATTTGTGCGCCGCCGCTTACGTTGGGGGCTTTCGCGCTCAAACGTCTTGTGACCGCATCCTCAACCGCCTTGTTCCATTCCGCTTCCATCGTTTTGATGTTTTCCTGTGCTTCCTCTGCGCTGGCTCCTGCCGCCATCCTGGCAAATACTACCGGGATGCCCTTTTCACCCAGCTGTTTCACCGTTTCGGCTACAAGGCTTTTATGCGCAAATTCTGCTTTTTCGCGTTCAAACTGTTCACGCTCCGCCTTGGTTTCCTCCTTTTGACGTTCCTCTGCCGACAGCTTAGCGAGCCGCGCGCCCTCATCCTTTGCTGCTTTCAGTTTCCCGTCAAATTCGGCGTCCCAATTGGCACGTGCCGTTTTCACCGCTTCATCGACGCGCCGGTCGATTTCCTCTTTGGTAAAGGTTTTTTCCTGTCCCAACTCCGTTTCGTTCGCCGTTGCCGCTGCCGTTGCCTGTGCCCCATCAGCCGCCCCACTTACTTGACCCATAGCCGTTACATTCTGTCCATCCATTCCGTGAACCTCCTTTAAAAAATGGTATTAAAATAGAGCAGTTTTACGACTTACTCAGGTCAATTTTGATTTATATTATAAAAAAAGAACAGATTTTGCAAACTGTTCTTGAATTATTGAATTATTATTGACAAAATACCGGTTTTATGTTAGAATGTAGGCAAGAGAATAACCTAACGGCTATCTCTGCACAGCAAAATCAAAATATTGTTTGACCGCTTACGTGCCAGCGTAGGCGGTTACTTTTTTATGTAAATGATTATGAGCAATATTAAGAATAATATAACTGATAAATCTTCCATAACTGACACCCCCATTCTAACTGAAAGGTGTCAGAGATAACCGTCTATCCTCTTGCCGTGAGGGTATTATATCATAGCTTGTCACATTTTGTCAATACGGGGAATTAATCAAGCCAGTGATTATCAAAATAGCAGAAAACTCCAACGCAACCGCAAATCAGCAAAATCCAAAACACCCAGAACACAAGTTCCCACCAATTGCGCTTCAAAGATCTTACCGTTTCGTCTATTGTTTTCCCGTTATAAAATTTCGTATTATCTGAAATTGTCTGATTTTCTATTTTTGTGAATATAGTCCCTGTCAGTTTTGGGGCTATTCCATAATATTTATATCGAACGGTACTTGATTGAGATACTACACCGATATATGTTGTTCCTGGCATTTTTATTTTATCACTGTCGAACGTACATCCTAAAAATGAAATCTTTTTACATTTAACGTTTTCCCTGTCAGTCACATCCCATGACCAATAGATTTGTGTTCTTGTATGAGTACTGCCTTTGGCGTCTGTCTCTGTTACCACCATCGAATGCATAATGTATTCTTCTTTAACCTTTTCCACATACATATAAGCGTTACCGATTTCGGGATATGTAACAGGATCTAACGCTTCCAAATCTCCATATGCAAAGGCATTTCCGATATTTGTTCTTATGCCGTATTGAAACATCTCCAAACTTTCTATTTTGGCAGCCTTATTATATATTTCGTTTTTATCCATGCGGTATTCCGATATTTTACCCGAAACAAAAACCCCTGCCACCAACATCAGTGCTATAATGGAAATACTGACAATGATTTCTCTCTTTGTTATCTCCCATCTTCTCATAGCTTAATCCTCAAATAAGTTCTGTGGGGCTTCGGCTGAAACATCATAATCAAGATATGTATATTCCTGTGTTTCATACCCCAACATGCTTAAAAACATTCTCGCAGGGAATTTGCGAATATAACGGTTATACTCCTTTATCTGCTTATTGTAATTGCTTCTATATTCGGCTATAAGGTTCTCCGTCATAGACAGTTCATTCATTAACTCTTTATAGTTCTCGTTGGCTTGAAGTTCCGGGTAAGCTTCAGATACAGCAGCAATCGCCATTGTGGCGTTTTCAACATTGTTCGTGTTCTTGCGTTTGTCAACAATAGCGGTAAGCGTATCAGCTTCGTGCTTATCATACTGTTTGACGCAATCAGCTAAATTGTACACCAAATCAACACGCCGCTTTTCTTGAACTTGAATATCTGCATGTGCTGTATTAACCTGTTCTTCCAAAGAAAAGGCCTTATTTTGTATGTTTTGTACTCCGACAAAGCACAGCAATGTAACTGACAAAATTCCTGCTATCATCATCAAGCATAATTTTAAATTTGATTTTTTCATTTTTTATTTCCTTTCTTGCATTAAAAAAGCACGCCGTAACGTGCTTTTTAATCTATATTATCAGAACACATCATGTATATGCTCTATCGCTCCCTTGGCAAATATTTTTAACGCTTGAAGTCCTGCAACTCCGCATTTCTTGATAATGTATATAATTTTATCTTGGTTGCTTAATTCTTTTTTTATTCCGAAATTATTTTCTACGTACTCAATGCCCGAATGTGTGAGATACACATTATCAGTGCGCACACAATAAAACTCATCACTGTCAGCTGAAAAGACGGATAAGCCCTCTATATATCTTTCTGTTGACAATTTTCTTAACGCCGCATTAAACACGTCTATATCCATATTCAGACTTGTACATGTCACATTCTGCATTTTCGGCAAGTCTTTTTGATATTCGATATATAAGGCAAGTAGTACTTGCTGTTTTGTATCCAATTGCATGGTGTTTACTCCTCCAGTGTGGGTTCATTCTTGATTTTCCTATAATTGCGTGGTATAATTACCATAGAAAGGGGGTGATTATATTATGACGCCAAAACATGATTGCCTTGACTTTATTAACATGCTTCAAGACCCCTCAAAGCTCGACAAAGGATATGCCGGGGCATTATACCAGCAAATTGTCAAAGAAATAAAAGCCTTTGAATCCACGCTTGACGACACTCATGAAGTCGGTATGCGGTTAGTTCACTTTGGGGATTCAATGCAATTCCACGTGACAGCCATCAAATATATAAATCCATATCTGCTCTTGTTTTTTGGACATTTAGATGATGGCTCTCCCGTAGAGCTTATACAACACATATCCCAACTCAGTTTTTTAATTGTAAAACTAAAAAGATTGCATCCTGAAAAGCCCAAAAGACCTATCGGATTTCTTGATTAATATCGTTCTCATGCAGGACATATTTCACTTGTTCCCGTAGATGTACATCAAATGTCTTTTCAGGATATACAGTGCAATCTATCTTGCCAACAGTCATTTGCCGATTCGTGTTATCTGTGAATGACTGTTGGGCTTGCTTTGTTCCCATTTCACTCATATTTATCATATCTATAACTCTAAATTTTCTATTTTATCAGCTATATAGTTCAATGATTTCCCGTCAAATAACGGGTATTCCATAGCTTCATCAAACGATTTAGCCGTATAACATTTATCACCATACCACATATCTATTTTACTCTTAGATAATGGGTCTATCCCACACGATAAATTATTATAATCAAAAATTATATGCGTACACATTTCACACATACGATTTTTGATTAAATCCGCTTGTGTCATAAAATATCACCATTTTCCTTTCTTTCACTATCTTTAAGTTCTCTCGCTTGTCTGCTGTTCAAAGAGCCGTCAGCATTATAAATATAGTCATGTACGTGTTCCCCGTGTTCTCCGAATACCTCTTCCTTTTTATGTCCATGCCCATTATTGCTTATCTGTTTGTATTGCAGACCATTTTCATCATAATAATTTCTATCTATGCCGCCTTTTCCGTTCTCCCTTTGAGTAATGGCATTCGGCTTATAAGTCAATGTTGTATGTGAAACGATTTTTACATACTGTCCTCCTGCATTTTGAATTACAGTTCCATCATTTATTCCTTTATATAATGATTTTATCTCCTGCCATTTCTCCCTATCATTATACTTCAAATCCTGGAATTTGTCAAATGCTCTCGGCACATTCTTTGTCCCCAGCACGTCCATGTACTGCTTATGCTGAAGCTTATCCGCGGTCTTGCGGCTGTTCTTCTTTTGTGACAGTTCCAATGCCGCTTTCTGCTCCGGTGAAAGGCTCTCTTTCCACTCCGCATACGTCATATTTCCGTTAATCAATTCCGATTTTCCTGTCAGCGGATTTCTTGCCCTGCGCGATTTGTACTCCATATTCATGGTCGTGGTACACCGACACCGCGGATGTAGGGTCGGGAAGTTCTCGCCGGCTCTTGCGTCCGATACCTTAAACACCATTCCATCCAGCGCCTGACACCGCTCACACGTCCTATCATCCAGTGTAGCAAGGTATTTGTATTCTTCAACATTCAAATCCGCATACGCTTTTAAATCCGCTTGTGCGTGAATATGCGCCGCCTCCGTATGTACCAGTGTTGCCGCATTGAACTTTTCTACCTCAAACTCTGCCGCAAGCTTTGCCGTGGTCTTTGTCCATGATTCGCCACTGATGATCGACTTCACAACCAAATCCTGCGCACGCTCCGCCAATCTGTCTGTATTCTTCCATATACGCTCTGAAAACCGTGACCCATGCCATTTGGCTTCTGTTGCTTCCTTGACCGCTCTGTCATTAATCATAGCGAAATTGATTCCGATATTCAGCCCCTTCGCCGTATCGTCTAACGCACCGTAATAGCTTTCCTTATACGTCCTTTGCAGCCGTTCACTGAGTAGGCTTACAGATGGAATCACAAGCTTTTTAATTCGGGTATAGATTGCCTTTTCCAGTGCCTTGTACCGCTCCGTACGCGCCGCATAGGCTCTTACCGATAATCCGTCACGATGAATATACTCCAGAATACCCTCACGCGCCTTTGCGTTGGGCGCTTCATCCAACAGCTTCACAAGTGTTTTTAAGTTTTCCTCCTCCTGTGCCGCTGTGAGGAAGTATGACGCTGTTTTGTTATCAATTCCATATCGCCTTTGGAAATTTGTCTGTATTTTCTTTATTTCGGTTTCAATATCCTCTAAGGCTTCATCATAAAGCCGCAGCATCTGCGCCGCCGTATATCCTGCGCCCTCTTGGATTGCAATCTCCCGGAGCAGCGCCGCTCTTTCCCAATAATTCATTTTATATTGTCCTTTATGGCTTGAACCACATCTGCTTCTCTTTCTTTTAATGCCGGAACTAAAAACGGTTGCGCCGCCATTTTATACGTCCCGAACTCCACATACGGGGCATACTCGACATTTGTACCTATGTCGCAGATGTTTCCATGGGTTTCTTGTGCTATGCTGCTCCTCAATTGCCCATGCGGACCACCGGGGCGCGTTTTTTCGGTACTTACGGGGCAACGTGCTTTAGCTTCACCCTTGACAATCTCGCCGCCCTGCGACAATCCTTTTTCCAACCCGTTTCGGATTTTTTCCATCTGCCCGTTCAGCATATCCGCAACGCCTAAATCCTCAATACTGACGTTCATATCAATACCCTCGCTCCGCTAACTGCTGTGTTTCCTCTATCGTCCGTTTCTGCTTCTCTGCCTGTTCCGCACGCTTTAATTCCGCTTCTTCTTTGCTGTCCGTAATGAATGGCAAACGGCTTAAAAGCGTTTCACTGCTGACAACATCCTGCAAGTTGGCAATCATCTGTGAGATTTCCAGTTCATTCGCCGGTAGGTTATAATTATACACAATATCCACCCGATGGGACGGCACAACCGCCATCACTGACTTTAGTGCAAGGAATTGATTATACATCTCAAACCGTTTCCGCAGCGTTCGGGTGAAAAACCGTTCCTTGTTCTTTACCGCCTGTTCAAATCCTAACAGCTTATATTTGATCGCCACTCCCGAAAGGTTATTTCCAAAGCTTTCATCCGACAAATCCGGAACCATAGAAAAGCGGTGAATGTCGTCTTTTAGATCGTCACGTAATATTTTAATATCTGATTCCGTCATGACCTTGGATAAATACCGCGCGTCACTGTCCTCGATGCCTATTAATATTTTCTCTTGTTTGAGCTTTTTCGCCTGTTCGGAATCAACTTCAATCCCTTTCAAGAATAAAAATGCGTCAACAAACTGCTCCTTATCGTTGATTCTGTCGGAGCATAGCAGATTATACCCGTCAATCAGCGGAATCAGCTGTTCGAAATCACCTTGCCTGTCCTCGTTATTCCGGTACTCTATCAGTGGTACGCCGTTAAAATAATGTGGCTCCCGGCTTTCCAATGTCAGCGCGTTGAAATTTTCCTGCGCGGCTGTGAATTTGTAAATATATGCGTTATCGTACACGTTGCATACAACACCCAATGCGCGTCCGTCAACATCATATTTCTTGTAATAATGCACACCGATCAGCGGTGTTCTCTCTGCAGTCTGCGAATAGCACACAAACGCATGAAACGGCGCAATACATACACTCCGCGGCTTGGCTTCACTATTGCTGTAAATCAGCTCATATGCTCTGCCGTAGATACACATATCCTTAATAAGCTCGCTGTCGATGGATGGGATGTCCTGCTCGGCGTATTCGTTTTTCAGAGGTTCAATATTAAAGCTCTCGCTTGCGTCATAGGTGATCGGATTCCCGACCAGATAACTCCGTGTCATATCGACAATATACTTGGCATGATTGCAGACCATTCTGTTATTCGCCGTATATCCCGATTCCCGGATACGGTTTAATATATCATGGCTGCCGATATAGTACCGGTGCAGCTTTGTGAATCGGTCAAATTGTTCCTCATGCTTGTTAATCAGCCGAAACAGCAGCTGCGGCGTGATTCCGTCCTCTATTATGCTTTCATCAATAATCATATTCCCCATTCCTTTCTTGACAGGATTCTTGCTTTGCGGTTTGTCATTTCATCCTCTAAAGCATATCGCACCGCGTCTATGCTGTGGTTATTCTTATCGGGATAACCGTCCTTAAAGCCGTCGTTTCCGTCCGGCTCCAGCTCATACCGATAAAACTCTTTTGCGGTTTCGGGACAGCGTACCTTGTCGATAATGATTTGATCCAGGCTCTGCAAGAACTTAATCCCATAATCAATACTGTCGGGCCCTTTTTTCGCACCGGTTACACGCAATCCCAAATCCCGAAGCTCGCGAATACTTTTCGGCTCCGCACTGTCGCATAGAATTGTCTGATTGTACTTGCTCCCAATCAGTTCCGCTGCGCGTGCGTTCGATAACCCCTGTTTATAGATTTCCTCAAAAATGTATAACCGTTTATGCTTCTTATCATAATGGCATACGACATATACAAACGGGTCGGCGGCATATCCGAAGTCGATTCCGCGCTTGATTCGGTCAAAGGCTTGAATGTCCTCATCTGAAATGGACTGCAAAACTACGTTATCAAAGACCGTTCCGCCGGTTCCCGTAACCACGCCCAGATATTCATGCTCATACTCTCTCGGTTTGGTTTTTTTTAGCTGTTCCGCTTCGTCAAAAAACGTATCGCCCAGCCATTCACGCGGCACGGTCAGATACGTTGAATGATGTACCATCTTATTATCCTGCTCGGTGAGCGCTTCCTCGTTTACCCAGTTACGCTGAGATTTCGGCGGATTGTAGGAATAAAAGACCGTAAACTTTTCGCCGCCTCTCATTAGGGACTGGTTAATGGTTCGGATTTCCTCCATGCCGTTAAATTCGGCACATTCCTCATACCAGATATACCGGATGTACCCTTTATGTACCTTGGTAGATTTGAGCTTTCTCGGCTTGTCTGCACCCCGGAAAAGAATACGCTGCCCGGTAGGGATGTAGATCAGTTCAAGCGGACTAAGCTTTTGTTTCCATTTCGCCGTAACTCCCAGCTTGTCAATCGCCCAGATCAGCTGTTCATAGACGCTGTCCTTTAAATACATGCCCACTTTACGAATCGCCACCGCGTTCGCTTCGGGATTTTGCATCATGCCGAGAATAATTTCCACACTGACAAATGAGGATTTCGTGGAACCTCTGCCGCCCTTTAACCAGTAATGCGTGTGCCGTTCGTTTCTTATATCACGGTGTATGGCATAGAATGACGAAGCGATTATTCTGTCAAGTTCTACCCGTTCAATCTTCATTGCTATCCTCCCTCGGAATGTTGTCTATAATCTGCACCACGCCATCCCCCTCGACCTGTGTACGGTCGGTAAACAGCGCATAATACCGCCCCAGCATGTCCG
>CAUGRT010000045.1 GCA_959602045.1 uncultured Clostridia bacterium | reverse complement strand
TATATCATCTTGGAGGTCTCGTAAAGACTTTACACAAAATTCGGGGTTGACTCGATTTTTCTTGTATCAACTTTATTGTTGACCTATGTGTCTGCACCTCAATTTTAATACAATTCCGCAAATTATTTTTAGATAAAATTTTTACCCCCTTAAAACAATTTAGCAAAAAAAACAAAAACGAAGCATAAAACTACAACTTCTTAGTCTCAGCTTCGTTTAAGTGGCTTTTTAAGTCCAAATGACTTACGGAACACCAAACCAAATTTTGAGCAAAATGCTCACGGGCTAATACCCATAATATAATTATATTCAATTACATCAATTATATTTATATTATATCATATTTTATTTGTTATGTCAATGATTTTTGTATTGTTTTGGTGATATTGCACAATTACAAATTAAATACTGGGCGCAATCCAAAATGAACTGTAATTTTATCCTCAATATTAAGCTTATTATGCCCATCTTTACGATATGAAAAAGATGCTTTACCTCTATTCTCTGATTCATATCTAAAATTACCCACAATTCCAAATGAATACAACATATTCATAAAACTATTGAAATCGTTAATACATAAATACTGCTCACGATGATTATTATAATATTCTTCTACCTCCGCATATGTAAAATTCTTTTTCCCAAAAGAACTCAAAAATAATTCTACTGCATTTATATATTCATATTCATAATAAAAAGATAATTCATTTTTCAATTCGCTCCAAAAAGAACTCGAATATTCATTTTGAGCACTCTTAATCATGTTAAAATCAATTTTTTCAGCATCTGAATTATTTTTTATTATTTTACCAAAATAAGTAATTACATCTCTTGGGCGTCCAAATCCTCTATCAATAATATAGTTTAACTTATATTTTATATCTCTTTTATTGCCAGCTATAATTTCTTCTCGTATTTTCTGTACTGGCATTGTCGCAAACCGAGGAGAACATTTTGAAATTTTAGTAAAAAACATATCAAGCAACATCTCTTGTTGGTTATTTCCCACCCAATCTAGGTTAACTTCTGCATCAACAATAGTTTTATTTAAATTGCTATCAAAAGCATTTAATGAATTCAAAATATCATCTCTTATGATAATAATGCATTTATTTAAACTATTACATTTTTGAAGTTCCGTATTAATTTCTTTTATACATTTAATAAATAAAATTAGAAATTTCTTTTGATTTTTGTAATCCACTATATACTTATTGATATCATCAATATCATCAAAAACCACTAAAACTGGATTGACTCTTACAACATCAAAAATCATTTTCTCAAATTCTCTTATCATTTCGATAAACTTTTTTAAGCGTCGTTCATATTTATTGACTACTTCGCTAGAGGCCCCGTCTCTTGTCTTTGCAACTTTTAAATTACCTTCATTTTCTAAATTGTATCCATTTTTTTCTTCCGTTTGAACCAATCTGAAATCAAAATTTCCTTTTTGATATCTTTCTTCAAGCATTTTTTTTATTTTATTTAAAGAAAAACAATATCTGAAATAATTGTGTATTTTTCCAAAGTACGAAACTTTACTATCATCCTGAAAATATTTTCTCATTGAAACTTTATTATTAATAACAATTGCAGCCAAAGCTCTTAGTATATAATACTTAATAAAAAGGTTATATTCTTCTTCACTTATATCGGAATAATTTTTTTCAATAAATTCATACTCCTTTATATCATTTGGTAACTTGATATATTTGCTTATCAGGTTTTTATATTTATCATTACTGACGTGTATTACATATTGTGCTAGTATAGTTTTGCCCGTTCCTTTTCTCCCAGAAATAATAAAACTATTTATTTTACATATTTCTTCGTACTTCGAATTCCCTGTATAAAACAAATCAAGGAAATTATGCTCTTGACTATTTGCTTCCGTCTCGCCATCTGCATATCCAATAAAAATATCTTTTAATTTTATTCCATCCATTTTGTCTTCCTCCAAATATAATGTATAAATTGGTTTTATTATACCACAAATTTCACAATTTAACAATACATCTCATAAAAATTTGCAATAAAAAAAGAGGGAGGCGATGCCTCCCATAAATATGTAATTTTTCTTTCCTTATAATATATACCCTTTTTCCATCCCCTCCTTAAACTCAAATACTATCCTATCCGCATATACCAATATTTTTTCAACCGTGCTGTTAAACAGCTCCTCATCAAAATTCTGTAATATGTCGCTTTGTTTCAAAGTCTGTATGAATTGCTTGCACCGTTCATTCCTTGCATACATATCATTTTTCTCTTTCTCCAGCCTATGTAATTTTCCCTGCGCCATCTCATATTCTGTCATAAGCTTATCAAAATATTCTGAATATTCCTCCTGCGGTATTGCCGTCCGGCTATTCAATTTCACATATTCATTCACCGCCTCCAATTTTGTCTTGGTTTCCGCTTTTGCTGTAAGGATTTCCTTTTCAAGCTCTGTCATATCACACAGCCCAAGAATGGTTTTCTCTATAAATTCAATAATTTCTTCCCTATTATCAAGAATCTCATTAAATACCTTTACAAATGCCGATTTCAACTCCGTTTCTGTCAAATTCGGTGTTTTGCATTTATCGTCATTTTTAAATTTGTTATTGCACTGCCATATGGTTCTTCTGTATTTGGAATTACTGTGCCACACCTTCGAGCCGTACAATCCGCCACAATTTCCGCAAAATATTTTTCCCGAAAAACAGCTTGATGTTGTCATATAATTCTTAGAGTTTTTTCTTTTTTCAAATTCCTGCTGAACAAGGCTGTAAACTTCCTTTGAAACAATTGCCGGATGACTGTCCTCAACATAATACTGCTGTATCTCACCCTCATTGATTTTCTTTTTCTTTGTAAGAAAATCTGTTGTAAATGTTTTCTGCAAAAGTGCGGCACCTTTGTATTTCTCATTTTTAAGAATGGATTCTACCGTTGTTGAACGCCATATATTTTTATCTCTCGGTGTAGGGATATTTTGCTCTGTTAAATATTTCGCAATATATGTTGGTGTTTTTCCTTCAAGGAACATTTTATAGATTAGTCTTACAATCTTCGCTTCCTTTTCCACAATCTCCGGTTGACCGTCCTCACCCCGTTTATATCCCAGAAAGTTTCCGAATGACATAATCAGTTTTCCGTCTGCAAATCGTTTACGCTGTCCCCAGGTTACATTTTCCGAAATGCTCCGGCTTTCCTCCTGGGCAAGACTCGATATTATCGTGATAAGCAGTTCGCCTTTTCCGTCAAAAGTGTAAATATTCTCTTTTTCAAAGTATACCTCTACATTATGCGCCTTAAGCTCCCTCACCGTTACAAGGCTGTCTACCGTATTTCTGGCAAATCTGCTCACCGATTTTGTTATTATCAAATCAATTTTACCGTCAAGTGCGTCTTTCACCATTTCATTAAACCCGTCACGATGCTTTATGTTGGTTGCCGAAATCCCCTCATCTGTATAAACCTTTACAAACTCCCAGTTTTCATTTTTCTGTATGAATTTTGTATAATAATCGACCTGTGCCTCATAGCTTGTAAGCTGTTCCTCGCTATCCGTTGAAACCCTGGCATATGCCGCAACGCGCCTTTTTTGTTGTTTTTGCTCTACACTCGCAGAATACAATTTCTTACGCTGCGGTATAACGGTTACTGTTTTTACCATTACAGATAACGCCTCCTTTGATTATAGAAATTTCTCTCTTTCATTTCTTCGCTCCATTTGCGGTCAATTTTCCATTCCCGTGTTACTTCGGAACCGTCTGCCAGTTGAAAGCATACTGCATTATTAGGATGTACAATAATTTTTGCAATTTCCTTATCAACATCTTCTGAAAGCATTATCAGCGTTTTATCGGGAATCTGTTTATTGTCACAATACTTTTTTCCTTTATGCGTATAGGTCCGGCACTTCCAGACAAAATGCTCTGAAACTGTTCCGGTGTGTACCTTTTTTCTTGCAAATTTTGCTCCGCATTCACCGCAGAACACCATATCCTTAAACTTATAATCGTAAGCTTTTATATGCGGATGCGTCATTTCCTTTGCTTCCATAATCCTCTGTGCCGTTTCAAAAGTTTTTCTGTCAATAATCGGCGCATGATTATCTGTTACATAATATTGCTTCAATCGTCCGTCATTTAAAAGTGTTCTTTTTGAAATGTGGTTTTCGGAGTAATATTTTTGCAAAAGCAAATCACCGATATATTTTTCATTTTTCAAAATATCCATAATCCTGCCTTCACTCCATTGGTGTCCGTTGGGTGATAGTATACCTTCCTCGTTTAACTCATTGCATATCTTTTTGGAACCGCTGCCATTGGTATACATTGTAAATATCCGCTTTACCACTTCTGCCTGTTTTTCATTTACGGTCATTACCCTATCCTTTATATCATAGCCATAAAGTGTGAATCCATTGGGAATTCCCTCCTCATAATTATGCCGTATTCTCCATTTGCAATTTTCGGAAACCGACCGGCTTTCCTCTTGTGCAAAAGAAGCGAGGATAGTAAGCATCAGCTCACCATCCCCGCTTATACTATGGATATTTTCTTTTTCAAACCAGACATCAACACCGAGGTTTTTCAGTTCCCGCACTGTTTCAAGCAGTGTCACGGTATTTCTTGCAAATCGGCTGATTGATTTTGTAATGATCATATCAATTTTGCCGTTTTTACATTCCGTCAGCATACGCTGAAACTCAGGTCTTGAATCTTTTGTACCCGTCATCGCAGAGTCGGCATATACCCCGGCATATTCCCACTCGTTACAAGCTTGAATATACTCGCTGTAATAGCTTATCTGTGCTGACAGTGAATGGAGCATTTCATCTTTTCCCGATGAAACCCTTGCATAAGCACATACCCGTTTCCGTTTCAAAACAAGCAACTTTGACGGTAATATTTTCTGTACGGTCTTTTTCACACGCATCTTCCTTCCTATATTATTGTATGTTCATATTACCGTACAATCCGCATAAAATCAAGCGTTTCACGAATCATAAACCGCCGAAAACAGGGCGGTATTTGTGCTTTAGTATTGTATCAATTTTTTTGTACTCTCTATCGGTTATAATCCCATTCTTGAGCATTGATTTTACAATAACCTGCGATGTGCGATAGTTTTTCTCACGTTCAAATTGCTCTTTTGTCATATCTTATTCACCGTAAATCCCGGCACGGTCATTGATTACAAGAATGCGGAGCATATTATCATCAAGCATAAGTTTGCCCTCGTTATCACCCTTGAGGTAACCTTTTCGCATAAGCTTGGTGACGGTAGGCTTTGCCCAGTCAGGCATATTATCGTCTACCCACGCGTAAATCATTTTGTTTTTAAGCTTGTCTACATCGGTTTTGATATTGCCGATTTCCTTTTTCAGTTCATCATACTGTGCCATAGTTAAATCCTCCTCGTTTTCGCTTAATTTATTTTTAAATGTGCTCCATAATGCCCAGCCGTTTTTGCTCATACTTGCCGGGCAGTTTTTGCGGCTTGCGTCATAGTGGCGAACCACACGTTCAAGCGGAATGTTGAGTTCTTTCATAAGATGTTTTGTAAGTTCAACCGCTTTGCAAAATGCAATGTCATAATTCCCGTCACTGTTTACGCAGATTTCGATTCCGACCGAGTTACGGTTTGTAATTCCGTATTTGCCCTTGCCGTCACCGCAATGCCAAGTATAGAATTTATTGTAGTCGTTTACTTGCAGAACCTGCGTATCATCAACAAAAAAGTCTGCCGATGCGTTTCTGTTGCCGCCGTTAAAATAGTTAAAGTGTGCGTTTGCGTTCGCGCCTTTGCCGGTGTTTCCGGTATCGTGAATCACGATATATACCGGCTTTTGATTTCTTGGTGTACGGTTGTATGCAATCTGCTTTTTATTGATTTTCATTTGATATACTCCTTTCCAACTGTAAAATTCTCTGCTCCAGATCATTAAGTTTTGGAATACGCTCATTTGGAATACTGCCATCAACATTCATAAATTTGTAGCTGAAAAACTGTACTGTATTAGTTTCTTTGTTGACACCGGTTCCAAGCTGCACCGCTGTTATAGGATTCCCTTTGTCATCCACGGTCTTTGCTCCGTCACCGAGAGCCGCACCATGCAGCGTTTTGCTGTTTCGCCCTGCGGCTGCACCGTGACTGGCATATGCATTCTTTCCGCAAGCCATGCCTTCCGATGCAGACGCACCACTGCCGCCCGCCATGCCGGAGGATGCCTTTGCTTTTGCTCCTATTGCAGCGCCTCCCGCTCCGCCCAATGACGCACCGGCACCTCCGATAAAACCGCCGTTGTGTTCCTTATCCGCCTTTACATAATCAAGATGCATTCTCCGGTCAATTTCAGACTGAAATTTATTATATACCGCACCCGATGAAACCGGATTTGAACTGCCGTATACTAAATCCGAATCCACATCTGTCAGTTTAAGATAATTTTCTAACACTTTACTTACTTCTTGCAGTGCTTCTGTTTTTGCCTTTGTAAATGATTTTTCAATTCGATCATATATATCGGATAAAATCGTAGGTGGTGGAGTTATACTTTTCTCGGCATCTTCGGTATAGCCTGTTTCATGTACGATAAAACCTGCGGTATCGGATGTTATCAAATCACCGGCACACACCGAAACATCAATTCTGCCATCTTGCTTTAACGCCTCATACGGAACAAGGCATCGTCCGTCTTTTAACAGCTGTGCATATGTTCCGCATTTTGATGCGAATATGGCAATAATATTCGCGTTCCATTCCTTTGTAAATGTAAAGTTGGCATATAAATAGTTTCTTGAACCTGCCACAACATAATTATCATCTGTCCGTTTTATGTGCTGGTGTTCAACCAAAAAACATAAATCCATTTCTATTCACCGTCTTTGTCCTTCAGTTTTGCAAGTGCATTCTTTATCGGTTTCGGCAGCGGCAGTCCCATAGCGCCCCAATTTTCGAGAATTGAAAATCCTTCGTTTGCTATATAGTAGGATACCGTAACCGTGCGGAGCGCCATTGAGTCAATATGTATAAGCTGGTCAAGCTGTGTTGCCACGGCGACTATCAGCAGTATACCGATTTTTTTGACACCGCCGATATAGAATTTACTTGAATCAAATTTCTTTAATGCCCATGCCTTAATAAACCCGCTGATGAAGTCAATCACCATAAAAATAAGCAAAATATTCAGCATAGAATCCATGCCTCCGAAAATGTATGCAAGTGCCGTGCATACCGATGTGTAGAATAGCTTTAGTTTTTCCATAATAGTTAGTCCTCCTTAAAAATCTGCAGAGTGCTCTCGCTTGCGTCTGCTCCATAATAATGTGTTACCGATATATAAAAAACAGAGCCTGCGGTAAGTGCAAAGCTCTGTGAATAAAAATATGAATCGGTCATTGGTTTGAAACCACTGTCATAAAGCCGTATTTCGTGATCGCCGCTTTTTCGGTTTACCTTGATTGTGCAGTTACCATCGGTGGTTGGTGTAATTTTATACACTTTCATCGTTTCCGAATCCGTCTTTATTTCAGCTGACAACAGCATAGGTACTTGTTTGAGTGTTCCGTCAACATTCGCATACACAGCCGTTGCCTTTTTCAGCGTACCGTCTATGTTTACAAAGACTTCGGACGGCTGTTTTTGAACACCATAATTATTCGGAAAAATACCATAGAAGTATTTATCGTTATCAAGTTCCGACAAGGTTATGTTCTCGGTAATCGTCAGCTTTGTGATTCCGTACCAGGTCGACCAGGTTTTGCTCGAACCGGGGTTTGAGGAAGGAACGCACGCAATCTGCGTTATGGTATAGTTTGAAATATCGGTGTCGATTGTATATTTGCCGTCGTCCGGCAGAGTGAACGAGCATACCTCATACCAGCCATAGTTTTGGCGGTAAATATAAAAATCCCACGACCGACCGAGTACCGTACCCGAACCCGTGTTCTCAATCTCAATATCCATTGTGATATGCAAGCATCCGGGCAAAGCCGTGTTAAACAAAAGCGGATAGGTATAACAGCGGTTAAGAGTTACCCTTGACTCAGACCATTTGTATTGAAATCTGCCTTTTTCGCCGTAACCTATATACGGGTAATCATACTTAAAATTAATATTTGCCATATCACACCTCAGAAAGTCTTGATTACAATATCACCGTAGCTTGTGGACGGAGGAGTCGAACCGCTCGTCCACAGTACAATGTTTCGCACCTGTTTTGTTGTGTAAGCTGTGTTGGACTGTGCCGTCAGTTTTGCAGACATAGTTGTGTCAGAGTTTTTCTTTACGAAATTGGTGTCAACATATGTTTTGTTGGCAATGTCATAACTTCCGGACGGAGTTTGAACCTTTGCTCTGCCATTTGAATCGCGCATCATCAGCTTGCTTGCGGTATAGTCCGATGTGGCATTATCAAGCTTTTGCTTATCGGAGTAACTCATGAACCCGTTTGAGTTTATGGTCGCATTCTGATGCGTACCGTTTGAAATATGATTGCTGCATTCCGTAAGCGAAACAGGCGGTGATGCCTGCCATGAGTTTTGACCGGTTATTGCCTTTATCCTGTTTGCAAGCCATCCGAGAACAGCCGACAGCTTGCCCTTTACAGCCGCACTGTCTGGTGCAGTTGTAGCATAAATGCTTGGTGTCAGCAGTTCATCAATGGCATCAAAGTTTTCGTTGATGACCGCAATGTCTGCATTGTCTGAATACAGTGGTTTCTTTAATTTATGATTTGCAGTTTCCTTTGGCATAACATCACCCCTTGAACCATATTAAGACTTTATCGTCTGCCACTCTTTTTAGGACGGTATATCCGTTTTCTATGGATTTCACAGCTTTTCCGTTTGCTCCGCAACGGCAAATATCACCGCTTTGGAGTGTTCCGTCATCATATACGATGAGTTTTCCGAGAACACCGACAGCCGACCATTCCGCTCTGTCCTTCCTCGGAATATATTCCAGGTTCGGATTCCATTTGGGGTTTAATATCGGCTGAGTTTCGATATGTTCCTCTGTTACGATATTGCCGTCCTCATCGGTTTCAGCCGGAACGGTTACATCGTGATACTGTATTCTTCCGAAATCGTCCGTTATATATTTTCCTTGCCAGTGCATTTCTCCGCTGTCACCGATGATTGCCGGGGTTGCCGAAACAATGCCGAGAGGTGTGTCAAAGTCCTCGCATAACACAATTTTTTCGTCTTTCAGCTTTACAAAATATCCGGCTCTGTCCTCATTATTTGGGTTACCGTCCGCCCACTCGAAATATTCCGCATAGTCGGCACATGGAGATGTGTATTCCTTATCCGCATGAACACTGCCATCAGACAACACCTTAAACGCAAGTCCCGGTGTTTTAATTGCAGCGCCGTTTGCAAGCGCAATGGAGCAGGCATCTGTGTTTATGCCGTATTTTCCGAAGGTGACCGCATTGTCGGCGGCTGAAATGACATGATAACCGTCCGCAAACGAATACTTACCCGTTGCCATGCCGTAGCATCCGCCGGCAGCGGACGATGTCGCATACGATGAATTGCTGCTCTGCACAAATATGATACCGTCCGGGAAAAGCTGTTGAATGTACGAACCGGCGCCTCCGGCATACGTATCATCGGGCATATATATCGTATTTCCGCTTATTGATTTAACCTTCACCTGCGAAAATATGATAGTGTTAATGCAGTTAAAGCATCTTAAAACTATCGTATCGCCGCTTTTGATTCCGGCAAGACTGTATTTCGGGTCTATGGTGAGCGTTTTGTCTTTCCAGTTTAGATTTGTGCATTTTAAGGCACGTGCATAGACTCTTGAATAGTTACCGACAGAAAACGAATGCGGCGCATATGCATAGCTTGAATTCAAAGCCGCGGTTTTTTCTCCGTATGCGCAAGAGGAGCCTGCCGAAAACGAATATTCTCCTTCAGCGGTTGAAGAACACAGCGCCGCAGCGTTTCTTCCTTTTGCATTTGCCGAGTTTGCCGCAAATGAATATGCACCGCCTGCACTTCCCGAGCAGCCCGAAAAGCTTGACGCTCCGTCCGATGTTCCGCCAAAGGATATGCTCGACTCGCCCGCAATCAGCTTGTATGCGTCAACTAGCGGAATAAAGGTGTTTATATATTGATAATCCTTTACCGTGTGTGTTTCATCGGGCGGCTCTGTCGATATTCCTATATCGGTTGTAATTCTTATATATTTTTCATCGGTATTTACCTCTAAAATCTCCACTATCTTTTTGGGGGATTCTATGGTCAGCCAGTCATTCCAGCCGGAGTCGACCCAGGTTAAACCCAGGCTGAACACAAGCTTATCTCCGACCTTAAGCGTGGTATCGGTTTGTTCGTCCGAATAAATATAGTACGGAATGATCCCTGTCTCGGTATCGAAATTTTCATAACCGATATTTACCGAACCGTATTTGTATTTTTTGCTTGCAATCATGGTGATATTATCTCCGACAACGATATTGTCCGAGCCGATGATGAAGTTGTTATTGCCGTGAACAATATTGTTTTCACCCAATATGATGTTGTTTTCACCGTCAACATACCATTGCTCTCCGAAAGCGCTGCCGCCGCCCTGCGTTCCGTTCTGATAAATTTCATTTAATGCGTCCACTAAGTTTTTAGCCGAAGTCTTGAGTTTTTCAACGTCACCCACATCGGCAAATGTGGCAAGACCTATGTCATTCGGATGTATTTCTGCCATAGTAATTTATCTCCTCTCAATAATTTCAAAGCTGTTCATTTTTTCTTGCATATGCTCTGTTTTCGTTCCACACTATTTTTCCGTTACCGTTCCCGTCCGGGCAATAAAAAATGCCGCCATCCGATATGTTAAGATTAGACTTAACCTCGAATGTCAGCATCCATTCCCATGAATAGTTTTTTGCCGCCGTCCATATCTGTATTTCATCAAGTATGTCTTGCCAAAGCCGATAGGTAAAGATGTATTCCACTGCCAAATGAGCAGGCTTTATCTCCTCAATCATCGACTTTATATCTTCCAAATTGTACGGCACACCCGTTTTTGATGTGAATTTTACCGCAAAGCAGTATTTTGACGGATATTCTATAATTTCAATATCACCGTTGATGAAGGATTTTGCAACATTCTTCATCATGGTTTTTGTGACCGTTCCCGTGCCTCGCAGCCTTGACAGTATGCGTCCTTTGCGTGTGTCAAGGTTAGCTGTGGTGTCCGGAACAAGTCCTACATCTTCCTCGTGATGTTTTATGTCCCTGTCCGATAGAATCACAAAAAACTGATTTTCGGTAAGTGTAGTTTCTGCGTTCAGCCTGTTAAATTCATTTTCGATAGAGCGAACAAGGTCATTCATAACCTTTGACTTTCGGTAATATCCCGGCATTTTCTCAATCAACCGTAACCACCCCCAAGACAGGCACTTGCGTTTCCGAAACGGCGATATTCTGCGTATCGTTATTCAGTTTCAGATTACTATAATCGGCAACCTCATCACAGGCAAGAATACAACCGCCGATTTGCGCATACGAGATATATCTGACAGAAAACGCATTCTTTTGCAGATATTTTGTTATACTCTCGGTGATTTTCTCTTTTGCCAACTCAAAGCTTGCGCCGTTTGCAAGGGTAAGCTTTGCCGAAACATTGATTGTCAGCGGTGCGGCGCTCTCAACCGTAACTTCCGCTCCGATCGGTCTGTTTTCTTCAATGTGATTTGCCACTTCTGAAATTAATTCTTCGCTTGCCACACCTTTTTCGGAGTTTATGATGATAACCTTGACAGTTCCGCCGCCGTTCCAAAGTGGTAAGCATTTAGCGTCCCCGACACCGCTGATTTCTTTTGCCCACTGCTCATAGTGATATTTACTGCCGCTTGTTGCCGGGAGCGACACCTTTTCAAAATATCTGTCACGCAACTCGTCATCGGTTTCCTCATCAAATCCGCCTGTCGCCGGCTCATTGTTTGTTACCGAAACAATGCCGGAAAGTGTGACAGGGAAACGGTTTATGCTGCCTGTCGGAATATTTCCTACAGTGCCGACTGTATCGCAAACAACCGTAACTTCTTCCGTTCCGCTTTCACTGATTTCTTTATTCTCAATAGCAGAGAAGATGAGATTGTCCGATGCGACCTTATCACCGACAGAAATCACACTGCCCGGTGTGCCTGTTATGGTAACCACCACTTGTGATGAAACACCGGACTTTCTTGTTATGCCTTGCTCAGCCGCCTTAAAATCAAGATATTCACCGCTTGCGGTTAAGGCAAAACCGTTTTTTAGTATTTCCTCAAGTCTTGCGTATGCCGTTTCAAACTCCTCAGATGCCGGCTTTGTAACATCATAAAAAAATGAGCCAACACCTTTGTCGAACTCATCGGATATGTCAGACAGTAACCGTGACAGTATTTCGTCCTTCGTCATTTAACACCACCTCCAACGTTACCGTAATTGCGTTTGTATTTCGTGTAATCTTAAAGTTTGTGACTGAGGTAATCTGCGGATTTTGCTTTAGTGCGTCCTCAATCTCACGCTTTAATTCGGCCTCGACAAACTCTGCCGTATAGCTGTTGCCGATGATTAAATCCTCCAAATGACAGCCGTACTCGGTATTATCGTAGATTTTGTATCTGTCTTTCTCGGTTCGGAGTATTTTTTCTATCCATACTTTTATTGCGTCGATGCCGTCACACTCGATCAGCTTTCCGTCACGCACAACAAAGTCGCCGTTTTCAAAATCAAACATATATGATTTTGTTCCGCTTGATGTGTTGCTTTCATTGTTAATCGTTATATCGGTTGAATTCGGAAACATCAGATAACCACTCCAATCACAATAAATTTCTGACCGTTTGCATATGGGAGCAAAACCACCGTCTTGCCGAGATTTATATATTCACCGTCCGCATTTTTCTCTTTTAAGTTTATGCAAAGCGTTAAGTGGCTGTCGGTTAGAATAACCTTGTCGCTTATGCGTATTTTCGTGTTCGGCAGTTCAATAACCGTTCCGAACATCGGTGTGTAACCGTCACTGTTTTCACGCTCTTTGAGTAATTTTGCAAGTTCTGTTATACCGTTCATGCGTACCTCCTCAGTCCCAATTTCACATAATGCACTTCGTTTTTGATGCTGTGGTCGGCGCTTTCGATAAGATAGTTTACATCATCAACGGTGATAAGCGCACCGGCTCGGGTGTAGCTGTTTACTGCCTCAATGATTTCTATTGAAAAGCTCTCCTTGATTTTATTCAGCTCCGACAACTTGTTTTTCGCATAGGTATTTGCATCTCCGTCCTTTTCATCAATCTTGAATACATCCTGCAAAACACCGTATTTATATATGCTGTCGGCATCCTTCGCCAAAGCCTTGACAGTATACACTTTATCAGTTTCGGTTACAACTTTCACGCTGTTTTTCATATCCTCGATTGAAAGGGTATGCGACACATTGCCTTTGAGCGTAGGGGAATAAAACAGATGCGTATTCGGCGTGATTCTGAACTCCGGGTAGACATATATCGCACCGTATTTATAGATTCGTATCCCGTTCGGAGTCATATCAAAATTGTAACCTCCACCGCATTTATCGAGAATATCGGAAAGAATATCGGATATGGTTTTATCTATGTAAATCTGCGTGATGCTTGTGTTCAGTTCCGGCACGGAATCAATCGGAATATTAAAGTCAGAACAAAGCCGTATAACTGCTTTCTTTGCGTTCATATTGTTAAACTGATAGGTTTCCTTGCTTTTGTTCAAATACCAACCGAAGTCCGTCACTGTATATTTATTCTTAAATTTATCACCGTCATCGACCGCAATCACAATTCCACGGAATATCTCTATATTGGTACAAAAATTCACGATATCACCAACCTGCGGAGTGTATGTATTCACATAATTCGTATCGGACTTTGCCACTTCAAAACTCATCTTTGTTGCAAGCTCATCTATTGAGTTTTGCCAAGACAAATTACCTACATAAGAAGTTATGTCATTACCGCCGACAATCAGCTTATATGTTTCATTAACACTTGCGGAAAATTTATCGCCGACTGTGTTACCACCTGTTCCGAAAATGTCGGAAAGAGAATAGTCCTTATCTTCTTTAGCTGAGGTTATTGCGGAAGTTGCCGTTGACGAACTTTCGTTATAGCGAAGTACCACATTCCACGGATAATTATAGTATCCTCTTGTGTATATCTCTCTGCCGGTCTGATCTCCCGACTTGCCGCCTGTGGTTTTGCCTTTTTCGTTGATTGAGGCATTGACGATTGTTCTCCCATTGCCCTCAACCACAAGTGAGGTATGGTGAGTGGTATTTAATAAGACATCACCGCGCTTAAGTCCAAGTCCCGTTGACAGTGCTATTTTACTTGTAACATCTGAAAACCCGTATCTTAAAAATACAGACTTCATATTTCCGGTATAGGTAGCGCCGCCGGACTTTACCTTGCACCCCGCTTGCTCAAATGCTGAAATAACAAGAGAAGAGCAATCATAGTTCGGTCCCCAACGGTTGTTTTGGTCATAGCCGTGACTATTATCGTTTGCAATCTTAACCGCCCAATTGACGGCACTTTCAATCACTGCACCCATCAGATTAACTTCACCTCCGACAGCGTTATTGAATATTTCATATCTCCGTCTCTGCCGATTGTATATGAAAAATCATCTATTGTAACTGCCATATTTATCGGTGTGTCGGTTATAATAAGTCGAATGGGAAGTTTTCTGTCGTACCATGTATCTATGGTATATAGGTATCCAAAAGCAGTATCGCTCCTGTCACGCAAAAACGGATAATCACGGTTTGGTAAGAAACTCGACCACGATATTTTCTTCAAAGCTTGCGTACCGATAAGGTTCAGCTGACCTTGCGATACCGTTTCAAATACCTCGTTGTTTCTGATTTTTGAGACCGTAAACTCCGGCGGCAGAACAGGGAGCCGCAAAACCTCGGCTCTGTTATTTACGCTTAAATATATATCCATAAAACAAAAAAACACCTCCGAAACTGCACAAAATTTCTAAAAGTGATTGACAAAATTGCAGATGAGGTGTATAATGATAATAGAAAAAGGCAAGACCTCAAACGGTTATGCCAAGAGATTTATGTTAAAATAACACGCTATCCTTAGCACGGGGGCGTGTTATTTTTTTATGGATAGTATTATGAATAGCACTAA
Organism: uncultured Clostridia bacterium; assembly: GCA_959602045.1. Lineage (GTDB taxonomy): Bacteria > Bacillota > Clostridia > UBA1381 > UBA1381 > Ornithomonoglobus_A. Next base: position 3,057 of record CAUGRT010000045.1, on the reverse strand, counting down.
GGCTAATATCAAGATATCATATTCCACAGCGCATCCTCCTCCTTTCGTAGATTCCAACTTTTTAAAAGTGGTTACTATGTAAATGGAGTTATGGATGGCATAACCGCCCAGCTTTTACACTGTTTTCAGTCTTACCTTTAACATCGGATTATTCCGACCAACATATTATACACCAAATTTCTGTATTTTTCAATACTTTTTCTTGCTTTTCTACAAATTAGCCAATGCTAATTTCAATTTGGGTATCAATTCATCAACAATCTCATCCGCACTCTTGCCATCGGCATAAATATTGATATAGAATTTATTTTCGCTCCGCCTTGATTTATCAATTGGCGATACCTTTGCACCGCTCGGAAGCGACAGTATTTCAGGGCCTTTCTCACCGACAATGACGGTACCCGCAGTGCGGATAAATCCTCCGTTTGCAAGCATCGGAATCTGCGGTGCGGTAAAGGTAGGAATTGCCGGAATACCGACAGCACCCGTGACGGAATTTATGCCTTTTATAAGTCCGTTCACACCGCTGACAGCACCACGGATCATAGAGTTTATTGCGGAAATAATGCTGTTTATAGCGCCCTTGATAGCGCCGACGATACCGTTCCACACATTCTTTACTGCATTTCCGATTCCCGTAAATACGGAAACAGCGGCGGAGGATATGGTGTTCCACACACCGCTTAAAAATCCCGTTATACCGTTCCAAACTCCGACAGCCGTATCTTTTATTCCCGTCCACAGTCCGACAAAAAATGAACCAATGCTTGTGCCGACCGATACAAAGAAATCCCCGACAGCCTGAAATGCCTGCTTGCACCACGCACACACGCTGTCCCAATTCATCCAAAGCGCCACACCGATTGCAATCAGTGCTCCAATTGCAACAATGATGATACCGACAGGATTTGCCGTCATTGCCGCATTCCATGCCCATTGTGCGGCGGTGCATATCCCTTGCACAATCGCCCATGCGTTCATTGCGGTATTGATTGCAAACACCGCAATCCGAAATGTCACAATTGCACCGACAATACCGGAAATAATCGGAGCAATCCATCCCCAATTATTCACGAAAAAGTTATATACATCGGTCGCCTTCTGCACCACTCCGGCAAGAGCGTTCACAACAAGCGGAAGTCCGGTGTCTTTTATCCAGTTAAGAGCCGGCTTGCAGAACTCAAACGAATTAAACAATGCGTCTTTGACACCGCCGAGAACAGATGTAACACTCCCAAACGAACCGCTGTTTTCCATGACAGCTGTTTTTATATTATTAAATGTCGACACACCGTAATTCCATACATTTTGGAATGCGGCTATGAGCGGCGGCAAAACATTATTTTTTATCCACGAAAGCGGAACGGAAACTGCATCTATTGCCGAAACAACAGCATTTTGTACGTCCGGCATTGCAGATGCGACATATCCGAAAAATGTTGTAACAACAGGATAAAGCTTGCCGCCGATTACCTCCTGCATATCACCCCAGGCATTTTTTATCTGTACGATTTTGCCCTCCGGTGTGTTTGCCATTGCCTCGGCAAGTCCTCCGAAGTTTTGCTTTAATACCTCGACAAGCATGGCGGCTCTCTCGGTTTCATTGCCTTCTTTTAAGGTTTTCTTCTGTGCTTCGCTTAATGTTACACCGTATCTCGTTAATGCGCTGACCGAACCCGTCATAACCTTACCCATAAGGTTTGCCATTGACTGCATCTGATCTCCCGATACTGATACACCATACTGCGATACCGCCAAATCTTGTAATGACGGGAGCAAAGTTTTAATCGTACTGCTCTGCAATTGGAATGTTGCAAGCTGTGACGCACCTTGAATGGTAGCCTCATCACCGATTGTGGTGATGCCCTGGAGTTCACCGGCATACTTTTTCATTGCATTTACATTTTCGAGTGTTGTACCCTTAACATTCATCATAAGGGTTTCGAGTCTTTGTTCAGACCTCGCCTGCGTGTCAAACAGGGTGATGCATTCCTTGCCGAATGAAATCATTTGACTAAACCCTGCATAAGCCGCAACAACTCCGGCGGCTTTTTTCGCAAGTGACGCAAGCCCCTCGCCTGTGAGTTTGCTCTGCGACTGCATTTTCTTTAGCCCGCCTGTTGCGTTGGTAGTGTGGTTTTTGAGGTTCTTTACACCCGTTATGGCATTTCTTATCCCGGCGGTGAAATTGTTGTCTTTTATGGATAGTGTAGCACCGATATTCTTTTTTGACATTAACCATCACCACCAGTCAGTGCTTTGTATTTTTCATATTCATCTTCCATATAAACCTCATAACAAGCCTTATAAAAAAGCTTTTCTGAAAGCGGAAAATTAATAACCTTCTTTGGCTCAATCCCCCTATTCAAAAAGTGACAGAGCATGGCAAGTTCTCCGTCACTTCTGATTAGTTTTTTATATCGTCAACCGCCTTTACTCCGTCAACATATCCGGCAAGCTTTAGACATTCAACCGCAATCTGCGGAATCTCGCCCGGCTCAAATACTTTCTCGACAATCTCCATCGGCTCAACACATTCAAAAGCCGTCTGAAGTTCCTTTGATTTAAGGCAAGGCTCCGTCACACACGAATAAACCATATATGCGTCGCCGTTATCCATATCCTGTGCGTCCCTTGCCAAATCCGCTGTCGGACTTTCAATTGTAATGGTGCCGCCGAGCGACTTTATATACAGTGTTGCGGTTTTCGGTTTTTTCTTGCTTTCAAGCATCTGCTCTTTTCTGCGGATAAGCTCCGCAAGCGTTATTTTTGTATTCTTATTCATTGTTATAACCACTCCTTTTCAAGACCGTGAAAAAATTTCGTAGATTGTGCATTTAACCGAGTGATGTGTACTTTGTGTACTCAATCGAGGTTAAGTGTGCAAGATGCGGAATTTTAGCCGGTCTTATCGTACCTTGACGAGGTCGGGGAAGTAATAGTCGGTGAATCCTCCGCTGTACTCCTCGTCAATCATTTTTGCATTTTCAAATTTCTGCAATGTCAGCTCGTTAAACCACGCATTCTCGATTACAAGCCGCTCACTGCCGTAGGCAT
>CAUGRT010000044.1 GCA_959602045.1 uncultured Clostridia bacterium | reverse complement strand
GGGTGACGGTAGGTTTTAACACACTTCTTTTTTCATATGCTACTTTACACTACCACCTATTGTAACATTTTGGTTCGACGGTGTAAATGTGTGTATCATTTGACGCTTACGATTTTTCTATAGGGATAATCGTAAATGTCTTATCTTCGCTCAATTGATAGACACACAGCAAATCCATCTTTTCAAAATTCACATGTGCATAAGCACCATTTGCGAAACCGCCAAGCTTTCCGGAATAAATAATTTCTGAATTCTATATATTGCTGACAGTTTTTGTAGTTGTGCTCAAGTGTTTGCAAGGTGTAAAATGTGCTACAAATGGCTTAGGTATGCGAAATACTCGGATTCCCTTTAAAATCATAGAAAACTATTGACAAAATTGTGATTTTGTTATAGAATAAAGAATATGGGTTTATACCATTTGATTCCGGTATGATATGAATATCCATCTGCCGGAAAGTAGAACAAGCGGAGGTATATGTATGTGCGGTATAGTAGGATATATAGGTGAAAAGCAGGCAGCTCCTATTTTATTGGAAGGGCTTTCGAAGCTTGAATATAGAGGTTATGACAGTGCGGGAATTGCCACATTGTGCGATGGTAAGATTGATGTTCAGAAAGCCAAAGGACGTCTGGCAGTACTTGCTGAAAAGACAAATGACGGTAAAAATGTTCATGGAACGGTTGGTATCGGACACACCCGTTGGGCAACTCATGGTGAACCCTCGGATGAAAATGCTCATCCCCACCTCTCTATGGATGGACGTTTCAGCGTTGTTCATAATGGAATTATCGAAAATTACATTTCACTCAAGAAAAAGCTTCAGGATAAAGGCTATCAGTTCACCTCTGAAACCGATACAGAGGTTATTGCGCATTTGTTCGAATATTACTATAAAGGTGACATCATTGAGGCGATGATTAAGGTAATCAATCGTGTCGAGGGTTCCTATGCGCTTGGCATTTTATGTGCGGATTATCCGGATCAGTTCGTAGCGGTTCGTAAGGCAAGTCCGATGATTGTCGGCTTGGGAGAAAACGAGAATTTCGTTGCATCCGATGTAACCGCGATTTTGAACCATACCCGAAAGATTTACTATCTTGAAGATAATGAAATTGTCGTTTTGAAAAAAGACGAAGTAAAGGTTTACAACACCGATAAGGAAGAAGTTCAAAAAGAAGTATTCACCGTAAATTGGGATGTCAGTGCTGCGGAAAAAGGCGGCTATGAGCATTTTATGATGAAAGAAATCGAGGAACAGCCGAAGGCTCTGCGTGAAACCATCAGTCCCAGAATCAAGGACGGCAGAGTTGTTTTGGATGATATTTCGCTGACAACCGAAGATATTAAAAACATTCGGAAGATTTATATCGTTGCCTGCGGCAGTGCTTATCATGTCGGTGTAGTCGGAAAATATGTGATTGAAAAGATGTGCCGGATTTCCGTTGAGGTACAGGTCGCGTCTGAATTCAGATACTGTGATCCGATTGTCGGAAAGAACGATCTTGTGATTGTGATTTCGCAATCCGGCGAGACCGCGGATACACTGGCGGCACTCAAAGAAGCAAAAAGCCACGGTGCAAGAATTTTGTCCATCGTAAATGTGGTCGGTTCGGCAATCGCCAATGCGTCAGACGATGTCATTTACACCTGGGCAGGGCCTGAAATTGCTGTTGCAACCACCAAAGCATACAGCACACAGCTTGCGGTAATGTACTTAATCTCCATTTATATGGCGGAAAAACTGGGTATGGTAACGTCCGGTGAATATGCGGCATTTGTAAAAGACATTGAAGCATTGCCCGATAAAGTTGCTGAAATTCTGAAAAATAAAGAAACCATCCAGTACCTTGCTTCGAAATTCTTCAATTGTCATTCCATCTTCTTTATCGGAAGAAATCTGGATTACGCCGTATCACTGGAAGGATCGCTGAAGTTAAAGGAAATCTCATATATTCACTCCGAGGCCTATGCTGCCGGAGAGTTGAAGCACGGAACAATCTCACTGATTGAGGACGGCACCTTAGTTGTTGCCCTTGCAACCGGAAAGGAATTGTTTGACAAAACCATTTCCAATGTGAAAGAGGTTAAAGCAAGAGGTGCGGTTGTCATGGGCGTTACAACAACCGAACACGAAAACATGGAAACCGTTGCAGACTATGTGGTAAAGGTTCCGGTAATTAACGAAACCCTACTCCCCTCTTTGTCTGTCATTCCGTTGCAGCTGTTCGGATATTATGTAGCCTCCTTAAAGGGCTGTGATATTGATAAGCCCAGAAACTTGGCAAAATCAGTTACGGTAGAATAAAAACCAAAGGACTGAAAGAAAGGAACCTCGCAAGGGTGCATTTCTTTCAGTCCTTATATTTTCAGAAAGGAACGAACAGGACTTTGAAAGAACAAATTTACACCATCCCCGTCAATGAAGCATATGAAACCGATTGCGAATGTCCCTTATGCTTTCTTGAAAAAAAATTAGAGCAGGAGGCTGTGGAGTATGAATTGGGTGCTGCCATGATGGAGGCAGATCACCGTGAGGAATCCAATCATAAGGGATTCTGCCGGCATCATTTTGAGATGATGTTTGGCAGCGGAAACAAACTCAGCCTTGCGCTTGTGTTGGATACTCACCTGGACGAGCTGAGAAAAAAGCTTGAAAAATTCAGTAAAGATGTAAAATCGGCTGAAAATGATCGGGGTGGTTTATTCAAGAAAAGCACCGCTTTCGCCACCGCCGCTGATATTTCCGCTATGCTTTCCGAATCGGAAGCCTCCTGCATGGTATGTGAAAAAATGACCTACACCATGAATCGATATATTGATGTTCTGTTATATATGTGGGCAAATGATGATGAATTTAAAGCAAAATTTGACGCCTCCAAAGGCGTATGTCTGCACCATATGAAGCAATTGCTTGACGCTGTGCCGAAATCTTTGAAAGACAAAGAAGCCGGTGCATTTATCAGCACTTTATTTACTAAGCAAGCCGCGGAATTGAGCCGGATACAAGAGGATATTCACAAATTTACATTGAAATTCGATTATCGGTTCAAGGATATGGAATGGGGTACGGCACAAGACGCTCCGTTCCGAACAATCGAAAAAATAGCCGGCTATATCCATGATGAGGATTCAAAATAACAATACAATATTTTCAATGAATTTTCAGCTGTTTTTCGATCTATGCAGGCGAGTTCCGCGCAGCGTAGCGGATGTCTGAGCCGTAATAGAACGAAAAATAGCCGAAAATTCCTATCACCACTTTCGAATAATTAAATCTTTAAAGTCTTTATCAGATGATGTGTTATCAATTGCAAATTGCGTTACTCTGATGAATTTTCAGCTGTTTTTCGATCTATGCAGGCGAGTTCCGCGCAGCGTAGCGGATGTTTGAGCCGTAATAGAACGAAAAACAGCTGAAAATTCCTACCACCACATTTAAATTACGCACAAAAAAACCACTCTCTTTGAAATCAGATAAATTTCAAAAAAAGTGGTTTCTTTTATTGTGAAGAAAATTACATTATGCTTCTCCCAAAAAAGGTCTCATGCTTTCGGCACAAATCCCCATCGTTGATAAATTATGCAACAGCGCCGAGGTGATCGGACTGATTACACCTCCAATTCCCAACAATATCAAACCGCTGTTGAAAATCGAAATAAAATGATAATTATTATAAATTCTCTTGAACAGCCGCTCGCTCAATTCACGCAAAACAATCAAGCTATTCAAATCCGAAGTCAGAAGCGTAATATCCGCAACTTCTCTTGCAATGTCCGAAGCGTCTTTCATTGCCACCGAAACATCAGCCGCCGCCAATGCCGGGGAATCGTTAATGCCGTCCCCTATCATGACAACCTTATGACCTTCCTCTTTCAAGCGATTGACAATATCCAGCTTGTCCTCCGGCAAAACTCTGGCATGATATTTCTCAATCCCCAACTGTTTACAAACATTTTTCGCCGTTGATTCTCCGTCACCGGTAATCATAACGATATCCGAAAAGCCTTTCTCGCGCAGCGCCTCAATGACCTCATGTGCATTTTCACGAATCGGGTCTTCAATGCACAAAATACCGCAAAGCTTTCCGCCGATCGCCAGATAAACCATAGAATATTGCTCGCCCAATTCGGCAATCAATTCATGCTGCTGCTCGGTATACTGAATCCCCTCATCATCAAAGATAAAGTGCGCACTTCCGATTAACGCTTTTTCTCCGTGCAAACGAGTGGAAATGCCATGTGCAACAATATACTCCACCTCTGCATGCTCCTCTGAGTGCTGCAAATTTTTCTTTTCTGCCGCATGGACAATCGCTTTCGCAACACTGTGTGGGAAATGTTCTTCAAGACATGCCGCAGTTTTCAAAACCTCATCCTCGGTATAGCCGTCAAACGCTACTACTTTCGCCAAATTCGGACAAGATACCGTTAAAGTACCCGTTTTATCGAACATAACCGTATCCGCATGTGCGTAATTTTCCAGGAATCTTCCGCCCTTGACCATGATGCTGTACGCCGTAGCTTCACGCATCGCAGAAATCACACAAATCGGCGTCGATAACTTGATGGCACAGGAATAATCCACCATCAAAACTGACAGTGCTTTTGTAACATTTCCGGTAAACAAATACGTTGCCGCGCACGTTAATAAGCTGAACGGAACAAGACTGTCCGCAAAGCTTTCTGCCTTTGTCTGTACACCCGACTTCAAGGCTTCGGAATTTTCAATCAATTCCACTACCTTGCTGATTCGGCTGTCATCCGGCAGCTTTGTGACTTCAATATCCAACGTACCGTCCTCAATAACCGTTCCGGCATACACCGTGGAATCTGCCTGCTTATGGCACGGCATCGCCTCTCCGGTCATTGCCGCTTCATTGACACCTGCTTCTCCGGCTTTTACCAGACCGTCAACCGGAATCATGCTCCCCTGCTGTACCCGAATAATATCGCCCAGTGCAATATCTTTCATCGGAACACTCTCCGGTTCACCGGAACGAATCCGCCATACCTTATCAATATTAATTGCCAGGCTGTCCGACAATGCTGTTTTTGCCTTTTGACGTGTATACCCTTCCAGCAAAGAAGAAATATTCAGCATCATCATAACCGATGACGCGGTACTGTAGGATCCGCTCAAAATTGAAGCGGAAATTGATACCGCATCCAGTACCGATACATTAATCTTCCCCTTTGCAAGACTGGATAATCCCGCTTTTACAAACGGCACTGCGCGAATTACTGCCATCGGCATCATCAAAAAGGAGGGCATGAATAACTTTGCAAGAATCCTTTTTGCGATAATTTTCGCAAAATCACTTTTGAATTTTTCATCCGTCAGCTGCTGCGGAGTCAGTGGCAAACTTTCAAGCTGAGATGCACGAAGCTCCCGAATGATCTGTAAAAGCTCTGCCCGAAGCTCTCCCCGATAATGCAGTAAAACACTTCCGTTTACCGAAGAAACCTTGACCGATTCCACACCGGGTATTCCGCATAAATAGGATACCAGGCTCTGCTCCTGAAATTTCGAAAAAGCGTCCTGACCGCATCTTACCCGTAATCTTCCCGGAGAATCATATACTATTTTATATCTCACAGGTTATCCCTTCTTTGCTGTTATTCGTTTTCTGCCGCCTGTTTTGCGTCATAGCAAATGTCCTCTGCTTCTTCCTTCATATTCTGAAGTGCAGCCTGTGCGTCATTCTTCAAACGCATGCATTTTGCCAAACCGGTTACGCAAACCTTCCGTGTTTTATCGCTCTTCAGCACCTTTACACCATATGTAGCCGCAGCCACGCCGCCTACAAAGCAAAGCAACTTCTCATTCTTTAAACAATCTAAAAATTTCATCGTTAAGTCCTTCTTTCTGCATGATATTTTTTTGTAAAAAGATGTAGATTAAAATCATTTAATCTACATCCCAAGTTTAGCACAAACGCATTTATTTGTCAAGCATTTTTTATACTTTTAAAGCAGCGTATCCATGCCATTTTCATTGATTTACCTTTATTGTCAGTTTCCGCATTCAACACTGATTTCATTAAATATCTTCAAATAATCCGCGGTAGACTGCGTTTTCTTTTCCTCGCCCGATATATCCAAAATCGCATTGCCGTCATGCATCATAACCGTGCGCGTCCCGTACTCTGCGGCATAACGCAGATTATGGGTAATCATCAGCGTAGTAATATTTTTCCGCTTCACAATTTCATCCGTCAGTCGCATAACAATATCTGCCGACTTCGGATCCAGCGCCGCCGTATGTTCATCCAACAACAAAATATCCGGATCGGAAAGCGTCGCCATGATTAAAGCCAACGCTTGCCGCTGTCCGCCCGACAAGCTCCCGGTCAGAGTTCCTAAACGATCCTCCAGTCCCATGCCCAGAGTTTCAAGCTGTGCGCGGTAAAAGTCCTTTCGCTTATGATTCAGCCCTTTTGTCAGATTAAAGCTTTTTCCCTTATTATCCGCAATCGACATATTTTCCAGAATCGTCATCGTAGGACAAGTGCCGTTTGCCGGATTCTGAAACACTCTCGCCATGTTTTTCGCACGCTTATAATTAACAATTTTCGTAATATCCTTGTCATTCAGCAACACATTGCCGCTATCCGGTGAAACGTCCCCCGAAATCATATTCAGCATCGTGGTTTTTCCGGAGCCGTTACTGCCGATTACCGAAACAAATTCTCCGCTTTCGATGGTAATATTAAAATCGGAAAATAGCCGTTTTTCATCAACCGTTCCCACATTAAAGGACTTATTGATATGTGAAAGCTTAAGCATTTCCGACACCTCCGTTTTTCTTGTTTTTTCTGACCGTGAGGTCGTTAATCAGCAACGTTGCCACAAACAAAATCGTGATAATCAAATTCGTATCGGAGGACTCCATGCCGCTGCTGATTGCGGCAGTAATACACGCCTTATAAATAATCATTCCGAATAAAACGCCTGTTGTCAGCCGCATGAACTTGATTTTTCTAAAGATCGTTGTTCCGATAATAACAGCGGCAAGTCCCATAACCATCGTTCCCGTTCCGGAGGTAATGTCAAACTGCATGGATCGCTGACATGCCAGGGAGCCGGATAACGCCACCAAGCCGTTCGCAATTGAAAGTCCGATAATTTTAATTTTTCCCGGACTTTGCGCCAGCGTTACCACCAACGCTTCATTATCCCCCACACTCCGCAGCAAAAAGCCGGACTTTGTGGACAGATACCAATCCAACGCATACTTCATCAAGACAGAAATAATCAGAATCACCAGAATATAACGATAAGTTAAAATCATCGGCGGCATGGATTCCGGAAGTGAAAATATCGTCGGATAGCTCATCAAAAACTGATTCGGCGCACCGGCAATCCGATAATTCACCGAGTAAAGCGCGGTCATTGTCAGAATCCCGGCAAGCAAGTCCTTAATTTTTAATTTGACATGCAAGATTCCCGTAACAGCACCGGCAATACATCCTGCCGCCGCCGATGCCGGTAAGCAAAGCCATGGATTGACCCCTCTCATCATGAGTGCCGCCGTAACAGCCGCACCCAACGGAAAAGTTCCGTCAACCGACAAGTCTGGGAAATCCAGAATCTTATAACTGATATAGATTCCCAACGCCATAATTCCGTAAATTAACCCTTGCTCTATGATACTGATAATAATACCGCTCATCTAATAAATTCCTTTCCTCTCTCCGTTCAATTACTCCAAAGGGGGTGCGCCCAACAGCAACACCCCCAATGTCTTATTCTGTTTTTAAATCATCCGGAATCGTGATTCCCAATTGCTGCGCAACTTCTTCATTCACCTTGATACTGCTCTCTGTCAGTGTTTCATAAGGAAGTGTTGAAACATCTGCGCCTTTCAAAACCTCGCCTGCCATCTTTCCTGCTTGAATACCCAGCTGAACATAATCCAGTCCTGCGGATGCCAGACAGCCGTTTGTTACCTGTTCTTCTTCCGAACCAAACACCGGAATCTTCTTCTCGTTCGCCTTATCCAAGATAATTGCCAACGAGGAAACAACTGTATTATCGGTCATATTGGAAATACAATCTACCTCATTTAATACCACGTCAGCAACCGCCGGAATATCGGATTTCTTTGAAATTCCCTTATCGACAATTTCAAAACCGTATTGCGGAGCAAGCTCCTTGTAAACCTCTAATGTGCTGATGGAGTTTGCCTCACCGGTGGAGTACAAAATACCGATCTTCTTTGCATCCGGCAAAATCTTGCGAATCAACTGTAATTGTGCTTCAACCGGCAGTTGATCGGAAACGCCGCTGATACCCGGTAATGCTTCTGTTTTGGATTTTGCAAGATTCGCCGCAACCGGATCGGATACGGCATTGAAAATTACCGGAATATTTTTGTCAAGGCAAGCAGCATACAACGCCTGCGCGGATGGGGTTGCGATACCGCAAACCAAATCCTTTCCGGAATTTGCAAAATTCTGTGCAATCTGTGTGTTTTTTGACATATCATCCTGAGCGCTTACAAATTCAATCTCAAGATTCTTGCCTTCCTCAAAGCCTGTTTCTTTCAAGCCCTCGATAAAGCCCTTACGGCAGTTATCCAATGAGGGATGGTCGGAAATCTGTGTAACTCCCACCTTATATACTTTTCCGCTCGCATTGCTGCTCTGCTGACCCGTTGTTCCGCACCCTGCCAGCGCCGTCAACGCCATTGCCGATACAGCAACCGCTGCAATAATCTTCTTCATTCCACTTTCTCTTCTCGTCTTTCTCATCATTCTCAGCTCTCCTTAAAAATTTATTTTTTCGGGAAATAAAAAATCCCTTACCGTCAGACAAGACAACAAGGGCGTACAAATCCATGTTTAAAAGATACTATACTATTCTCATCAATCTCATCTAATCTGTGTACTAGTATATCATATAAAATTTGTTTTGTCAATAAAAATTTTTTATTTTTCGCTAACTTTTTTTCATGCCCCTCCTCAAGCGTTCTTTCATATCAAAAAAATCACGGGATAATGCATGCATTACCCCGTACAAATTTCTTATAACATCTTGCTTAAAAAAGCCTGTGTGCGCTCGTTCCTCGGATGATCAATGACTTCCTCCGGCGCGCCCTCTTCCACGACAACGCCACCGTCCATGAAGATGATTTTATCCGCAACATTCCGTGCAAACTCAATTTCATGCGTAACGATAATCATTGTCATATGCTTTGCCGCAAGATCTTTGATTACACGCAGAATCTCTCCGGTCAGCTCCGGATCGAGCGCCGAGGTCGGCTCGTCGAAGAACAAAATCTTCGGATCCAGTGCCAATGCCCGTGCAATGGAAACACGCTGCTGCTGTCCGCCGGAAAGCTGACAAGGGTAATTCCCTGCTTTTTCTCCCAGACCGACACGCTCTAAAAGCCGCATCGCATTCTCATTGATTTCCTCTAAGATACGCTTTTTATTTTCCTTAAAATCCGGACGCTCCTTTGCCAAAAGCTTCGGCGCAAGCACGACATTCTCCAACGCCGTATACTGCGGAAACAGATTGAAGGATTGAAAAACCAATCCGAAATTCAGCTGCCGCTCACGAATCTCCGCCGGAGAAAGCTTTTGCTTGGAATCCGCATCAAAAATACAGTTCCCGTTTACCGTAATTTTTCCTTTTGACGCCGTATCCAAAAAATTAATGCACCGCAGAAGCGTCGTTTTTCCGCTTCCGGAGGAACCGAGGATCGCAAAAATCTCGCCCTCCTCCATCGAGAAATTGACGCCCTTTAAGACCTCTGTTTTTCCAAAGCTCTTATGCAGGTTATTGATTTCTAATATTGCCATATCCTACCCCTTATAATAATTCAGCTTACGCTCTATGTAGCCAAAGAGAAGCGTTAAAATTCCGTTTACAATCAGAAAATACAATCCGGTTGAAAACAGCGGCCAGATCAGACCCTCTTTGGTAAAACGCTCCGCCTGCATGATAATTTCCGCAACCGCAATCGCTCTTGCCAAAGACGTATCCTTTACCAATGTAATAATCTCATTTCCCATCGGCGGAACAATCCGCTTGATAACCTGAAATAAGACAATCTTTGAAAACACCTGTCTGCGCGTCAAACCGAGAACCTGCCCCGCTTCGTACTGTCCTACCGGAATACTTTCGATGCCGCCGCGGTAAATCTCCGAAAAATATGCGGCATAGTTAATCACAAACGCTACAATCACGGCTGTGATTCTTGAACGCATCGGCATGTTAAACAGCAATCCCGGAGCATAGAATACAACAAAAATCTGAAGCATCAGCGGCGTACCCCGTATAATCCATACAAAGGTTTTTGTCAGCCATTTCAGCGGCTTAAATTCATTCATGGAGCCGAAAGCGATAATTAACCCCAGCGGTACCGCAAGTACAAGCGTACATACAAAGATTAAGCAGTTCAGCCCAAAGCCTCTCGACAACGCGCTGAGCACCTCAACTAATTTTTCCATATCCCAATTCCTTTGCCGTTTCTTACTTTAAAAGCAACATCTTTTCCAGCTTATACTTCTCTGCAATCGTATTTAATGTACCGTCAGCCGCCAATTCCTGCATAGCCGCATTGACCTTTTCCGTTACATCGCTGTCTTTTCTGAATGCCACGCCGTATTCCTCGTTGCCAAATTCCTTAGACTCGATAACAGCCAAATCCGAATAATCCGTTCCTTCGCCGATCGAACCGATTGAAAGCACATAATCGACAATCGCAACATCCGAGCTGCCGGATTCAACATCCATCAAAGCCTTTGCCTGGGAATCAACCGCTGTGTAATTTGCACCCTTGAAGAACTCATCCGTAGTAGCCAGTTCATCACCTGCCGAACCGGATTCCGCAACAACGTTTGCACCGTCTGTGCTCTGTGCATATTTTTCCACATTCTCTTTCTTCGTAATCATAACCTGCTTGTTATTCATATACGGTACGGAGATAGACATATTTTGCTTTAACTCGTCTGTGATCGTCATGCCGTTCCAGATACAGTCAATGTTCTTTGCATTCAGCTCAATTTCCTTTGAACCCCAGTCAATTTCCTGGAACTTCGGTGTTACACCAAGCTTCTCGCATACTGCTTTGGCAAACTCTGTTTCAAAGCCTACCAGCTCATTGCCCTCTTTATAGTTCATCGGCGCAAACAGCGTGATTCCGACAATCATCTCGCCCTTATCCGATATGTACTGCCAATCCGATTCGGTGGAAGCGCTGCCCGAAGCCGCCTTTTGATCTCCTTCTCCCGCCGGTGCTCCGCATGAAGCAACCGATAATGCCATCATTCCTGCAAGAATCAGTGATAAAAATTTTTTCATAATAATCCTCCATTCTGCCGCTCTCCGCGGCAAAAGCCTAATATAATAAAATATAACACCACATATTCTATCACGTTAATGCGCTAAAGTCAAGCTTTTTTTATCGGAATATAGGGCAATATCGAAAAAAACTATTGCAAAAGTATGTAAAATGTTATATAATGTTATGTGTACCTATAAAATTAAGGCATAACAGACGTTTTCTATGCCGGTTAGGAGGGAAACTTTTGGAACAAAATAATCGCAGACGAAGATCTGACAACAATGATTTTGATTGGGAAGCCTATGATGAGCGTTCCGGCGGAAAAAGCACGCAGCGTTCATCCAGTGATATAGCAAGACGAAAGGAAACAAGCGGATATTCTTCGCATCCGAGACGTCAGCGAAAAAAATCCGGCAAAAAGCAGCTGACGGAGCAGCAGCTTCAGCGGCGTAAAATTATCGGCCGCAGTATTCTGGTTTTATGTCTGATCGGCATTATCGTGCTGACCGGCGTGACGATCGGAATGTATTTTGCGGTTTCGCGTGAAATCAAGGATATGAATATCAAGAATCTTGCCTTGAATTATTCTTCCTTTATTTATTATAACGACGCAAACGGCAACACGCAGGAATTAGAGCAAATCCAATCTGAAACCAACCGAATCTGGATTGACTCCGAACAGATTCCGCAGGTGATGAAAGACGCCATCGTTTCGATTGAGGACGAGCGTTTTTACTCCCATCACGGATTTGATATTAAACGAACGATGGGCGCGACCGTGAAGTGGGCGCTTGCTAAGGTGGGAATCGGCAGTTCCGACTACGGCGGCTCAACCATTACGCAGCAGGTCATCAAGAACATTACCAGTGAAAAAGAAAACAAGGCAAGCCGTAAAATCAAAGAGATTATGCGTGCCGTTGCCTTAGAGAATGAATTGTCCAAGGACGAGATTCTGACGATGTATCTGAATATCGTTTACTTTGCGGAAAATTGCTGGGGTGTTGAGGCGGCGTCCAATACGTATTTCAATAAAACAGCGAACGAGCTTTCCCTGCCGGAGGCAGCGTCCATTGCCGGAATTACGCAATATCCGTCCGCATATGACCCCCTGGTTCATCCCGATAAAAACGTTGAAAAGAGAAATATCGTTCTCGGAAAAATGTATGAATTGGGCAAAATCACGCAGGACGAATATAACACAGCTGTCGGCAGTCCCCTCGTGACAAGCAATGAGTATCAGCGCAAGCGCGCAAACGTAACCTCCTATTTCTCCGATCAAGTTGTTTCGGATGTTATCCGGGATTTACAATTGCAAAAAGGATATTCATCTGATTTTGCCACACAGCAGGTATATAGCGGCGGTTTGAAAATTTATGCAACCATTGATGTGGATATTCAGCACATTATGGAAAACGTCTATGAAAGACGCAGTAATTTCGGACTTTATGAGGACGAAGATTTAGGCGAAGACCAGGCATATTATAAAGCGCAGTCCGCTATGGTTATTATTGACCCTTATACAGGAGCCGTAAAAGGTTTGGTCGGCGGTCTGGGTGAAAAAACAGACATCCGCGGCTGGAACAGAGCCACACAGGCAAAGCGTCAGCCCGGTTCCTCATTCAAACCCCTATCTGTATATGCTCCGGCATTGGATTTAGGAAAGATTACGGAGATGGATGTGGTTGTCGATGAAGCAATTGAAATCGGCAACGACAAATGGAAGCCGAAAAACTCCTATGACGGATTCGATGGTGAAATGACGATCAAAGAGGCCGTTGCACGAAGCTCGAACATTCCGGCGGTCAAGGTGCTGGATAAGATCGGTCTTTCCAGCTCATTCGGATACTTGCAGAATAAATTCCATATTCCACTGAAAGAGGATGATAAGAACTTTTCATCTCTGGCGCTCGGCGGTTTGTCGGACGGTGTAAGTCCTATGGAAATGGCGGGTGCGTACTGTACCTTTGTAAACAGCGGCAAATACATTGCCCCCTATACGTACACACAGGTTGTGGACGCTTCGGGACAAGTTATTCTTGAAAACACCGCGAATGCTTCACAGGCAATCAGCGCTTCGGCAGCGTACATCACAAGCGATTTGCTGTACGGCGTTGTAAACTCCAGCCGCGGTACAGGCCGTTCGGCACAATTGGATTCGGGAATCCCGGCTTACGGCAAAACCGGTACGACAGATGACGATTTTGATAAATGGTTTGTAGGCTATACGCCGTACTATGTCGGTGCCGTATGGTTCGGTTTCGACCAGCCCTCCTCACTGACAAGAGCCGGCATCAGCCGAAATCCGTCTGTTGCGGCATGGAAGATGGTTATGGATGAGATTCATCAGAATCTTCCGGAAAAGACCTTGGAAAAACCGAGCAATCTGGTAGAATTAGAGGTTTGTGATATTTCGGGTAAACTGCCGAAAACTTCATGCAACACAACCGTTGCCTACTTTGTATCCGGAACGCAGCCGAAAACCTATTGTTCAAGCCATTATGGAAATGCGACTTCCAATTACAAAAACAGCTCTGAATATGATGGCAGTCCGTCAGCCACCTCCGGAACAAAGAATCATACCCCGGCTCCTTCCGCCGGAACCGGTTATTCCTCCGGGAGTACTTCAACGGATAAATCCACCTCTGGCAGCAGCGGTTATTCTTCCGGCGGCAGCAGTTCATCGGGAAGCGGTTCTTCCGGCGGCAACCAGAGCGGCAGTTCTTCCGGGAATAAATCTAATGGCAGTTCTTATAATAGCGGATCTTCCTCGCACAGCGGCGGATCCTATAACAGTGGCTCATCCTCCGGCGGCTCATCCTCCGGTGGTTCCGGAAGTTCCTCTTCTGGCAGCAGTTACGAACCGCCATCAGGAGGAGGTTCGTCTGAATCTTCCGGCGGACGTCCGTCCGGAAATTCATCGGGAGGAAATTCCGGTTCTTCTTCGGAAAGCTCCGGTGAGTCCTCCTCAAGCTCCGGCGGCGATGGAAACGCAGCCGAAGCTGAAATGGAATAAATTCAAAAAGGAGCTGTTGCTTTCCATGCAACAGCTTCTTTTTCTACCTATATAAATGTATGGTTGGAAAATAATAATTCGAATGTGTCGGCAGGAAATTTCATCCATTTTTCGTTCTATTCCGGCTCAAACATCCGCTACGTTGCGCGGAACTCGCCTACATAGACCGAAAAACAGATGAAATTTCATTCAAAAAATCACCTCACCACCATAGAAAGGACGAAAACATGGGAGTACAATGGACGCCCGAACAACGGCAGGCAATCGACCTTCCTTCCGGGCAGGGAAATATTTTAGTCAGTGCCGCGGCAGGCAGTGGAAAAACCGCGGTTCTCGTAGAGCGCATTTCTGAAAAAATACGTCAAAACAAGCAGGATATTGACCGCTTTCTTGTGGTGACCTTCACAAAAGCGGCTGCATCCGGAATGAAAGATAAAATCGAACAGCGTTTCCGTACAGAGCTTGAAAATGCTTCAATCTTTCAGGATCAGCAGTTCTGGAAACGTCAGATTTCCCTTTTGAGTATGGCGGACATCACCACGATTGACGCGTTCTGCCTAAACATTTTAAAAAATAATTTTCAGCACCTCGGCATTGATCCCAATTTTTTCATCATGGACAGCGTGGAGTACAAATTACTCCGTGAAAAAATAATTGAAGATCTGTTCGACTCCCTTTACGAAACACAGGACGCTCAATTTTTGTCGTTAATCGAGCAATATGCAAGCTTCCGAAGTGATGATCGGTTGATTCAGCTTATTTTTTATATCCACGATTTCATCTCGGATTTTGCCGAACCGATGAAATGGCTGCACGAAAAAGCCGCTATGTATTGTGAAAATATGTCGGAAAGTCCGTGGGGCGAGCTTTGCGTACGCGGTTATGTGCATGTCATGGCAGAGCGTGCCGCCGCAGAAGCCGCACAGCTTTTGGATCGTATTCTTTATCAGGCAACGGGATTGGAGCTTTCCTTTGCGGAATCGAAACAAGCCGCAGAGACGACTCGTATCTCCTACGGAAAAATAACAGACTCCTTAGAGCGACTCCAAACTGCCATGTCAGAACTTTTGCAAATACACACCGTCGCCGAACTATGCGAATGGAACGTACGATACGAAAGCGGCGCAAAGCTGCTTGCGGAAAACATGCCGGCAAAAATCACCGCAAAGCTTCGGGAAACGGAGAATTTCGAGTATTATATGAAAGAAACGAAAGCCTTAGCCAAAAGGATACAAACCGAGCTTTCAATTTTGGATATGACTGACCCCAAAGACTTCTATCCCCCCGAAAAGGCGGCAACCCTCCGCGATATAGCAGCCGGATTGGCACACTTAACCGAGCTTTTCGACGAGCGCCTTTTAGCCGCCAAGCACAAGCGCAATGCCTACACCTTTTTGGATATCGAGCATATGACTTACACGCTTTTTCGGGATAATGCCGATATTCGCAGGGATTACACAGAGCGTTATACGGAAATCCTCATTGATGAATATCAGGATACCAACGGCTTGCAGGACGCAATCTTTGCGTCCATCTCCGAAAATAACATTTTTATGGTTGGGGACTTGAAGCAAAGCATCTATCGGTTTCGCGGCGGTGATCCCTATATATTTAAGGAAAAAAGCCGCTTATACGAATCCGCACAAAACACCGGCACCAAGATCAGCCTTGCAAAAAATTTCCGCAGCCGCAGCGAGGTTATTGACAGCGTTAATGATATTTTCGATTGTATCATGTCGGAAACGGTCGGCGATGTCACTTATTCCGGCACAGAGCGGCTGGTTTGCGGAATAAAAAACGAAAAAGAAGATTTTTATCGCTCCGAGCTGCATATTCTCGAAAATCTGAAAACAGATGAAAACGAGGAAGAACTCGAACGTGCCGAGGCAAGATACACCGCACAAAAAATACAGGAACTGCATGGCAAGCCTTTCTTTGATATAAAAAATAATGTTCGCCGTCCGCTGCGCTACAGTGATTTCACTATTCTTCTGCGCGCAGTAAAAAACCGTGCAAAGATTTACAGTGAGGTCTTTGAGCAGTATGGGATTCCGCTCCTGGTTGAATTGAACGATTACTTTGAAAACAGCGAAATCAAAGCCATGACCGCGTTGCTCAGCGTGATTGACAACGCACGCCAGGATGTTCCGCTGATTACGGTGCTCCGCTCTGCATTATTCCACTTCACCGATGATGAATTGGCATATATCAGCGCTCATTTCCGATATGGGAAAGGCGGCAAGAAGAAGTATTTTTACGATTGTATCAGCGCATGTGCAGCTGCCGACAGCCCTTTAAGTGCGCGATGCCGCTCTGTCACCGGTTCCGTTCAGCGATGGCGCAAATACACCAAGCGCAAAAGCGTTGCGGAACTGATTTGGAGCATTTATGAAGAAACGGGATTTTATGATTATGCCTCAGCCGCAGGCGGCGCCTCCGCGCAATCCAATCTCCGCCTTTTATATGAGCGCGCCAAGCAATATGAGCGTTCCGGCTTTAAGGGATTGTTCAGCTTTACCAAATACATTGAAAGCTTAAAGGAACGAAAGGACGACATTGCCGGGGCAAGAATTATCCGTCATGATGTCGTGAGTCTGATGACGATTCATAAAAGTAAGGGATTGGAATTCCCGGTTGTGATCTTAGGCGGAATGGGTCAAAAGGCATTGATGCCCGGAAAACCCGGCGACAGCCGTGTTGCACTGCATAAGGACTTCGGAATCGGGCTGATGTTCCCCGATGTAGAGAATGAGTTTTACGGCAACACTCCATTTAAGATGTTGGTAGATCTGCAAAACCGCCGCGAAGATCTTTCGGAAAAAATGCGGCTGTTATATGTTGCTTTGACACGTCCGCAATATAAGGTGATCGCCATTGCCTCCTATACATTGTCCGACGAGGATGAGCTGACTGCAAAAAAAGCGTTTTGGCATCAAGGCGCTGAAAACGGCATCATGAGCAGTGCCGATGTTCTGTCGGGAATCTCCTACGGCGATTGGATGATTCCTGCCGCTTTACACAGCCGATGCTGGGATATTACCGAAGTACGGCTATCTGAATCCGAAACCGCCGCCGAAACAGAAAATACTGAAGAAAATCAGCGCGAGATTAATCGGGAGGAATTAAAGAAAACCGTCTATTCCCTATTGGATTACCGGTATCCTTACCAGGAAAGCACTGTAATCCCCTCGCGTACAACGGCTACGGAAATGAAAGAACGCCGGCATGAGCAGGAAAAAGGCTATATATTGGAAGCTCCGTCACAGCCGTCCTTTATGCGCGATAAAAAGAACGCCGCCCAACGCGGTACCGCTTATCATAATGCCGTTGCCTACATCAATCTTGATATCCTCCGCCGGGAACTGACTCCGGAAAGGATTCAATCGGAGCTGACGCGTCTTTCCGATGAGG
This sequence comes from uncultured Clostridia bacterium, assembly GCA_959602045.1. GTDB lineage: Bacteria > Bacillota > Clostridia > UBA1381 > UBA1381 > Ornithomonoglobus_A. The sequence continues at coordinate 2,635 of CAUGRT010000044.1, read as the reverse complement.
GACGCCTTGACGGGACGTATATAGATGATACCATGATCCAAAAATTATGCAAGCTGTTCCAAAGCGCTCCCGGACAGCGTATGCTGCAAGCCGATACAATCTATCGCGAAAAAAGCTTCCAAACGCTGATTGATTCCTCGGAATATAACGGAATCCGCGATGAAAATACGGAACAGATGATTCTCCAGGGCGTGATTGACTGCTTTTTTACCGAAGCAGACGGAACGACAGTGTTGATTGATTATAAAACGGATAAAATCCGTAACGGGAATGTTAATGAAGTGGTTGAAAATTACCGCTTGCAGTTAGACCTTTACACCCAAGCTATCGAAAAAGTTGCCGGAATCTCGATACAAGAGCGGTATTTATATCTTTTTGACATAAATAAGGCAGTACAAATATGAAATTTTGTATAAAAATATTTTTTGCAAAAAGAAAAAAACCTTGAATTCATGGGAATAATATGATATAATATCTTGGTATGAAAATACGCACATGCTTTGATTTTGGTAAAGGTTGCCCTTTTGCCGGGGTTTTACCAAAAGAGGACGAGCATGGAGGTTTATAAAACAAGGAGGATTTTAAAATGGCAAACGTAATTTCAATGAAGCAGCTCCTCGAAGCAGGAGTACACTTTGGTCACCAGACAAGAAGATGGAACCCTAAAATGGCAGAATACATCTTCACAGAAAGAAACGGTATCTACATCATCGACTTGCAGAAAACCGTTAAAAAGGTAGAGGAAGCTTACTATTTCGTAAGAGATATTGCTGCTGACGGCGGTGAAGTACTGTTCGTAGGAACAAAGAAGCAGGCTCAGGATTCCATCAAAGAGGAAGCCGAAAGAGTCGGCATGTACTATGTAAACGCAAGATGGCTCGGCGGTATGCTGACAAACTTCCAGACCATCCAGAAGAGAATCGCAAGACTGGCTCAGATCAACAAGATGGAAGAAGACGGAACATTCGAGGCTCTTCCGAAGAAAGAAGTTATCAAGCTGAAGGCTCAAAGAGATAAGCTTGAAAAGTACCTGGGCGGCATTAAGGAAATGAAGAAGATTCCGGAGTGCATGTTCGTTGTTGACCCGAGAAAAGAAAAGATTGCAATTGCAGAAGCAAAGAAATTGGGCATCCCCGTTGTTGCTATCGTAGATACAAACTGCGATCCGGACGAGGTTGACTATGTTATCCCCGGAAACGACGACGCAATCCGTGCCGTAAAGCTGATTGCTTCAACGATTTCAAACGCAATTCTGGAAGGCAGACAGGGCGAGGACGCTGTTGCTGAAGATGCAGCAGAGGCTGTTGAAGAAGCACCTGTAGAGGAATAATTTCGTATAAATTCAGATAAAAATATAGGAGGAAACCAATCATGGCATTTACAGCGAAAGATGTAAAGGAATTAAGAGAAATGACCGGCTGCGGTATGATGGACTGTAAAAAGGCTCTTACCGAAACAGACGGTGATATGGATAAGGCTGTTGAGTTCTTGAGAGAAAAGGGACTGGCTACAGCTGCGAAGAAAGCAGGCAGAATTGCTGCTGAGGGTATTGTAAAATCTTATATTGACGGTAACGTCGGTGTTTTGGTTGAAGTAAACTCAGAGACAGACTTCGTTGCAAAGAACGAGGAATTCCAGGAGTTTGTTTTGAACGTTGCTAAGACTGTTGCAAAAGAGAATCCTGCTGATGTAGAAGCATTAAAGGCTTGCACCTGCCCCTGCGGTGAATCCACAATCGGTGATTTGCTGACCGCAAAAATCGCAAAAATCGGCGAGAACATGAACATCAGACGTTTCGCAAGAATCGAAACAACCGGTGTTGTTGCAGATTACATTCACGCTGCCGGCAAAATCGGTGTATTGGTTGAGGCTGACGCTCCCGATAATGCAGAAGTAAAAGAGTGCTTGAAGAACGTTGCAATGCAGATTGCTGCTTTGAACCCGAAGTATCTTTCAAGCGATGATGTTCCGGCTGATTATAAAGAGCATGAAAAAGAAATCTTGATGGCTCAGGCAAAGAATGATCCGAAGAATGCATCCAAGCCCGATAATATTATCGAAAAGATGATTACAGGTCGTCTGGCAAAGGAATTGAAGGAAGTTTGCTTGCTGGAACAGGAATATGTTAAGGCTACAGAAAAAGAAACAGTTGCAAAGTATGTTGAGCAGGTTTCTAAAGCAATCGGTTCAACAATCACATTAAAGAGCTTTGCTCGTTTTGAAACCGGTGAGGGTCTTGAAAAGAGAGAAGATGACTTCGCTGCTGAAGTTGCTTCCATGATGAAATAATTTCATACAGAATTTTTAAAGGGATTGTAAAAAACAAAGATATTTGGTCAAACGCAGACTCAAAAGGATTGTTTTTTTACATCCCTTTTTTTCGTGTTTTTTGCTTTTGTTCTCTTTATGGAAAACTTCCCCATCCCCATGACGCAGCCAAAAGGTAAAAGACGAATTTAGGGTAAAAATGTACAAAAACCCTATACGACTGACCTATAGTTTAGTGATTTCAATTATTGACTTTGCACAAATTTTATGATAACATATTAGATTAGAGAACAGCTTTAAATTAAACAGACAGGAGGAAAAAGGAATGGCAAAAGTTGCAATTATGGGCTTTGGAACTGTTGGGAGC
>CAUGRT010000043.1 GCA_959602045.1 uncultured Clostridia bacterium | reverse complement strand
AAGTAGTTTCAGAAATTTGGGGTAAATTTCGACTGCACTTTTATTGACATTTCCAGAATGCTTAATATGCTTACACCCAATGAAGCGGAAGCTTTATATTGGGTGCAGACAAAATAGCCTGCTCCCCTAAAAAAATTGTGCTTTTTTGTGTCTACTTACTTGACTATGGTTCATGCAGTGCTGCCTTCTTGACTCCTATTTCATCGGACAGTTTTAACGCTTCCTCTTTAAATTCCTTGCTGTACTTTGACATTTTCTTTCCCTCTTTCTGATTTATTATATCAGATTTTTGGGTGTTTGTCGACTCTATTTATATTATACCACTCCAATGCAGGTGTACCGCTAAAGACGGTGCAAGCCATTATGGGACATGAGAATATACAAACCACAATGGATATTTATGCAGATGTGCGATATGATAATGACGATGTAATCCATAAGTTGAGTAATTACTTAGGATAGCTTAAAATGTTTGAAGAGGTAAAAGTATGTCAAAAGTATGTCAAATGTGATTTTGATGAGATAAATTGTGCTTAAAAAGCGCATAGGTAAGCCATTTTAATATTATACGTTTTTACTTGACAAACGAGGACACATCTGGTATAATTTTTTTTGAATAGAAATTATTTTCAAGCGATGGTGAGGGGATAGGGACATGAAAATAGAACATTTAAAATATGCGCTTGAAGTGGAAAAGACCGGGTTGATTTCAAAAGCGGCGGAAAATTTGTATTTGAATCAGCCGCATTTGAGCAAGGCCATTCGGGAACTGGAGGAAAACGTAGGCATTAAGATTTTCAACAGAACGCCGAAAGGGGTGGTTCCGACTAAGGATGGGGCAGAATTTTTGGTCTATGCACGGAATATCGTTTCACAGATCGAGGAAGTTGAAAATATGTACAAGCATCGGGAGCCGGATGTTCATAAATTTGATGTGTCGGTGCCGATGGCGTGTTACGTTGCTCAGGCATTTATTGAGTTTGTCACCGAATTGGCGGACAGCAAAAGCATCGACATCAGTTACCATGAAACCAATTCTCTGGTTGCCATTAACAGTGTGGTGAATAATGATAACAATATTGCGATTATACGGTATCAGACTATTTATGAAAAGTATTTTTTGCAGTTTTTAGAAGAACATGATTTGGCGATTGATCCGCTTTGGGAATTTGAATATCAGCTGATTATGTCGGTGCAAAATCCGTTGGCGATGGAAAAGCAGATTGAATATTCGGATTTGGATGAATATATTGAAATTACACACGGTTATTTAACCATTCCCTCTATTCCGGCGGCAAAAGTGATGGAGATGCGGCGCCATAATAAGGAAAGAAAAGAAATCGCGGTTTTTGAACGGGAAAGTCAATTCGAGCTTTTGCGCAATATCCATACCACCTACATGTGGACGTCGCCGACTCCGACCAATATCTTAAACACCATGCCGCTTGTGGAAAAACGGTGCAATGTTGAGGACAACCGCTATAAGGATGTGCTGATTTATCGAAACGGCTATAAATTAAACCGCCAGGAAAAGCTTTTTATTAACAGAGTGAAAAAAGTGATACAAAAATTACAAAAAGAGCATAAATTATCGTAATTGGGGGTATACCTAATTTGGAATAGTACTATTCCGAATTGGGTATTTTCTTTTTTTGCAGAGCGTGCTATAATACAAGGGCAAAGAAGAAAAAAGGAGGAAGAACGAATGATTAATTTTGATCAATGGAACGGCTTTGAGGGTCGTATCTGGAAAGAAGAAATTAATGTTAGAGATTTTATACAAAAGAACTATGAGCCTTATGATGGTAATGAAGAATTTTTGGCCGGTCCGACAGAGAACACAAAGAAGCTGTGGGACATGCTTCAGGCTTTGCAGAAAGAGGAGCGTGCTAAGGGCGGCGTATTAGATATGGATACACATATTGTATCTACTTTAACATCACACAAGCCCGGATACATCGGTGAGAATACAAAGGACATTGAGGCAGTTGTCGGATTACAGACAGATAAGCCGTTAAAGAGAGCATTTATGCCGTTTGGCGGTATTAAGATGGCAGAGCAGGCTTGCGAAACCTACGGATATACTCCGGATCCCGAATTACACAAGATCTTTACAGAATATAGCCGTACACATAACCAGGGTGTATTTGACGCTTATACACCGGAAATGAAGAAGGCAAGACACAATAAGATTATTACAGGTCTTCCCGATACCTACGGACGTGGAAGAATCGTCGGCGACTATCGTCGTGTGGCTTTGTACGGAATCGACTTCTTGATTGAAGAAAAGAAGAAGGATTACGCAAACTGCGGCGACGGCGTTATGACAGATGCAGTTATCAGACAGCGTGAGGAAATCTCCTTGCAGGTGAATGCATTAAAGGGTCTGAAAGAAATGGCTGCTTCATACGGCTTTGATATTTCAGCTCCGGCATCCAACGCAAAGGAAGCAGTTCAGTGGCTGTACTTTGGATATTTGGGTGCGATTAAGACACAGAACGGTGCTGCAATGAGTATCGGTCGTATTTCGACATTCCTGGATATTTATATTAACAGAGATTTGAAGGCAGGTAAGATTACTGAGGCTGAAGCACAGGAATTAATCGACCACTTAGTTATGAAGTTGCGTATGGTTAAATTCGCAAGAATTCCTTCCTACAATCAGCTGTTCTCGGGCGACCCCGTATGGGCGACTTTGGAGGTTGCCGGAATCGGTGTTGACGGACGTTCAATGGTAACAAAGAACGACTATCGTTTCCTGCATACTCTCGAAAACATGGGTCCTTCACCGGAGCCGAACTTGACTGTACTTTATTCCGCAGCATTACCGGATAGCTTCAAGAAGTACGCATCACACATCTCGATTGAAACAAGCTCAATCCAGTATGAGAACGATGACGTTATGAAGCCGGTATGGGGCGATGACTACTCCATTTGCTGCTGTGTATCCGCTACACAGACCGGTAAGGAAATGCAGTTCTTCGGAGCAAGAGCAAACCTTGCAAAGTGCTTACTTTATGCAATTAACGGCGGTGTTGACGTTAAGACTCGTGAGCAGGTAGGACCTTCCTACAGACCGATTACTGCTGAGTATCTGGATTATGATGAGGTTATTGAAAAGTATACCGTTATGATGGATTGGTTGGCAGGACTTTATGTCAACACATTGAACCTGATCCAGTTTATGCATGATAAGTATTACTATGAAGCAGAAGAAATGGCATTGATTGATACTGACGTTCGCAGAACTTTTGCAACCGGTATCGCAGGTTTCTCACACGTTGTAGATTCCCTGAGTGCTATTAAGTATGCTAAGGTAAAGGTTATTCGTGATGAAACCGGTATTGCCGTAGATTACGAAACCGAGGGTGACTTCCCGCGTTACGGTAATGATGATGACCGTGCTGATGAGATTGCAGTATGGCTGTTGGGTACATTCCTGGATATGATCAAGAAACGTCATACCTATCGTGATTCAGAGCCGACAACCTCAATTCTGACAATCACATCCAACGTTGTTTACGGAAAAGCAACCGGTGCAATGCCAGATGGCAGACGTGCAGGCGAGCCGCTTTCACCGGGTGCAAACCCGAGCTACGGCGCAGAGAAGAGTGGATTGTTAGCATCCTTGAACTCTGTTGCAAAGCTTCCGTATGAATGGGCATTAGATGGTATTTCCAATACTCAGACAATCAGCCCGGATGCATTGGGACATGATAGCAAAGAGCGTACAGAGAATCTGGTTCACGTACTGGACGGTTACTTCAACCAGGGTGCACATCACCTCAATGTAAACGTATTCGGTACAGAAAAGCTCATTGACGCTATGGAACATCCGGAAAAAGAAGAATATGCAAACTTTACAATCCGTGTTTCGGGTTATGCAGTTAAGTTTATTGACCTTACAAAAGAGCAGCAGTTGGACGTAATTTCACGTACCTGCCACAAAGCTATGTAATTTCAGTAAACGAAAGTTTAATTTTGAAATTGGTTCAGCCATCGGTCGAGATTCAGCCGATGGCTGAATGTTTATCAGGAGGTTTATACATGATAGGATATATTCATTCATTTGAGAGCTTTGGTTCTGTGGATGGCCCGGGTGTGCGTTTTGTGGTTTTTGTCCGCGGATGCAGTATGCGGTGCAAATATTGCCATAATCCCGATACGTGGACAATGGGCGGAGAAACGCATACGGCGGCGGAGGTGCTGCAAAGAGCAATGCGCTATAAAAACTACTGGGGCAAAGAGGGCGGTATTACCGTCAGCGGTGGCGAACCGATGCTTCAGCTTGATTTTGTAACCGAGCTTTTTACGGAGGCAAAGGCAAAGGGTGTTAATACCTGTCTTGATACCTCCGGAATTGCGTTTGATCCGGAGCATACGGAGGCGGTGGATCAGCTGTTGGCTGTGACGGATCTGGTTATGCTTGATATTAAGCATATTGATGACGAGAAGCATCGGGAGCTTACGGGGCAATCCAATAAGAATATTCTTGCTTTTGCAAAATATCTGGATTCTAAAAATATCCCTGTCTGGATTCGGCACGTGGTTGTTCCCGGCATTACGTTAGAGGAGGAGTCCCTCAAAAAACTCGGTCGGTTCATCGGCACGTTATCCAATGTAAAAAGAGTGGAAACCCTGCCATATCATTCGTTGGCAAGACCGAAATATGAAAAATTGGGAATCACCTATCCGTTGGAGGATACGCCCGACGCAACGAAGGAACAGGCGCAGTGGGCAAGAGAAATCATAGAGCAGGGCATTCAGGAATGTCATGCATAAAATAATAAAATAAAAAAAGGACTGTAAAAACCGTATGGCGGCTTCTGCCGGTTTTTACGGTCTTTTTTTGCTGCGAAAAATGGGGAGCGCAGAATATTATGACAAAATCTCCATGTTTTATATTGAAAAATTCATTGCTTTTTACCTTTTTTAAAGTTATAATAAATCCAAAAACACAGATTTACAGAGATAAAGTATGTGCCTTGTATGCAGAAAGGAATGAGTGCAATGTATCAATTTAATAATGAGAAAAAGGAAATTACTTTTTCAAAATACAACACGCCTACGCCGTGGATGAACTATCTGTCCAACGGAACATTTCATACCATGATGTCGCAGGCAGGCGGCGGTGTGGCTTTTTATAAAAGTCCGCAGATCTGGAGAATCAATCACTATCGGTTTTTCCATCTTCCGACTGATCGGAGTGGTTTTTATACCTATATTAAGGATGGCGCTGACACATGGTGTCCGACGAATGAGCCTTGCCCGGTAAAACCGGAAAAATGGCAGTCCACGCATGGCATGGGTTATACGCGTTTCAAAGCCGAAAGAAACGGGGTTCAGGCGGTTGTTACATATTTTGTCGGAAAATATGAAAATGCGTTGATCTGGAATATGAAGCTGAAATCGGATACAGATAAGAAGATTACGATTTTTCCATATGTAGAGCTGGGTATGATGGAGTTTATGCGTGAGCTGCAATGGCAATGCTATAACAAGCATCAGCTTTCCTGTTATAATATGGAGGATATTCTGGTTTATCGGTATGGGGTTGAAACACAGCCTAAGCCGGACGAAACGCCGTTGGTTTATTTTGCGGCAGATGTGCCGGTAACGGCATTTGATTGTGACCGTGATGAATTTGTGGGCAGCTATCGAAGTGAGGAAAATCCGCAAAGAGTCGAGGAGGGCGCTTGCTCCGGTTCGACGATGTTCGGCGGCGATCCTTGTTTTGCGCTTCAATTAGAAGTGGACTTAAAGGCAGGAGAGGAAAAAGAGATCAATATCTTCTTGGGTACTGCCATGACGGAGGAAGAAATCAAAAAGAGCGTGGCACATTGCCGCGAAAAGGATTTTGAGGAAAAATCTTTTGAGGCTTTAAAGGAGCAATGGGATGCGTATCTGGAGCATTTCCAATGTGAACTGCCGGATCAGGACGCGCAGACGATGATTAATATCTGGAATCCGTATCAGGCGGAACGGAATTTCCAGTTTTCGCGGAATATCAGCTATTATGCGACAGGAACATTCCGCGGTGTAGGTGTTCGCGATACGGCACAGGATATTTTGGCAATGGTTCCGTTTGATTTGCGCCGCGCAAAGGATAAGCTGAATTTGCTGTTTACTCAGCAGTATCAGGACGGTCACTGCAACCACTACTGTTTCCCGACCGAGGGTTGGGAGCCGGTTACACGAATCCATTCGGATAATCATTTGTGGCTGGTTATGACGACCTACCATATCATCATGGAAGAGGGTAAGCTGGATTATCTGGATGAGGTTGTGGAGTTCTATGACGGCGGAAAAGCAACGGTTTGGGAACACATTAAAAAATCCATTGATTTTTGCCTTGCCAATTACGGCGAACATGGATTCCCGCTGATGCTGTCCTCCGATTGGAATGATATGCTCTTTAAGGTTTGCCGAAAAGGAAAGGGCGAGAGTATTTGGACAGCCATGCAATTCGGAACGGTGCTGCGACAGATTGCGGAATTGGCTGAATTAAAGGGCGAGGATAAGCAAAAATATCTGGATATTTATGAGAAACAGAAGAAAACGGTTAATGAAACTGCATGGGATGGCGAGTGGTTTATTCGCTGCATTACGGACGAGGGCAGATTTATCGGTTCTAAAGCAGAGCCGCAGGCAAAAATCTGGCTGAATGCGCAAAGCTGGGCAGTTATCAGCGGCATGGGCGATCCCGAAAAGCAGGTTTTGGCGATGGACAGCGTGAAAAAGTATTTGGATACGCCTCTGGGGGTTAAGAAGATTGACCCGTCCATGAAAGACTATCCGTCTAAGGAGGATCCGCTGACTTATTATCATACCGGCTGCGGCGAGAACGGCAGTGTGTTCTGCCATGCCAATACCTGGGCGATTATTGCCGAGTGTATGCTCAAGCACCCGGAAAATGCGTACAAGTATTATCATCAGCTGCTGCCGATGATTGCGCAGAAAAAGGCAGGGGAATGGCGTTATAAGGCAGAGCCGTATGTTTACGCATCCAATATCTTTGGCCCGGAAAGCGATAAGTTCGGCTTGGCAAATGTAAGCTGGCTTACGGGAACGGCAGCATGGATGTATATTGCGGTAACGCAGTATATGTTAGGAATTAAGCCGAAATGGAACGGATTGGAGATTGATCCGTGTCTGCCGGAGGAAATGCTTCCGGCAAAGGTAACGCGTGTGTTCCGCGGTAAGAAATACGAGATTGAAATTACCGAAAATAAAAAGAAATTTATTGAAGTACAATAAAAAAATCCGTTTAAGGGGCAATGTCTGCTCCTTAAACGGATTTTTTTAAATGCCGAGGTCTTTGCGGTATTCGGATGGAGTTTTTGCATATCGGGTTTTGAAACAGCGCGAAAAGTAAAACTGATCGCAAAAGCCCAGCGAACGGCTGATTTCCTTAATCGAAAGCTGCTTTTTCACAAGCAGCTTTTTGGCTTGCAGAAAAACAAGCTCATCAATATATTTCCCGACAGTCGTACCGGTTTCTTCCTTAAAAGCCTTGCGCAGCTTGCTTTCCGAGATAAAAAGCTGCTTGGAAATCGTTTTGACATCCAGATTAATCCGCGCATTTTCCTGAATATATTGCATGGTTTTTTCCACAATATCCGAGTATTGCTTGATTGCGTCTTTGGGGAAATCATAAAGTCTGTCAAGCTCCGTTAAGGTTTTAAAGAGAATTGTTTTCAGCTTTAGCAACGCCATATAGCTGTCGGAATAATAGCAGTTTAGCAGCTCGTTAAAATCCGACTCCGGAAACGGCATAGAATAGATTTTTTTCAGCTTTGAAAGCAACTCGTATTTTTCGGTGGTTGTCACCGAGATATGAAAATAGATTTTTTCCAGCTCCGTACAGCCATAGGAAAACACACATTCGGCAGGAATCAGATAGACATTTCCACCCGAAAGCTCAATACGGGTGTCACCCTGCTGCAAAAATCCGCTGCCGCTTTTCACATAATACAAGCGTGAGAACGGATTGCACTCATTCTCCCAATGCCAGCTTTCATCCAAAAGCACATGACCGCTGTATTCAATATTAAATTCGGGCATGTTCTGCTCATGCACAGGATAGATTCTTTTTTCAATCATGACAAAATCTCCATATTTTATATTAAAAAATTCATTGCTTTTTCATTTTTAAAAAGTTATAATAAAATCGAAAATACATAATTGTATTATAACACAATCAGAAAATAAAAGCAAGTAGCTGAAGGAATAAGATGGTTAATTGAAAAAATCTTACAATTAATCACGAAAAAAAGAAGAACGGAGGTGAGCTTATGTTAAAGCATATTCCCAAAATCATACCGCCAGAGTTGTTGAAAATTCTATGTGAGATGGGGCATGGCGATGAAATTGTGATTGCCGATGGCAATTTCCCGGCAGCAAGCATGGGGCAGAGAGTGGTTTATCTTTCCGGACATGGTGGCTGTGAGGTTTTGAAAGCCGTTTTGGAGCTGTTTCCGCTGGATACCTATCAGAAGCCGGTGTATTTGATGGAAAAGACGCCGGGTGACGAAACTCCTACGCCGATATGGAACGAGTATAATGAAATCATCAAGCATCATACGGATGAGGAGTTCGAGTATATCGAGCGGTTTGAGTTTTATGAGCGCACAAAGAAAGCGTATGCGGTTATCGCTACCGGCGAGAGTGCTTTGTATGCCAATGTATTGCTGAAAAAAGGCGTTATTACAGATTGAAAATCAGAAGCATAAATTTGCACTTTCATTCACGCCCCGTATGTGGTGTGAGTTTTGGTGCGCCATTCGGGCAAATTTGCCGGGATGGGGATACAGAAAGGGAGGTTTTTAGAAATGATGTATCCTAAAATAGGAATTCGTCCGGTCATTGATGGCAGATGGGGCGGCGTAAGAGAAAGTCTGGAAGAAAAGACGATGTCGATGGCACAGGCTGCAAAGGAATTGATTGAGAGCAACCTGCATTATCAGGACGGTACACCGGTTCAGTGTGTAATCGGCTGTACAACGATCGGCGGAGGTGCGGAAGCGGCAAAGGTTGCGGAGCAGTTCTCGACTGAAAATGTAACAGCAACGCTTTCTGTAACACCTTGCTGGTGCTATGGTTCGGAAACGATGGATTTGGATCCGAACACAATTAAAGCGGTATGGGGCTTTAACGGAACTGAAAGACCAGGTGCGGTATATTTGGCAGCTGCAATGGCAGCACATGCACAGCGCGGTTTGCCGGCATTCTCGATTTACGGACATGACGTACAGGATGCGGCAGATACTTCCATTCCTGAAGATGTAGCGGAGAAGATTCTGCGTTTTGCCAGAAGTGCTATGGCAGTAGGTCAGATGAAGAACAGAGCTTACGTGAATATCGGCGGTATCGCAATGGGTATTGCAGGCTCTTACTGTGACGCGGACTTTATGCAGAAGTATCTGGGTCTGCGTGCGGAATGGGTTGATTTGACGGAAGTATTGAGAAGAATTACATTGGAAATCTACGATAAGGACGAGTATGAAAAGGCGTTCAAGTGGATTCGCGAGAACTGCAAGGAAGGCTTTGACAAGAATGCCGGCAAGCAGCTTCCGGAGATTATTACGAAATCTAAGGTTATTCCGGCTGATAAGGATTGGGAGTTCATTACGAAGTTTACGATTATCGTAAAGGATATTCTGTTCGGCAATCCGAAGCTGAAAGAAATGGGTTGGAGCGAAGAATCATTAGGCAGAAACGGTATTGTCGGCGGTTTCCAGGGTCAGAGAATGTGGACAGACTGGCTGCCGAACGGTGATTTTACCGAAGCAATTATGGCGTCCTCCTTTGACTGGAATGGCAAAAAAGCGCCGTTTGCATTGGCAACGGAGAATGATACATTAAACGGAATTTCCATGCTGTTTGCAACATTGCTGACAGGAAAAGCGCCGTGTTTCCACGATGTTCGTACTTACTGGAGTCCGGACGCAGTAAAGCGTGTTACCGGCAAGAGCCCGGAGGGCAAGGCTAAGGATGGCTTTATGCACTTGATTAACTCCGGAGCAACCGCGCTGGATTGTACGGGTGCATCAAAGGATGAGAACGGCAATGGCACAGTTAAAGAATGGTGGAATATGACCGAGAAGGACATCCAAGCTTGCCTGGACGCTACCGATTGGTGCAGAGCCGATTATGAATATTTCAGAGGCGGCGGTTTCTCCAGTCATTTTAAGACCGAAGCAGAAATGCCGATTACGATGGTTCGTGTAAATCTGATTGACGGCGTTGGCCCGATGATTCAGATTGCAGAGGGTTACACGGTTATTTTGCCGGATGATATGCATGAAAAACTGGATAAGAGAACCGACCCGACATGGCCGACAACATGGTTTGCACCGAACTTAACCGGAGAGGGTGCGTTTAAGGATGTTTATTCGGTTATGGCAAACTGGGGCGCAAACCACGGTGTAACTGTTTACGGACATGTAGGAGCCGATGTTATTACATTAGCATCTATGCTGAGAATCCCGGTAGCAATGCATAATGTTCCTGAGGAGAAGATCTACAGACCTCATGCATGGGCTGCATTTGGAACAGGCGACAGTTCCGCAGCAGATTATCAAGCATGCAAAACCTACGGAGCTTTGTATAAATAAAGAATAATGCAAGGAGTTGTAAAAAGCGGATTGAAGTATCGCTTTTTACAGCTCTTTTTTTGTATACCAAAAGAGAATCAAATTTTAAGCCTATCTTTTAGAAAACATTGATTTTTTTACCTATCTATGTTATAATAACAATATTGATTCAATAAAATAAACGCAAAATCTGAATGAAGTTTCATCTGTTTTTCAATCTATGTAGGCGAGTTCCGCGCAGCGTAGCGGATGTTTGAGCCGAAATAGAATGAAAAATAGATGAAACTTCCAGCCGACACATCCGGATAAGCACCTTTTACTTATTCGGAAAATACGATATTTGAATGAAAACAGATGAAACTTCCAACCGACACATTCGGATAAGCACTTGTTACTTATTAGGGAAATACGATATTTGAACGAAAACAGATGAAACTTCTAACCGGTATATCCGGATAAATCACCGATCATAAGGAGAATGAGAAAATGGACGCAGATACGCTTTACAAGGAGTATCTTTTGGGCGATGGGAATGCTTTGGAACAGCTCATGGAGATGTACGGCGACCGATTGACGCTGTATCTTAACGGATATGTTCAAAATATTCATGACGCTGAGGACTTGCTGATTGAGGTTTTTGCTTATCTTGTGGATAAAAAGCCGCATATTAAGAGCAATTTCAACAGCTATCTCTATAAATCCGCAAGAAATTATGCCTTGATGTTTTTGAGAAAAAGAAAACGGGTTGTTTTACTGTCGGATGCGAAAATTGATTTTTGTATAGAGGATACCTTTGAGGATGAGATTCACATTCGGGAGAGAAATGAGAAGCTGTATCAGTGCATGGAACAGTTAGATTCGGCACAAAAAGAGGCATTGTACCTTGTATACATTGAGAAGATGAGCTATCGGGATGCCGCTTCGATTTTACATAAAACGGTTAAACAGGTGGATAAGCTTTTACAATTGGGCAAGAGGAAGATGAAACCTTTGCTCGAGAAGGAGGGGATTAGCAGTGCGTTCAACGGATGAAAGAATGGAGCTTTTGAAGAAAAGAACCGACGCGCTCCGAAAAAAACGCCGTAACAAAAGAGAAAAACTGACGATTGCTTGCAGCTATGCGGCGTGTATTGTTTTTATTGCGGCGATTTCGTTGTTTACGGCATACAATATGCAGTTTGAAAATACGGTGCAGACACCTTTGACGAATACGGCAAGCATTTTTACGGACGGGTATTTTTTGGGATATACCGTGGTGGGGATTCTGGCGTTTTTGCTGGGGATTTGCGTCACGGTTCTGTGCAGTATGATTCATAAGCGGAATAAGGAGGAAGCGGATCATGACGGAACTGATTGATAATACGCTTCAGCTTTTTATTGTAGTGGTTTGCGGAATTTATTCGGGAATGTCCGCATTGAAAAACAGGAGCTACAGTTGGCTTTTTGTTACGCTGTTTTATCTCAGCTTTGGAATCGGCCTGACGTATTGGGTGTTGTATATTATCCTGTTTGCATCCACACCGCGCGTATTTTGCGTTTCGGAGCTGAGCTGGACGGCATCATATATTTTCCTGGCGATACGACTGGCAGCGGAGTTGTCGGATGAAGAAAGGAATTATAAACCCAAATTGGCGCGGGCGTTACCGCTGTTTTCTTTAGGAATGTGTATTTTCTTTTGTCAGCGCGGGAGTTATCTGGAAAATATTCTGATGGGGACGGCTTTGGCGGTATGCGGCTTTTTGGCGGCACGGGGGCTGATGTTTGCCATTGCGCAAAATCGTACAAAACGAAGGTATATTTGCATGGCGGTTCTTATTTTTATTGCGGCGGAATATTTGTTGTGGGTTTCTTCTTATTTTTGGCTTAGCGATACCTTTTTCAATCCGTATTTTCTGATGGATACATTTGTGCTGAATCCGGCGCTGATTCTGGTTGCCATCATGCAAAAACGAGAGGATCGGGCTTAAAGAATCGGAAAGGAGTTTGGGGGATGTCATACAATATAGAAAACATTTTTATTTGTCTTGCCGCACCGTTTTTGATTGCAGCAATCAGTGTCAAAACCGATAACCGAAGAAATTGTGTGTTTCTTGTGCTGGGTTTTCTCTGCTGCATTGTGTCGGCATACTTAAACACCTTTTTTATGTTTTTGTATGAGGCGGACAATACTGCGGCGGTAATGGAGATTACGCCGGTGATTGAGGAAACGGTCAAGCTGCTGCCGCTCTTGTTTTATCTTTTTGTTTTTGAGGCGGATGAGAATGAGGAAGGAAAGGCGGTTTTTAATCTTGCGATTGGTTTTGCGACTTTCGAAAATATCTGCTATCTGCTTGAAAACGGAACAGATAATCTGTTTCATCTTGTTATACGCGGCTTTTCTACCGGCGCAATGCATATTGCCTGTGCGTTTATCATCGGCTGCGGACTTCGGTTTATTCGGCAATCCTCCTTTCTTAAGACTGCCGGATTGTTCGGACTCTTGTGCGTGACGATTACGTTTCATGCAATTTTTAATATGCTGATGAAAACGGAGGGAATTACAAGGCAAATCGGCTATGCGATTCCGCTTATGACGATTGCCGGGCAGGTTTTATTGGAACGGAATTTAAAAAAGTATTTTGCGAAATAATTTTGATTTAAAAAAGATTGCAGAAAAAATGCAATCTTTTTTTATTTTTTGGGGGGAGTTTTGGGAAAATTTGCACCTATATTAATAGAGATGCAAATCGGAACGCAAAAAAAGCAGCGGATTCTTGTACGCTGCGTGGGGGGAAATCGTGATCGGTTTGCAAATATTTTAGCTGTTCCCGACGGCGGAAAGGAGAGTATCATGCAGAATACAGACAGAATGAAACGGGTTTTGAAACGAGCAGCAGAGCTGAGTCGGCAGCGAGAAAACAGAAAGATTGCGGCTTTTACGGTTGCGACCACAATCTTCTCTGTTTTGCTGATTTATTGTATCACTGCTTTTCCCGAACAATATCAAAGCGGAACGGTAACAGAATCGTATGGCTCGATTTTGCTGGTTGACGGAGTCGGCGGATATGTGCTTACGGCGGTTGTGACCTTTATTGCGGCGACAATTATTACTGTGATCTGTATCAAAAAACAAAAGTAAATGAGGAAAATGGGATCTGAATTAAATTCTGTATTTTGCAAAATTTTTCGGGTCAGATTTGTGCCTTATAGCACGGAAAGGGATCAAAAATGAAAAAAAGGATTATTTCAATTATACTGTGTATGGGTATGCTTCTATGTACATTCCCGGTACAGACGCTGGCATATCTCGGCGATATTTGGGCGGCTAATGAGGAAACAACAGAAACGATGGTGTCAGAGGATGGCAACACACTGGGATTGCAAAACCAATATATTAGTTTTCTGCTTCATAAAAATGAATATCGGGGAACGTATCTTGCAACGATGCCGACTTTAGTTGCGGAAAAGACCGGAATGAAGCTTCCGCAGGATTTGCAGGTACCGGGATGTGATTTTGTTGTACAGGATCGTGACTATGAAAAAACGATAACGGGATATGTTCTTTTCAAAAATATGGAGTTTGTAACCTCTACTCCGAATGGAAAAAATAATGCGATTAAGGTGAATTACGATGTCGAGTGGACTTTTTACGATGTGAAGGGCGTTAAAGACGGTACGAAGCTTTCCTCGGAAATTACAGTTTATCACGAGCTTGTCAAGCTGACAGACGATCCGTCGGCAAAAGCTTCGACATGGGGCGTTTTAACGACTGTCGGCAGGATTCAGTTTAACGCGAAGGACTTTTCGGGTCCTATGGGCGATTTTCGTATTGACTGGAGATATTATCTGACAAACTTTACAGGAATGGGGCATGCAGAAACCGCAAACCAACCGGGAGGACCGGCAATTAAAATGAGCCGTACCACTGTGACCGAAGCTGGTGAAAAATCAACCGAAAATACGGTCATAACAAGCACAATGGAGAATCTTTGGACGAAACAAGTTCCAAAAGGCTACTCCTTATGGGGGGATGTGGACGGTGTTTATATCACGGATGTCTATACAGACGCATACCCATGGGCGAACCCGTTTGTCGGATTGTCAGATTATTATGAGCACAGCGGCGCAATTTATGCGGACGGCAAGGAGCCGATTCGCGTCAGTCAGCCGCCATTGGTAAGCGTCAGACCGAGAGACATACCGGTTTTTTCTCAAGTTACAAGTGAAAATAATATTGGGGTTACTTTCGGTGAGGATTCATCGGAAACACCGGAGGATTGTGTACATTTCCTGTGGGGATACCGCGATTTGCTGACAATGGAGGAAGAGCTTCCGTCAGAGCCGGATAAGGTATCTTCCTCATTCTCGGCAAAAAGGCTTGCGGCATTTAAAATCAATCAAGGCATTATCGTAGAGCATGTTGCGGATAGTGCTGCATTAGAGGCTTTTAAAAAGCAATATGGCAATCCCGTTGCACTGATTAACGGCGATTATGAAAGTACGAACGGGAGTGAATTTCAGTTTACCGATGGTGCGGCGATGCTTTCGCCATCTGTAACCGCAACATGGGATCAGAATACCGGAGGAAAGCTTGTAATTCGCAAGGACGGAACGATTGAGCAAAGCGGTGTTCATTTGAATGCTCCGTCCTTTAAGTTTTATCAGCCTAAAGCCGGTACGGAAGATGCACTCAAGATCAGTCTTACGGAACAGGGTTTTCAGTTTGATATAGAGCCGGAAAACAATCAAGCGATTGTTTTTGTGGATATTCCTTATGCAACCGTAAAGCTGGAAAAAGCCACGGCGGATAGTTCGGGAAATCTTGTTTTCGATGGAGAAATCGGCTTTAAGACGGTATTTAACGGTGCGGAATTTTCACTTGAAAAATTAGGCTACGGATTACAGGAAAAAGATCTGGGCAATGGCGTTAAGAAGTATGATTTTAAGGTGAACGGCGTTCACGCGAAAGGCAGCTTTGATACGGCGGCTTTGATGACGCTGGAGCTGGCAAAGGTCGAGGGTGAAGTCAACACGTTCAAGGGGGAGGAACGTTATGCTTTCAGTCTTGAATTAAATGCGTTTGATTTGTTTGAAACAGAGGCGTCCCTGGCGCTTGAGCGCAGTAATAAAGGAACGCTTTTGCCCGATGAGCTTTGGTTCTATGTCAAGGCAAATCCGGGAATCGTACTGGTTCCTCCTGTTCCGATCGGTCAGTTAAACGGCGGCGGCGCAGGATTCAAAGATTTGGCGGCAACGGTAAACGGCAATTATTTTGCAATTCCGCCGCTTAAGCTGCGCGGTGCATTGACCGGTACTTATCTGCACCTGATTGAGGGTACGGGTAACATTGTCATAGGGCCGAGCGAGATTTCATTAAAAGCAACCGATGTTAACCTTGTGGGAGCCGGAAAGGCAACGCAGATTGTCGACAGCTTCGGTTATTCCTTAAAATTAAACGGTCAGGAGCGGAATTATAAAGGCGATACATATCAAGGCGTTTATTTCGGCGGCTCAAAGGAACTTGCATTAAATCTGCCGAGTAAACAGATAGACGTTATAACGTTTGACTCTTCTATTGAATTGGGCGCTTTCGGCGGAGTGAATGACGGCAAGGATAAGCTGTATCTTGCAATCGGTGCAAACGGCACGGTTGCAGGCAGAGTGCAGATTCCAAGTGGTAGCCCTGTCTTGGCAGGCAAAGGATTTAATGTCGGAAAGATCAATCTCATCGTAGGCGGTCAGACGGCATTCCCGATCAGCAATGTCACCGTCGAGGAGGGGATGAAGCAAGCCTTCCAAAATGTCGATGTATACCTCGGCGCGGTGGCTGAGGTGGGCGGCTGGTTAGCCAGTGCCCGGGCATGGGTACTCGTGCCGAAGATCGTGGAGACCAACTTCCGCAAGGGCGGCGGTTGGAATATTGAGTTTAAGATATGCGGCTATATGCCCGAATGGAACTGGGCGGATAAAGGTGTGTCGCCGGTTGTGAGTCTGCTTGCGGAAGACGGCGGGGCGAATGTTGTGGCGCTTGAGGAGAACCTTGCGCTTGCAAACGTCGGCGAGAGTCGGGCGGAAATCTTAGCGAGCGCCGGCACAGATGAAGCACCGTATATCTTACTTGCCTTTGACGGAAATCTCACCGAGGAGCAGATTAAAGACAACCTGAAGATTTTCAATGGCAGCAACACCGAGCTTAATATCGACTGGATGACCGACGACAGTCAGTTTAATCCCAACGAAGATGTCAGTGCGACAACTATCGGGGATATGGAAAAAACAAATGCTGACGGTAAAAAATATCGGCTGGCTCTTCTGCGGCTTAAAGAAGGCGGCAAGTATATCATTGACGCAGGCGGGTTGACCTTTACCGATGAAAAGGCGTTTTCCGTCGAGCCCTTTGAGAAGCTGGCTCTGATGCTGAACGGCAATCAGATTTCCGGTCAGGTGAAGCATGCCGTGAATAATGCGCCTTACGTTATCCGCACTTATTTTTCAAACGAAGAGGGCGGAGCGGACTATATGATTTCCGAACAGGAAATCGGCGATACTTCCAATATTGCGCTTTCCGTTCCATCATCGGGTGCGATAGCGCCTACCGGTGAATATTATGTAACAGCTTTTCTTATGACAAAAAGACAAGCGGACCTCAACGACGACGGTGAAGATGAGGAAGCGCTTATCGCCATTGACAACCAGACATTTAACGGTAAGGTTTCATACACCAATATATACGAGCCGTCCGCTCCGACAGATGTCACTCTGCAAGCGTCGGGAAATGAAGTAATGCGTGCGCAGTGGAATGGGGTAGACGGCATTGACGGTTATACCGTGAGAATTTATGAGGAACAAAACGGCGTTTGGACAGACACAGGCTTTGGGTATGATCTGGATAAAGACGCGACTGCGGTCGATATGGCGCTCACAGTCGGCGGAAACGGCGTTCGTATAAACGAAAATGGAAGCTCCGCAGAGTCTGTTCCTGCCGAAAACCTGTTGCCGGATAAGACCTATAAGGTTGGCGTTCGCGCATACAAAAACTCGGAAAACGGAAAGTATTACAGTGCCGAAACCGAATCCGAGGGCAAATTCTTGCCGAAGTATACGCCGCTGAAAATGGAGCTGCTGATTAATGATGAAGCATGCACGACAGATGAAAACGGAATTTATAATGCGTATATCGGCGACGGCTACAATGATCTCGCGGTAACAGCAGAGGGCGAGAGCAGTGCGGTGTTCAAGGTTATGCGTATGGATACGAATACCGAAATTACACCCGAAAACGGGAAATATCCGATTCCGGATTTTGAGGGAATCTTAATGCTTCAAGTTGATGGAATCAAGGGAAATGATGTAACGAGCGAGTATGTGCTTGTCAGCCGTGACAAAGAACCGCCAAGTCTGACTCTGGCATCGGAAGTATTCTATGCAAATAAAGATTCGGGAGAATATGAAATCAGCGGTATGGCAGACGCAGGAAGTACGATTTTATATGGTGAAAATGAAAAGACGGTTGCAGGCAGTGACGGAAACTTTGTTATTTCGGGAACGCTGTATGAAGGAGAAACGAGTGACTCTATCTTAATTTGCGCACAGGATTCCGCGCAAAACATATCAAAGCCGCAGCTTGCGCTGATTGTAAAGCGTATGTCCAACACTGTAACAGTGAACGAAAGCTATGCTGAGAACAGCGGCAGCGGAGAGTATAACAAGGATGAAACCGTAACCATTAACGCCGGAACGCGCAGTGGCTATACCTTTACCGGATGGACATCGGACAGCGCTATCACTTTGGCGGACGAGAAAGCAGTGGAAACGACCTTTATCATGCCCGATAAGGATGTTACCGTTACGGCAACATGGAAACGCAATTCGGGCGGCGGCGGAGGCGGCGGAGCTGCGAGATATGTCGTTTCATTCGAAACAAACGGCGGCAGTACGATCAGAAGCCAAAGCATTATTAAGAACAATCTGATTCAAGAGCCGACAGCGCCAACGAAAGAAAACTTTGATTTTGCCGGTTGGTATACGGATAAGGAATTAAAAACTCCATATGATTTTTCACAAAAAGTCACAAAGAGCTTTACCCTTTATGCGGCTTGGACGGAAAAAACGGCCGACCTTTCCAAAAATCAGCTGATTCTCACAATCGGGAAAAAGGACGCTGCTGTTTTCGGAACGATAAAATCCAATGATGTTGCGCCCGAAGTTGTTAATGACCGTACCATGCTCCCGGCAAGGTTTGTTGCCGAAAACCTCGGCGCAAAAGTTGAATGGGACGGTGATAAGAAGCTTGTTACGATTACCGGCAAGAATCTTAAAACGAATGAGGACGTTACCATTTTGATTACAATCGGAGCGGCAACCGCGGTCGTGAACGGAAAAGAGATTCAGTTGGATTCTCCGGCATTTGTTAAAAATGACCGCACCTATACGCCGATTCGTTTTATCTCGGAAGAGCTTGGCGCAAGCGTGGAGTGGATTGGAACAGAGCAAAAGGTTATTATCACAAAACCGGAAAATCAGTGAGGGATCTATGCCAAAGGGTATTGCCTTTGGGCGCGGTTTGTGATATAATATTCGTAATGAATCGTGATAAACGAAAGCACATGAGGGCTGAAAGAATTTTTCTTTCAGCCCCGGGCTTTGTGAAAGGATGAATACGAAGATGAAACCGGAAATTAAAATTCGCGTGGCTGCGGTTGAGGACGCGCAGGCATTACTGGATATTTACGGATATTATGTGGAGAAAACCGCCATTACTTATGAATATGAGGTTCCGTCATTGGCGGAATTTCGGAATCGGATTTTGCATGTTTTAGAAAATTATCCGTATCTTGTGGCGGAGGTGAACGGAAAAATTGTCGGCTATGCCTATGCCGGGAGATTTCATTCAAGAGCCGCATACGGATGGAATGCGGAAATGACGGTTTATCTGGATAAGGACAGCCGCGGCATGGGAATCGGACAAAAGCTTTATGATTTACTGGAGAGGATTCTGAAAGAGCAGGGCATTGTCAATGCGGCTGCGCTCATAACGCCGCCCGACCAGGAAGAAGATCCGTCTGTTTATAACAGCAAGCATTTTCATGAAAAGGTGGGATATAAGCTTGCCGGAGAGTTGGAAAACTGTGGCTATAAGTTTAACCGCTGGCATAAAACCATTATGATGAACAAGGTGATCGGTGAGCCGAAACCGAACATGCAGCCGATAAAATCTTTTTGTGAGGTACGGGAGAAGTTTGGGATTTGAAAAAATTGAAACAGATTCAGCTCTTGCAGGGGCGGACAGAGGTCTGCGCTCTTGCAAGAGCTTTTTTTATGTAATTTTTTGTCGGCAAATTGCATAAAAAATCCGGAAAGTATTGTCATAAGGAAAATTTTATGCTACAATATGGGTGTTCTATGATATTATAGCATGATTGTTTGATACTGTAAGGGGATTTCTGTGTACTTTTTATTAAAAGGTATTGTCAATTCCGGTTTGATGTGTTATAATGGACATGCGACTTAGTTTAATAATTCTCACTCATAAAAGGTGCGTTTTTACCTTTGTAAAAAATGCATGCTCTGTTTTGTTGCACCTTATTATGAGAATGTTTCAAAAGCTAAGTCGCGTTAGTTGGAGCGATGTGTTTTTATGCGTAGCTTCGGCTGCGCATTTTTTAATTTGGGGAGGAATTTTACATGAGGAAAAGAATGTTAAGTCTGTTTTTGATGCTGTGTATGGTTGCGAGTATGATTACCGCCATACCCGTTACCGTATTGGCGGCAACAAGCGGTACTTGCGGCGATAATCTGACATGGACACTTGACGATGAGGGGACTTTGATAATCAGCGGTACGGGGGATATGTGGAATTGGAATGGAAGCGAATCGCCATGGTGTAGTAATACAAATATAAAAAAAGTTGAAGTAAAACAAGGAGTAACAAGCATTGGTAATTATGCGTTTAGTTGCTGTAGCAGTCTGGAAAGTATCAATTTTCCCGACAGCGTAACAAGTATAGGCGATTATGCGTTTTGGAAATGTAGCAGTCTGATAAGCGGCAGCCTCCCCGATAGCGTAACAAGCATTGGCTGGGCGGCGTTTAGTTGCTGTAGCAGTCTGGAAAGTATCAATTTTCCCGACAGTGTAACAAGTATTGGTAGTTGGGCGTTTTCTGGATGCAGCGGTCTAACAAGTATCAACCTCCCCGACAGCGTAACAAGCATTGGTGATTGTGCGTTTTTAGGATGCAGCAGTCTTGCAAGCATCAGCCTTCCCGATAGCGTAACAAGTATAGGCGATGATGTGTTTCTAAAATGTAGCAGTCTGACAAGCATCAGCCTCCCCGATAGCGTAACAAGCATTGGTGATTATGCGTTTTGGATCTGTAGCAGTCTGACAAGCATCAGCCTCCCCGATAGCGTAACAAGCATTGGTGATT
>CAUGRT010000042.1 GCA_959602045.1 uncultured Clostridia bacterium | reverse complement strand
ACCACATCTATCCCCCTTTGTCAATACCCTCTCTCACTGTTTTTTTACCTTTGGATTATTTGTATGCCTTTCTCACCTTTTTTCGACTTCTCTTTCGACAGGTTGCACATAAACAAAAAGCTGATGCAACTCATTTTCATGTCACATCAGCTTTTTTACTCATTACTGTATAAACATATACGCAATACTGATTGCCAGCGGCACAATCATTGCCACCGCAACGACAATACAAATAATTCTTTTCTGTTTCTGATTAAACATAACGCCCTCATTCCTTTCCGTATTTATTGTTGTTTATCTAATATCCTACCCAAAATCGTTGCAGCCTGCGCCCGTGTTGCTGTTTCCGAGGGTTGAAAGCTTCCGTCGTCCATTCCCTCAATAAACCCTTTTGTCACCGCCAGTTTCACACTCGGCTGCGCCCATACACTGATTTCGTCCATATCCTTGAAAGAAACGCTTTTTACCGCCGTTTCTGCCTCTTTCGCATCCGCCGCGTACTGATAAAGATGCATCGTCAGCACCGCCATTTCCTCACGTTCGATTGGCAAATTTCCATTAAATGCACCGGTATAGCGCACTCCCGATACCGTATTTCCGTCCTCATCAACTGAAACCGTCACATGCGCTTTATAAGACGCAATCATCTCTTTCGGAATCAACCCCTTGTCCAACGTACTCTGCAAATACGGCGCGTACCAATCCCCGGCAGCCGCATCCAAACATTCTCCACTCCGCCACTGAGCCGTTTCAATCCCGACAAGGTTCATCATCATTTTCAAATATTCCGCACGAGTCACCACGCCGTTTGGCTCAAACTGATACTCACTGATACCATTCACAATCCCTCTGTTTGCCAAACGATTAATCGTGTTCTCCGCCCAATGCCCCTTAATATCCTCAAAATTTGCCGCGTATACCGTTGATGTCAGCATAAAAATTGCCACCGCCAAACAAACTATTTTTTTCATAGCTCTACCCATTCAATCCTTTCGTAGAAAACAAGATTCAAAAGAAATCTTGTCGATTGATTTGAAAACCTATACCGCTTGAGGTCATTATACTATGAAATCGCTGCAAATTCAAGACCTTTATCAAAAATTTTTAACGTTTTCCGCGTTTTCTTTTCTCACGCAGTTCCCGAAAAAATTCTGTCAGCAATGCCGCACATTCCGTTTCCAAAATTCCTCCCTGCACCTCCGGCAAGTGATTGAATATCCCCTTTTGGAACAAATCCGCCGCAGAACCGCAGCAGCCTGCTTTTTTATCATGCGCACCAAAATAAACCCTTTCAATCCTCGAATTAATCACCGCACCGCTGCACATCGGGCAAGGCTCCAGCGTTACATACAGCTCACACCCCGGCAAGCGCCAGCCGCCCAGCTTTCTGCAAGCTCTGTCAATCGCAATCATTTCAGCATGAAGCAGCGCGTTCTTTTTCGTTTCCCGGCGATTATACCCCCGTGAAATAATGACTCCGTCCCGAACAATCACCGCCCCTACCGGCGTTTCACCGATTGCCGCCGCTTTTTTCGCCTGATTGATGGCTTCTTTCATAAATTTTTCTTCCATAAATGCTCCTCTTGCCCAAAAAGGGCGCCGCACAATGCAACGCCCTCTCAAAATTTATTTTTTCAACATTCTGTTAATCGCACTCATTAACGCATAAATTGACGCCGTATTAATATTCGCGTCTACACCTACACCCCAGTAAATCCGATCGCTGTCCTCGTCCTTTAATCCTATGTATGCCGCAGCATGGGATGAGGAAGAACGCTCCAACGCGTGTTCGGTATAGTTCGAAATTTCAAAATGCATTTCAAGCATTTTTCTCATTCCGGCACACAGCGCGTCCAAAGGTCCGTTACCTTTTCCGATGACTGTGCTAACTTTTCCGTTATATTCTACCGTTGCGCTCAACTCCGTCTGACCATCGCCGTTGGTCGAATGATAGAATCGCGTCTTAATCGGATTGTCAATATTAACATAGCTGTCCTTAAACTCCTGATGGATTTCATGATTGGAAAGAACCGTCTTTTTCGCGTCGGACATGTCATTTACCAATGCACTGAATTCAACCAGCATCGGCTTCGGCAACGTATAGCCGTATTTGTTTTCCATAACATAGCTTACGCCGCCTTTTCCGGATTGGCTGTTAATCAGAATCGGCTCATATTTTCTACCAATATCGGTCGGGTCAATCGTCAGATACGGATTTGCCCACTTGTTATCCGGGCTTTCTCCGAACATATCCATGCTCTTCTTGATTGCATCCTGATGCGATCCACTGAATGCCACATATGCCATATCGCCGGCATACGGATGCCGCGGATGAATCGGCAGCTTATTGTATTTTTCGTAAACTTCAACAATTTCATCAATATTCGTAATATCCAGCTTCGGGTCAACGCCCTGAACAAACATATTCAGCGCAACGGTAATCACGTCTGTATTTCCCGTCCGTTCACCGTTTCCGAAAATGGTTCCTTCCACTCTGTCCGCTCCGGCAAGCAGTCCCAATTCGGTTGAACCTACACCCGTTCCGCGGTCATTATGCGCATGAAGGCTGATAATCAGATTTTCACGGTTGTTCAGATGCTTACACATATATTCGATCTGATCCGCATAGATATTTGCCGTTGCCACTTCGATTGTCGAAGGCAAATTGACAATGACTTTCCGTTCGGGTGTCGGCTTGAATACCTCCAATACCGCATTGGTGATCTCTGCAGCATAATCCATTTCCGTACAGGTAAAGCTCTCCGGCGAATATTCATACCGGATGTTTCCGTCAAGCTGTCCTTCAACCAAGCTTGTAACCAGCTTTGCGCCATCTACCGCAAGCTGCTTGATTTCCTCCTTATTTTTATGGAACACTACTTTCCGCTGCAATGTCGAAGTGGAATTATAAAGATGAATAATCGCATTCTTCGCACCCTTTAATGCCTCTACGGTTTTGGCAATGATATGCTCTCTCGCCTGCGTCAGCACTTGAATCGTCACATCATCCGGAATAATATTTTCATCAATCAAGCGGCGTATAAATTCAAACTCTGTCGCCGATGCTGCTGGAAAACCTACCTCAATTTCCTTGAAACCGAGCTTTACGAGAAACTTGAAAAACTCAATCTTTTCATCAATTGTCATCGGTGAATAAAGAGCCTGGTTTCCATCTCTCAGATCCACGCTGCACCATATCGGCGCATGAGTGATTTCCTTGTCCGGCCATTCTCTGTTTTCCATCGGAATGGGGTGATACATTTTTTGATACTTTTGATAATTCATAGCCGCGCTCCTATCTGTAAATATGTATTTTTCCGGGGATTCCCCGATTGATAAAAAAATCGGATCACAATGTGACCCGATCCTAATTCCTATCATCCGTACAATAGAATAAAAACCGAAGACCACATTGTCAATTCAGCTTTGGAGTAGTAGGAGTGTATTCAGATTTAATCCGCTTCTGTTCTTCATAATCATCTGACGATCCTTTCATAACAAGAAAAAATTATTGTTACTCCCGAAACTCATTTATCATACCATTGCAGTTATTTTACAATAAAATATTCATTCTGTCAAGGATTTTTGTCATAAAATCTTTACCTTTGTATAAAATTTATAGATTTTGTCCCTTTCCATTCATCATCAGCCACAATATCACCATGTGATACCGTTATCCCAGAAGATGTTCCAGCAACGTCTTGATTCCGATCGCAATCAGCATCACACCGCCCAAAATCTCTGCTTTTTCACCCAAAATATCGCCGAATCGCTTTCCTATGTATAAGCCTGCAAACGAAAAAGCAAAGGCAACCGCCCCGATAATGGTTGCCGGCATCAGAATCGGCGTTCCCACTGCCGCAATTGTAATTCCTGCCGCCAACGCGTCAATACTGGTCGCAATCGCCATAATCGTCAGCGT
Source organism: uncultured Clostridia bacterium (assembly GCA_959602045.1). Lineage (GTDB taxonomy): Bacteria > Bacillota > Clostridia > UBA1381 > UBA1381 > Ornithomonoglobus_A. Next base: position 19,050 of record CAUGRT010000042.1, on the reverse strand, counting down.
TCCCCATCCTAACGGATCTTTCGGGATTTCCCGTTCCTCCTTGCGTGCCTCGATAATCATTCGGATCCCGAGAAACATCAGCAAGCCAAATGCAATCCAGTGATCGAACATCGAAATATACCGCATCGCAAAGCCTGCCAAAAAGCTGCCGATACACGGCATGATAAACTGAAATCCGCCGAAAAACATGCCGATTTTCAGCGCGTTGCGTAATTTGATTTTCTTCAGAATAATCCCGTCCGAAACACTGACCCCAAAAGCGTCCATCGCCAAAGCAATCGCCAAAAATAAAATTGATATAATATCCATAAACCATCCTGCTCCTTTATTTTTATAACCATTCCTTTCCGTGCTAACTTAAGTCTGAAAGAAAATCGCTCAGAGTGCTGCTTTGCAGCGAGTGATGCTGTACAATGGTACCGCTCCGAGCAAAAAGTTGTGCTATGGGCGATTTTATTCAGACTTATCGTCCCCGGTCGTTTTGGCGTATTTTACCATTGTACTCTAAAATCAAGAAAAAATCAAGACCTTATCACAAATATATTCAAAAATTTTCGGAACAAGAATCAAATTCAAGATTTTTTCAGCTCAATCAGCCGCCTGATAATTTGATAATAAAAAAACATCGCCAAAAGAATCCCCATGCCGATTCCGAGAACATTCTGAACAACAAGGATTCCGCACGCATAGGCATTGTTCAGATCCCCCGACATCAGCGCTTTCATCATATAATATAACCACTGCCCCGGAAGCAGCGAAATAATGGACGGAATCAGAACCGTATTTGCCGGTGCTTTTAAGACCCTCGCCATAATTTCCGAATAAATCACAATCGCCGCTGTTGCAAAAAAAGTTCCGAAAAGCACGCGAAAACCGCCAGCACTCGCCGCCGTACTGATTCCCCACGCAAGCAAGCCTCCGATTGCCGCAAACGGCAGCTTTCCCGGCTTCACACGAAAATAAATCCCGAATCCCACAGAACTGAGCACCGCAGTAATCATTCCCATCCATCCACTCATAGAAACCTCCGCTCCGCCATTCGGCATTATACTCCCACCAGTGCCTCCGAAATATAAAATCCCAGCGCAATCATAAACGTGATCAAAACCGCATCAATAAAATAATAAACCCCAGTAAAAATATCTCCGTAGAGCATATCCTTAACCGCATTGCATAAGGTCAAAGTCGGGATAAACAGCATAATATCCCCAATCATAATTTTGTCCGGATTTTTTCCCAGTCCCCACCGAACCGAAAAAATTGCCAGGCATCCTGTCACCGCACACATCAATAACGTATAAATCAGCTTGTTCATGCCATTTCTTTTCAGATATTCATCGCAGAAAAATATAAACGCACCGATCACCGCCGCAATCACGCAATCTCTCCAATCACCGCCGACAAACGCCGTAAATGCTCCGGCGCCGATGATATATCCGAGAATATACCACCATTTCCGTCCGCAATTGACCTCGATTTCCGCCATCCGCTTTTCGATATACTCCGGTTTCGGACGCTCCCGGCATACATATCGCGACAAATCGTTATATTCCTCTAACTGATTCAATGACGTTCCGGCTTTGGCAATGCGCCGAGAACAGTTGACCGGCGAATGTCCCGGGAACCGAATGGTTGCAAACACACTCAGACTCAGCGCGAACACATCGCACCGTACTGCGCCGTAAGCCGTGCAAATCCGTTCGATCGTTTTCTCCACATTCCGCACCTCCGCGCCGCAGCGCATCATACATCCTGCCAAATCCAAAGCGTCGCTCACCAGACGTTCATAAAATTCTTGTTTCATAGGATTCCTCTGTCTATTCAGCAGCTCTAAATTTCAGCTTAAAACTCATATCCGCCTGCCGGTAATGCACGGATAGCGGTAGAATAAAAAGCACGAAATGCCTGAATCAAATACAGCGTATCGCGCACACCGCCCGTTTCATATGCCGAATGCATCGCAAGCTGTGCCGCACCCATATCCACCGTATTTAAGGAAAGCTTTTCATTCGCCAGATTCCCCAGGGTGGAGCCGCCCGGAATATCGCTCCGGTTGGTATAAGTCTGATACGGCACATTTGCCCTTTGGCAGATCGTTTTGAAAATCGCGTCCGAAACCGCGTCAGTTGTATATTTCTGGTTAGCATTGTGCTTAATCAGCACACCGCCGTTCAAAACCGGTCGGCTTGTCAAATCCGACATTTCCGGCAGATTCGGGTGTACGGCATGACCGTTGTCTGCAGAAAGCATAAAGCTTGAGCTTAACGCACGGTTCATCTTTTCCCGATCCAAACCCAAAGCCGAATGAATCCGCTCCAGTACATCCGTCAAAAACGTGGATTTTGCGCCCTGCTTCGTTCCGCTCCCCACTTCTTCATTATCAAAAACACAGTACATCTTTAATGCTTCCGTTTCGTCCGATTCCAAAAATCCGCGCAATGACGTATAAGCACACTGCAAATCGTCAATTCTGCCGATGGAAAAATACTCCCCATCCATTCCCCAGATACTGCCCGGCATCCGATTATAAAGGAACAAATCGTGCGCAATAATCGCATCCGTCTGCACTCCGGCTGCTTCTGCAATCCGCTCGAAAAAACGCCCCGGCTTTGCGCCGTCCCCTGCAAGCGGCAGCATATCCTTTGCCGGATTGAGTTTCTGCCCCTCGTTGATTTTTCGGTTCAGATGAATCGCCAGATTCGGGATCACCAAAAAATCCTCATCAATTTTGACTAATTTTGTTTGCAGTCCGTTTTCGGTTTTCAAAACAATCCGCCCCGAAACGCCCAACGGTCTGTCTAACCAGGTCGAAGCAATCATGCCGCCATAGCCCTCGACGTTGAGCCGCGTATAAGCGCCGCCCGTCACCTCCGCATCCGGCTTGATTTTATAGGAGGGCGAATCGCTGTGGCTCGCCGCAATCATTAACCCGACATACTCCCCTTTCGGGATTTCAAAAGCAATAACCGAGGATAAATTCCGCACCACGAAATACTTTCCGCCGTTTTGAACCTCCCATTTTTCACATTCATAAAGCTCGCGGTATCCGTTGCTGCGCAAAATTTCCGCAATTCTCTCCACTGCCTGATAGCAATCGGTCGCTCCCTCAATAAATTTTATCAAATCCTCCGTCGCTTTTTTGTACATTAAAATCATCCCTTCTATACGTAAACTCTCTCTGGGAAAGCATGTGTTTTTGATTCCGCGCAGCGTAGCGGATGTCTGAGCCGCAGCCGAATCAAAAACACATGCTTTCCAGTTCACCAACCTTGATATATTAATATAGTAAAATATCCCTGCCCCAAACCGCGCCATACAAAATTCCGCTATTTTTGATTACTGCGCCTTGCAATATAAGGCAAAATCAATCCCATTCCCACCAAAATAAACGGCGTAAGCAGATTCAGAATCAGCTTAAATGAATCTCCATCTACATTAAAGATCTTAATCAAGCAAGCGTATAACGTCAGCAAGAAGCACCACGCACCGAAAAACATACCGATTTTCTTACTTTTCACAAACCGATACTCCGCCTCATACTGCTCCTGGTGCTTTTTCATCGCAAAATATGCCGCAAACACCCATAAATACCGAAGCGGCATACAAACCGCATTCAAGTCCAGAATATATTTTACAATATCATGCACATCCCCGATTCCGATTGCCGGAATCAGAATCAGCAAGCCGGATACAATCGCCACAATCAGAACACCGTTTTGGTATACGCCGTTCCGATTCCGAACCGTCAGCCAGCGCGGAATATACTCCTCATCCGCCGATTCCAGTAAAATCCGAAGCGGCGCGTCAATGGATAGGATAATGACCGCCACCTGCGCAATCGCATTGCAAATTGCATAAATCACCATCAGCGTATCACCCACGCCGAAATATTGTCCGACCGTTCGGAAAGATTCATAAGCGCCGTTTGCGACAAAGCTTTTTTCGATATTCTGTCCGGCAAACATCATCCCCATCGCAATCGTTCCCAGAATCGCACAAACCGCCACCATCCCGGCAAGCCAGATCATTCCCAACGGAAAGTCCTTTGCCGGATTTTCCATTTTATTGACATACGGTGACAGTTTCTCACAGCCGCCCACCGCAAATACCAGAATTGCCACATTCATAAACGTATTTGCATTCAGCTCCGGTCGAAAGCTGTTCCAGCTCCAATCAATATCCGAAAAAGACACACGCCCCTTCGTGACCGCCGGTGCGGCAATCATCATCAGAATAAATAAAATGGACATGATAAAGATCGCTGTTCCGGCAATGGAGCTGATTTTTTTCAGAAATTTAATACCCATCAGTGAAAGCAGCACCGCCGCCGCAAACAACACCAATGCCGAAAGCTGAAGCTTCCAGACCGACCATTCCCCGATCCGTCCGTCCCGAAAAAACGCCCATCCCAAGCCGATGAGCGTACTGGTCGGCTTTTGTGAAATATACGGCATATGCACCACCCAATACGTCCATCCGGCATAGAATGCCATCTTTTTTCCCATCGTTTCCTCTACCCATGAGCCAACGCCGCCGCCCAGCGTCTTAAACGCACTGCCCAGCTCGCCGACAATCAGAGCGTAAGGAACAAAATACACCGCCAGAATAAAAACCCACGGTATAATCGCATGAAGTCCGTTAAAGTAATAATATCCGTTAATTACATTTCCGAATCCCCATACCGTTGAAAACGCCATAAACGCCAATGCGTACCATTTTATTTTCTTCGACATAATAATCTCCATTCCACCGCCAACAGCGGCATAAATTGAACACAAAAAAGAAGTAAACCGCGCATTCCTCACGATTTCCGTTCTATTATTTGATAAAAATGAAATTATTATCCCAAAAAGCGTATTGAACCCGCAAACGCAATGCGAATATTGGGGATTTTGTGCAAAAATACCCAACGCCGTTTGTTGCAATTATACCATAAATCCCGAAAAAACACAACAGAATCCATAAAATTCGTTGCCGAAATACCTAAAAATCCTTTTTAATTTTGTGGAATATAACAATTTTGAAAACAGAGTGAAATTTTTAACAATATAATGTGGACATTTTCAAAATTTATGATATAATAAATATTAGGGTAACTTTAGGCGCGGTATTTTTGCTATGCCTAAAATCTCAAATTATACAGGAGGAATTCTAAATGGCAAAGAAGTATGTTTACCTTTTTTCAGAAGGAAACGCAAGCATGAGAGAACTGCTCGGCGGTAAAGGTGCAAACCTGGCTGAAATGACAAATCTCGGCTTACCCGTTCCCCAGGGCTTCACAATTTCGACAGAAGCTTGTACACAGTATTACGAGGACGGAAGAAAGATCAATGATGATATTCAGGCTGAAATTCTTGAATATATCACAAAGATGGAGGAAATCACAGGCAAGAAGTTCGGTGATAAGGAAAATCCTCTGCTTGTATCCGTTCGTTCGGGCGCAAGAGCATCCATGCCCGGTATGATGGACACCATCCTGAACTTGGGTCTTAATGAAGACGTTGTTGAGGTTATGGCAAAGAAGTCCGGCAACCCCAGATGGGCTTGGGACTGCTACAGAAGATTCATTCAGATGTATTCAGACGTAGTTATGGAAGTTGGTAAGAAGTATTTTGAAGTTCTTATCGACAAAATGAAAGAAGCAAAGGGCGTAACTCAGGACGTTGAGCTGACTGCTGACGATCTGAAAGAGCTGGCTAACCAGTTTAAGGCTGAGTATAAGGAAAAGGTAGGCGCAGACTTCCCGACCGATCCGAAGGATCAGTTGTTCGGCGCTATTAAAGCCGTATTCCGTTCATGGGACAACCCCAGAGCAAACGTATACAGACGTGACAACGACATCCCGTATTCATGGGGTACAGCTGTTAACGTACAGATGATGGCATTCGGTAACATGGGCGATACCTCCGGTACAGGCGTTGCTTTCACAAGAGATCCTGCTACAGGCGAAAAGCACCTGATGGGTGAGTTCCTGATGAATGCACAGGGCGAGGACGTTGTTGCCGGTGTTCGTACACCGCAGAAGATTGATCAGCTGAAGGAAGTTATGCCGGAAGTTTACGATCAGTTCGTTGGTATCTGCAAGACTCTGGAAGATCACTACAGAGACATGCAGGATATGGAGTTCACAATTGAAGATAAGAAGCTGTACATGCTTCAGACAAGAAACGGTAAGAGAACTGCTCAAGCTGCTTTACAGATCGCTTGTGACCTTGTTGACGAGGGCATGATCAGCGAAAAAGAAGCGGTTCTGATGATCGACCCGAGAAACCTAGATACACTGCTTCACCCGCAGTTCGACCAGAAAGCATTGAAGGCTTCCACTCCGGTTGCTAAGGCTCTTGCAGCTTCTCCGGGTGCAGCTTGCGGTAAGATCGTATTTACTGCTGAAGATGCAAAAGCTTGGAATGACCGCGGCGAGAAGGTTGTTCTTGTAAGATTGGAAACTTCACCCGAGGATATTGAGGGTATGAAGGCTTCTCAAGGTATCCTGACAGTAAGAGGCGGTATGACCTCACACGCAGCCGTTGTTGCCCGTGGTATGGGTACATGCTGTGTATCCGGCTGCTCTGATATCGCAATGGACGAAGAAAATAAGAAATTTGTTCTCGGCGGCAAGACCTATACAGAGGGAGATTATATCTCAATCGACGGTTCCACCGGTAACATTTATGATGGCATCATCCCGACTGTTGAAGCTTCCATCAGCGGAACTTTCGGTAGAATCATGGGTTGGGCTGATAAATACAGAGTTCTGAAAGTAAGAACAAATGCAGATACTCCGGATGACGCAAAGAGAGCAAGAGAGCTCGGTGCTGAGGGTATCGGCCTTTGCCGTACAGAGCACATGTTCTTTGACGGAAACAGAATCGACGCATTCAGAGAGATGATCTGCTCCGATACAGTTGAAGAAAGAGAAGCCGCACTGGCTAAGATTCTTCCGATGCAGCAGAGCGATTTTGAAAAGCTTTATGAAGCACTTGAGGGTAACCCGGTAACTATTCGTTTCTTGGATCCTCCCCTGCATGAGTTCGTTCCGACAGAGGAAGCTGACATTGAAGCATTGGCTAAGACACAGGGCAAGAGCGTTGAAGCAATCAAGACAATCATCGCTTCCCTGCACGAGTTCAACCCGATGATGGGTCACAGAGGCTGCCGTCTTTCCGTAACCTATCCGGAAATTGCAAAGATGCAGACAACTGCTATCATCCGTGCTGCTATCAATGTAAAGAAGGCACATCCGGATTGGACAATCGTTCCTGAAATCATGATCCCATTAATCGGCGATTTGAAGGAATTTAAGTTTGTAAAGAAGATCGTAGTTGAAACCGCTGACGCTGAGATTGCTGCTGCCGGCATTGATCTGAAGTATGAGGTTGGTACCATGATCGAGATTCCGAGAGCTGCATTGCTGGCTGATGAAATTGCTTCTGAAGCTGACTTCTTCTGCTTCGGTACAAACGACTTAACACAGCTGACTTACGGCTTCTCCAGAGATGACGCCGGTAAGTTCCTCGACGCTTACTATGATAAGAAGATCTTTGAGAACGATCCATTCGCAAAGCTGGATCAGGCAGGCGTTGGTAAGCTGATGGAAATGGCTATTAAGCTTGGTAAGCCGGTTAATAAGGCTCTTCACGTAGGTATCTGTGGCGAGCACGGCGGAGATCCTTCTTCCGTTGAGTTCTGCAACAAGATCGGTTTGGACTATGTTTCCTGCTCACCGTTCCGTGTGCCTATTGCAAGACTTGCAGCTGCACAGGCAAATATTAAAGCAAACGCTTAAATATTGCTCATAAAACGATAATTAAAAGAAACGGCATAAGTTAAAATGCCGTTTCTTTTTTATTTTGACAAGCCGAATTTTGCATGTTCCGGGTTTACAAAAAAAGGCTGCAATCCGCAGATGTTTGCAAATTGCAGCCTTTTGTCATTTATTTTCTTCTTTTTGCAAGCCATTCCTTCGAAACAGTCTTGTTGACCTGTCTTGCACGGGCAATGGATAATTGATTTGCCGGAATATCATCCGTAATCGTAGAGCCCGCGGCAATATAAGCGCCGTCCCCTACATTGACCGGTGACACTAAATTCGTATTGCATCCAATAAACGCATGATCCCCGATCGTCGAACGATACTTTTTCTTTCCGTCATAGTTCACCGTAACCGTACCGCATCCGAAATTTACGCCTTTACCAACGTCCGAATCGCCGATATAGGTCAAGTGCGAGATCTTTGTTGAATCGTCAATATTTGAATTTTTCAATTCAACGAAATCGCCCACCTTGACATCACTCCCGACATGGCAATTCGGGCGAATATACGCAAACGGACCAACAGTCGTATTGCTCTCTACCTCAGATTCCAAAATAACAGAGCTTAAAATATCCACGTGATCATGAATAATCGCCCGATCCAATACCGAACCGGTTCCGATGGTGCAGCCGCTGCCGATTTTTGTTCCGGCTTTCAGCGTAACATTCGGGCAAATCTCCGTATCATTTCCGATCTCCACGCCATCCTCAATATAAATACTCTCCGGAATCCGCATCGTAACACCATTTTTCATATGATATGCATTAATACGACGGCGCATAATCGTTTCCGCCTCATTCAGCTGAATCCGATCATTAATTCCACGAATCTCGTCACTATCCTCAATAATATAAGCGCCAACCTTTTTGCCGACATTCAAAAGAATCTCCAACGTATCGGTCAGATAATACTCTCCCTGTGCATTATTTGGGCGAAGCTCTCCCAATGCATATAGAAGCGATTCCGCATCAAAGACATACATACCGGAATTAACCTCCCGAATCTGCTTTTCCTGTTCATTCGCGTCTTTCTGCTCTACAATTTTCTGCACATTGCCGCTTACCTCGCGGACAATCCGTCCGTATCCCGTTGCGTCCGGCAATACCGCTGTCAGCACCGTTGCAAAATTGCCGTTTTCCTGATGATAAGCCACTGCATTCCGGATGGTTTCCGCCGTAATCAGCGGCGTATCACCGTTCAGTACGACAACATAGCCCTTCGCCTGACGGATATATTCCTCCGCCTGCATCACGGCATGCCCCGTACCTTTTTGCTCTGCCTGAATCGCATATCCGCATTCATCGCCCAGTTCTGCACGAACCATCTCCGCTTTATGACCGATTACTGCCGCAACATTCTCCGCACCTGCCTGCTTTGATGCGTCAATCACCCATTGACAAATAGGTTTTCCGCAAACCCGATGCAGCACCTTTGGCATTTCCGACTTCATTCTGGTACCCATTCCGGCAGCCAGGATAATACTTGTAAACATTTTACGAACTCCTTTCCACAATCTATACGAGCTTCATCGCTCTTGTCTGCTCAATATCCCGCATGATCTGCGCCTTTAACGCCTCCATGCTGTTAAATTTTATATCACCGCGCAATCTTTGCTCAAAAAAGACGCGGATTTGTTTCCCATATAAATCCTCATTAAAATCCAGAATATGGCTCTCGATGGTAACGACCTCTGCCCCAAATGTCGGATTCATTCCGACATTCACCACACTTTGCAGCCGCCTGCCGTCTGTTTCCGTAATTCCGGCATAAACGCCATTTCCCGGAAGAACCATCTGCGCGTCATACTGCACATTTGCGGTGGGGATTCCCATTTTTCGTCCATTCTGCAAGCCGCTTAATACCGTTCCCTCGATGCAAAAAGGCCGTCCGAGAAAATGATTTACCTCCCGGATTTCCCCGTTCTCCAACATTCTCCGAATATTTGTGGAAGAAACAAGCTGGCCATCCAGCTGCACCGCATCCGTGACTAAGACCTCAAAGCCGTATTCGGCGCCGAATTTTTTCAGCATCGCCACATCGCCCTCTGCTTTGTAGCCAAAACTGTAATCATACCCCACGCATACCGCTCGAACCTCCAAGCACTGCACCAGCAATTCCACAAACTCCCGCGGTGAAAGCCGCATAAAATCCTTGGTGAACTTTTGTAGATACACAAAATCCGGCTGCTCACATTCCAGCAACTCCATTTTGATTCGATTGGGTGTGATAAGCTTTGTTCCCTTTGAATTATTTTCAAATAAAAGGATTCCGCTTTGCAAACCTTGCTCCTGTGCATATCGGATTCCGCTCCGGATGATCGCCATATGCGCAAGATGCAATCCGTCAAAATCCCCCAAAGCCACAACACTTCCGCCGCGGATCTTTGCTCCAGATTCGGCATGTACTATTCTCATCGTTTCTGTCATGAACTCCTTTCAAAAAGCTTCTGACTCACTGTACCTCTGTCCAGAAAGATTGCAGCATGACCAATTGCTTATTCCGACATTCCGACAGGCACAAAAAGCGATTTTTCGATGAATACAACCTGTATTTCAAGCCATTCACTCCGTCCGGCCAGGTAATCGGGCAACCGTTGCGCACCCGTTCCGCCTGTTTTAAATTCAGATGAATCTTCGGACAGCCAACAAACAGATTTTCCACGTTAATCAGCTTCTCTTGAAGCTTTCGGTCAGCGTAAATCTGCTTAATTTCATCTAATGTATACGATTGATCTATCGTGAAATCATAGGATTTGGTACGCTGCAAACGATTCATATATGCGCCAACCTTTAATTTTTTTCCGATGTCAGCACATAAGGTGCGGATATAAGTGCCTTTGGAACATTCCACCTCAATGTTTACGGTATGGTTTTCCATATCCACATTCAAGACCGAAATAGCCGAAATTTTCACCTTTCTCGGCTTGCGCTCCACTTCAATCCCCTTGCGCGCCAACTCATAAAGTTTTTTCCCATTCTGCTTGATTGCCGAATACATCGGCGGAATCTGCTCTTGCTCCCCTTGAAAGCTCAGAATCGTATCAATAATTTCCTTTTCCGTACAAGTTACCGCACATTCGGTCAGCACTTCACCCTCGCAATCATATGTATCGGTTGTCATTCCCAAAACAAGCTCCGCCCGATAAACCTTATCGGAGTTTTGTAACATCCCCGTGACCTTTGTTGCTACTCCCAAGCATACCGGAAGTACGCCCGTTGCAATCGGGTCTAATGTTCCAGCATGTCCAACCTTCGAAAGTCCCGTTAGCCTGCGCATAAAATTGACTACATCATGGGAAGTCATTCCTACAGGCTTATTCACCACCAGTATTCCGTTTATATTAGGTACTCGCATTCTTTTATTACCCTTTCCTTTATCTCATCTAACGAAATCTCCTCTATCCTGCATCCGGCGGCCTTTCTGTGACCGCCTCCCCCCATTGCTTCTGCGACTTTTGAAACATCCCAATCGCCGTTGGACCGAAAACTCATCCGGACTCCATCTGCCTGCTCTTTCAGGCAAACCGCGATCTCCGTTCCCTCAATCATCCGCGGAATATCCACCAAAGCGGGCGCATCTGCAATCGAAATATCATACCGCTTGCACATTTCCTCTGTCATTGTTATAATTCGAAGCTTTCCGTTCAAAAAGCTTTCCATATGCTCCGTTGCCTCTGCCTTTAACTGCACCGCCGCCAAGCTTTCGCAGTCAAACAGCAATCTTGCAATCTCGGCATTATCCACTCCCAGCTCCAAAAGCTCCGCCGCCGTACGCATCGTTTTGGCTGAAGTATTTGAATATTTGAAGCAGCCGGTGTCAGAGCATATTGCCGTATAAAGCTGCCGGGCAATTTCCGGAGTAATCTCCGCTCCCATCGCCATCAAAAGCCGATATAAAATCTCGCCCGTTGACGACGCGTCACCCTCAATATAATTTTCATCCGCAAAACAAGTGTTGGAGTAATGGTGATCCACATTAACCGTTTGTCCGATGCGTTCAAATAACCCCCTGCGCGCTCCCAAACGCCCAATATCACCGCAGTCCAAACAGATGCATAAATCATGTTGATGATCTTGCCCCGGTATATACAACTCATAATCGTCCCCCATAAAAGAAAGACGTTTTTCAATCTCATCGCTCACATAAACCACAGCCGTTTTCCCCATAGCCCGAAGCGCCGCCGCCATCGCAAAGCATGACCCCAATGCGTCGGCATCCTCGTTGATATGCGGTAAAATTGCCGCAGATTGTGCCGCTGTTATTTTTTTAATCACTTTATCCATCTTTTTCTCCATTCTGCCTGCTGCCATCGTCCTTACTCCGGCAGCAGGCTCCGGATTTCAGACAAATTAAAACCCATTTTTCTTGAGCAGTTCCTCAATATGCGCTCCATGCTCAATCGAATGATCCAGCTCAAACACAAATTCCGGCGTGTATCTCAAATCCACACGCTTTCCCATCTCACGACGCACAAACCCTGCCGCGCTCTTTAAGCCCTCCAAAGCCTTTTTCTGCGTCTGCTCATCTCCCATAACGGAGATATACGCCTTGGCATAGCGCAGATCGTTCGTGACATGAACCGCCACTACGCTCGTCATCATCGGGATTCGTGAATCTTTCAACTCCCGAATCACCGCTGCCAGCTCCCGGCGCACTTCTTCATTGATTTTATCTATTCTTGCCATTCCTGCTTACCTTTCAATTTCCTCCATGATGAAGCACTCAATCGTGTCGCCTTCCTTAATATCATTGAAGTTCTCAATGCCCAGACCACACTCGAAGTTCTCGGAAACCTCTTTCGCGTCATCTTTGAAACGCTTCAGAGAATCAATCTTACCCTCATGGATAATAATACCGTCACGCACAAGACGAATTTCAGCATTTCTCTGAATCTTACCCTGGGTAACATAACATCCGGCAATCGTTCCGACACCCGACACCTTAAAGGTTTGACGTACCTCGGCATAACCCAGCATCGTTTCTTTGTACTCCGGATCCAGCATACCCTTCATGGCAGCCTCCATTTCCTCAATCGCCTGGTAAATAACGCGATACAGACGAATATCAACCTCATGCTGTTCTGCCGCACTCAGCGCACCGGCATCCGGACGAACGTTAAAGCCAATGATAATCGCATTGGACGCATTCGCCAGCATAACATCAGACTCGTTAATCGCACCGACGCCACCGTGAATCGCGCGCACACGCACCTCATCATTGGAAAGCTTTTCAATCGACTGCTTCACAGCCTCAACGCTTCCCTGTACGTCCGCCTTAATGATAACGGACAACTCCTTCATGTTTCCTTCATCAATCTGACTAAACAGATTGTCAAGTGATACCTTTACAACCTGATTAAACTTATTCTCCTGAATTTCCTGCTTTCTCTGCTCCGCAACGTCACGCGCCAGTTTTTCATTTGCCACTACCATAAAGTTGTCGCCGCCGGACGGTGCTTCGTTTAAGCCCAGAATCTCAACCGGCATAGACGGAAGAGCCTCTTTTACCCGTCTGCCCTTGTCATTCACCATTGCTCTGACACGACCTACCGAGGTTCCGGCAATCACGAAATCGCCCACTCTGAGCGTACCGTTCTGTACCAGGATCGTAGCAATCGGGCCGCGGCTCTTATCAATCCGCGCCTCAATAACTGTACCCTCTGCCGGTCTGTTCGGATTTGCCTTTAATTCCTGCATATCGGCAACCAACAGAACCATCTCCAGAAGTCCGTCAATGTTGATCTTTTTCTTCGCGCTGACTTCAACGCAAATGGTGTCACCGCCCCATTCCTCCGGTACAAGCTCATATTCCACTAAAGCTTGCTTTACACGGTCGGGGTTTGCACCCTCTTTATCAATCTTATTAATCGCAACAATAATCTGAACTCCTGCCGCTTTGGCGTGGTTAATCGCCTCAATGGTCTGCGGCATGATACCATCATCCGCCGCAACTACCAGAATTGCAATATCCGTTACCTGCGCACCGCGCGCACGCATTGTTGTGAATGCTTCATGTCCCGGTGTATCCAAGAACGTAATATCTCGATCATTGAGCCGTACACTGTAAGCGCCGATATGCTGTGTGATTCCGCCTGCCTCGGAAGTGGTAACATTCGTATGACGAATCGCGTCCAGTAAGGATGTCTTACCATGGTCAACGTGACCCATAACAACGACTACCGGCGGTCTTTCCTGTAAATCCTCCGGCTTATCCGCTTCCGGCTGCTCCTGCATCAGCAAATCTTCTTTCGTCAAAACAATTTCGGGCTTTACGGTAATATCGTAATCCGCACCAATCAGCTCTGCCGTATCAAAGTCAATGCTCTGGTTCATCGTTGCCATAACGCCGAGCATCATCAGCTTTTTCACGATTTCCGCTCCGGTTTTACCGATCTTTGACGCAAACTCGCCGACTGTAATCGTTTCCGGAATCTCGACCTCAGTAATCACCTTTGCCGGGATAAACTTCTTCTGATGTCCCTTCTTTAATTCTTTAGTATTCTCCTGACGGTTTCTTCTGCGCTTATTCTTGCTTCTTCCGCCCTCAAGCTTAATATTCTCCGGAACATAGTCTTCTATTCTTTCACGCTCGTTAATTTTATCCAATTCCACCGTAGAAGTACGCGTATCAACATAACGCTTTCTGTCCTCGGTCTGGATAACGATTTCCTCGCCATCCTTTTTCATGCTGTTTAAATCAATCTTAACGCCGGTTTGTTTTTTCGCCGTCTTATGATGCTGCTTCTTTGCCTGTTCTGCCTTTTTCGCTTCTTCCGCAGCTTTTTTTGCAGCCTCTTCAGCCGCTTTCTTTTCTGCGGCAGCCTTTTTCTTTGCCTCGGCGGCTTTCTTTTCTTCCTCTGCTTTTCTCGCAGCTTCCTCAGCCGCTTTCTTTTCTGCCGCTGCTTTCTTTGCAGCTTCCTCAGCCGCTTTCTTTTCTTCTGCTGCCTTTCTTGCAGCTTCTTCCGCAGCCTTCTTTTCTTCTGCTGCCTTTCTTGCCGCTTCCTCGGCGGCCTTCTTTTCTTCTGCCGCCTTTCTTGCAGCTTCTTCCGCAGCCTTCTTTGCAGCCTCTTCGGCAGCTTTTTCTTCTTTTGCCTGTTTTTCGGCAAGCGCATTCTGCTTTTTGCGTACTTCCTCGACCTTTTCCTCTAACTCCTCCGCTGAAATCATATGCTCCGTGGTATAAATGTCAATAACCGCTCCGGCTTCTTCATTCGTCAAAAAGCTTGCCGGTCTTGGCGCGTTAATGCCAAATTCGCTGAGTTTTGCGGAAAGATCCTTCGTCGTTACGCTCATATCCTTCGCTACTTCTTTCAACTGTATTGTTGATGTTGACGCCATTTAACATCACCCTTTCTTCATTTCTGCCAGCTCGGCACATTGCTCATAGACTGCATCCGTCACACAGCATTTCAAATGCCTTTCTATACTTCTTTTCTTCCGAGCCTTTTTAACACATTCCGGATTTGTGCAAATATATGCGCCTCGTCCAAAGCGCTTTTTTTCCATGTCCAAAACCGCTGTCCCATCCTCATTGATAATTCGTATCAGTGTATCCTGCGCCTGCATACTGCGGCAGACGATACACATTCTCTGTGGTATATGCTTCTCTTTCATAAGTTTTTATACCGCTGAAATATCAATTTTCCAACCTGTCAGCTTTGCCGCCAGTCTTACATTCTGTCCGGATTTTCCGATTGCCAATGAAAGCTGATATTCGGGCACCTTTACTTTTGCGCTGTGTTCCTCTTCATTAATTTCAATCGACTCTACCTTTGCCGGGCTGAGTGCCGAAGCAATATATTCTTTCGGATCCTCGCTCCATTTTACAATGTCGATCTTTTCATCCTTTAACTCATCGCCGATATTCTGAACACGGATTCCGCGCGGTCCGATACATGCGCCCTGTGCGTCAATATCGAGGTTGTTGGAGTAAACGGCAATTTTGGTTCTGGAGCCGCCTTCTCTTGCAACGCCCTTGATTTCCACCGTTCCGTCCTCAATTTCGGGAACCTCGGTTTCAAATAATCTTCTCACCAGTCCGGGATGCGTTCTGGAAAGCAGGATTTGCGTTCCCTTTGTTCCCTGTCTTACACCGCTCACATAGCATTTGATCATCTGACCAACCTCATAGGTTTCCCCCTTCGGCTGTTCATTCATCGGGAGCAAGCCCTCTGTTTTTCCGATGTCCACAAACACATTGCCGCGCTCGATTCTTTCAATCTCACCCACGACAACCTCGTTTGTCTTTTCATTGTACTCGCTGTAAATAATCCCTCTTTCCGCTTCACGGATCCGCTGTGTAATCACCTGCTTTGCCGTCATAGCGCTGACGCGTCCGAAGTCTTTCGGTGTAACCTCGATATTTACAATATCGCCCAATTCATAGCTCGGGTTGATTTTCTTTGCGTCCTCAATATCAATTTCCTCGCTGTCCTCAAAAACCAGGTCAACCACTTTCTTTTGCGCCATAACCTGAACCTTGCCGCTTTCGTGATCAATAAATACCTCTACATTCTGTGAAGAATTGAAATTCTTCTTATACGCTGCAACCAATGCTGCCTCCAACGCTTCAAAAATGACGTCCGGGCTTATCCCTTTCTCCTTGCAGAGTGCTGTCATTGCGTCCAATAAATCCTTATTCATTTTGATAATCAGTCCTTTCCTCTCTCAAAACTCAAATGATAATCTTATATATGATGCTTCCTTAACCGGAATGTTCATGATCTTTCCGTCAACGTCGATCGCCGCCGTTTTTTCCTCAAACCCCGTCAAGATTCCGGAAAACTCCTTTTCGCCGTCAATCGGCTTAAAAAGCTTTACATCCACCTTACGTCCCAGATAATACAGAAATTCCCGTTCTTTCGTCAAACGTCTGTCTGCACCCGGAGAGGATACCTCCAAGGTGTAATTCGAACCGATCGGGTCTTCCGTGTCCAGAATCGGATCCATTGCCCTGGAAAAAGCTTCACAGTCGTCAATGCCGACGCCGCCCTCCTTATCAATGTAATAGCACAGAATATAATCTCCGCCTTCTTTCTTGTAGGATACATCTACAATGTACACCCCCAGCTCCTCCGCAGTTTTTTCTGCCAGAGCCAGTGCTGCCGTTTCTGTTTTGTTCGCCATGCGCAATCCTTTCCTTTCCCGTCGAGGGACGTTTCTGTTTTGCTTCATTAAAATTGAAAGAGTGGGCTTCGCCCACTCTTTCAGAATAAAATATTCTTAACATAGCTTATTATAGCACAGTTTTTTCGTAATTTCAATACCTTTTTCATATTTTTTATAATATTTTTACAGAAATCACCCCATGGCTCTGGGCGAGATGACCGATTTCCGGCTTCACACTAACTATCATATTCTGAATCGTAATAACCCTCCTCATAGGTCAGGTTCTCATTGTACGTTCCGTATTCATATGAACTGCTGCTGATCCCTGCTCCGCCGTCGGGAGCTTCTACGGTAATATTCGCTGCATCATAGCCAAATTCCGTGCTTACCAATGTCCGGATTTCCTCTAAATTCGGCACCCATACATCTCCGTTTTTGCTGTCCTTTGCGTCTGTTCCGGGCAGCTGGAAAGTCTGCATATTGGTTGAGGTGAATCCTGTCAGATACTTCGAATATTTGATAACATCGGAAACAGTTACATTGGTTTTGATTTCCGTTGTAATATCCTTGAAAATTGCTGGAATCTTCAAAATCAGCGACGCATTCAGCTTCTGATCGACAAAGCTTTTCAAAAATTCCTGCTGTAATGCAATACGGTCACGATCGCCGTTAATATAACCCTTTCCGTCATTTCCTTTCCGGTAGCGCAGCATCTGTACCACCTGCGAACCATCCAAATCATAATTGCCCGGCGGTAAATTAATGTGCAATCCCTGAATCGGGTCATCATAAACCATTCCCTCGCCGTTTCCTTTGACATCCGGAATGGTGAAATTCACCGTACCAATATCATTAATGACATGCGCTACCGCGTCAAACGAAAAATCAATATAATAATTAATCGGGATTCCCGTAATACGGGTTACGGCTTCACAAGCAGCCTCCGGGCCGCCGATTTCACCATCCTCGCCGACATACGCATGTGCCGCATTGATCTTCTGATAACGATTCCCGACAAATAATCTCGTATCCCGCGGAATCGAAAGCAGCTTGATCGTATTCGCCGCAGCGTCATACTGCGCAAGCATCATCGCGTCCGTCCTTAATCCGTCAATGTCCACACACATCACCAGTACATTGATTTTATCTCCCTTTGCTTCCACAACAGAAGTGTTATCGGGGTTGCTGCTTGGGTTAAGTATAGATGAAAAATCAATTCCCATGCATACTACCGCAACAATAACAATCGTCAGTAAGGATATTCCCAGCACTTGAAAATATCGTTTCACATTAAATTTCATATTGAGGCTTTCTTCCTTCCATCACTAAGTGCATACAAACTCATAGTAATATTATATACTGTGCCCTCGGATAAGTCAATAGCTTAATTCTTAACATTTCAAAAACAAAGTATTACAATTATATTACACAAAACAAGGCGTGGTCTGACAGTCGTTTACAAAACGTCAACAGACCGTCAAACGAAGTTGCAAAAAACGCGCATACCACCCTTTAAGGTGATATGCGCGTTTTTTATCTGCGGTAATATTTTCGGTTGCCCTGTCAATATGTTTAATATCCCATATCATCAATGAACCATTTTCCGTTTTTGTCATCACGAATCAAAATCATTTTCCAGTCACTGTAAGTGCCTTCGCTATATGCTCCGGCATCTCCGCCTTGCGGAACGCTTACAGCGTAGTCAACCCTAAATACAATTACATCGTCAACGGTAACATTATAAACGCTTCCTCTGCCGTTTGTGACATATCCCTCACGCTCCGGGTCACTAGCATCATATTGTATATCATTTAAAGTCACAATTGCGTCAATGTCGCTGTTTAAAACAACGTTTGAGGCATTATGCCACGATGTTAATGTCTTCAGTTCTCCCCGTTTGCCTTTTTCGTTTGCTGCTTTGAAATATTCTTCTACGACCGCTCTTGCGGCAGCAACCTCTTCATCACTGAATGGCTGAAGATTTATCTCATTACCGCTTTTGTCGTAAGCATTATAGGTATTTGTAATAATCATACGGTTTCCTACATTAAATTTATTTTGAGGAATTCTTATTATAGGGAACCTCTAAAAATTGATTCCCAATCATAATATTTTGCTATTTTGATTAAT
>CAUGRT010000041.1 GCA_959602045.1 uncultured Clostridia bacterium | reverse complement strand
ATTGTAAGAAAAACGGAGAAAATTAAAGAAAAACTAAGATTATATAGGGAGGGA
This sequence comes from uncultured Clostridia bacterium, assembly GCA_959602045.1. Classification (GTDB taxonomy): domain Bacteria; phylum Bacillota; class Clostridia; order UBA1381; family UBA1381; genus Ornithomonoglobus_A. Next base: position 23,302 of record CAUGRT010000041.1, on the reverse strand, counting down.
TAATTCTATGAATACATACATTGAAAAATCAAAAGAAATACCGGTAATTGCCGATGTAGATGTCTTAGTCTGCGGAGGCGGCCCTGCCGGCATTGGCGCCGCGATAAGAGCCGGGCGCATGGGCGTTAATGTCATGCTGGTAGAGGCATTGGATTGTCTGGGCGGAATGGCAACTGCCGGGATGATGTCGCACTGGACAGGACATTCATCAAGTAATGTTTTAGCCGAAATTTTTGACCGATCCTATAAAAAATGCCAGGTTCTTGGTTTTGATGAACAAAACGGTTACTGGCAAGGCATGATCAATCAAGAGGTGTTAAAGCTCGTTTTGGATGAAATGGCTGCGGAAGCAGGGGTAAAAACATTATTTTACACGTTGGTGTGCGATACCGTTACAGAAAATGGGCGCATTACCGGTGTCATTGTCCAGAACAAAAGCGGACGCGGCTTGATTCGGGCGAAATGCGTAATTGACTCCACAGGCGATGGAGATATTGCCGCTTCAGCCGGAGTTCCGTATTTTAAAGGCAGAGAAACAGATGGAAAAATGCAGCCTTGCACCATCATGTTTAAGGTCGGAGGCGTGGATTATAGCCGTGCGGTATTCCCCGGTTCTTTCGAAACCAAGGTTCCGACCGCCAAAGGTGAACTGCAAGCCCTTGCAAAAGAAATGCTCCCATTCCCTGCCGGTCATGTACTGCTTTACGGGCAGACCACTCCCGGAACGGTCTGCTGTAATATGACAAACTGCATAGATATTGACGCTACCGTTGCTGAAGATTTAACAAAAGGACTTCAAGTTTGCCGTTCGCAAATTGAACCGATTGTAAAATTCCTGCGTGAATATGTACCCGGATATGAAAACTGTTGGCTGATGAGCTCCGCTTCTATGCTCGGTGTCAGAGAAACCCGTCATTTTACAGGAATACAATCGCTGACCCCGGAGGATATTCTGAGTGCAAAAGAATTTGACAACTGGGTTGTAAAGCGTGCATTCTTTAACTTTGATGTTCACAATATGTCCGGTGCCAGTCTGGATGAAACCGGTGTTCAGCATGAGTGGCCGCAGCCTAAGGATTATACAATTCCTTACGGTTGTCTGTTGCCAAAAAATATCGAGGGTCTGTTGCTATCCGGAAGAAACATCAGCGGCAGCCATCTTGCACATTCCAATTTCCGCGTAATGCCGATTGCGATGGCAACCGGAGAAGCAGCAGGAATCGCGGCGGCATTTTCCGTAATGAAAAACGTGTTGCTTCGCGATGTCAATGTAAAAGATATTCAAGCGGAAACCGAAAAAGCATAATTCCCGGCGATTGCGGTGATCAAGTATTATCTTCCCCGGTTTTGCCGGGGGATTTATTTTGGAATAAAAAAATACAGTCAACATAGATTGTACTACGTTGACTGTAAAATTTGGCGACCCGGATGAGGCTCGAACTCACGACCTCCAGCGTGACAGGCTGGCGTTCTAACCAACTGAACTACCGGGCCATAAAAAGCAGTCTCAAATCGACTACTTTTCTATTATACCACAACTTTTCTCCATTGTCAAGGATTTTTTTTATTTTTTCTCTTTTTTTCGAGATATTCCCGAATATGAGTTACCACTGCGGAATGATTCTTAGAATGCATGGTTGGAAATGCCTGAATAATTCTTTTTTGGAAAACGCTTGTTTCCTCCGTCAATTTATTATACCGTTCCTTCAAATCCTTAAATTCATCGCTGTCCTTGATTTCATCATATTTCTTCACTGCATTCTCCGTTGCCTCGAAAACATGACGCCCGATGTCATCCGACAGCTCATGCATTTTATCTGCGATTTCATGCATTTTACGCACACGCAGCCGCAGATTTTTCAGCGTCGCAACGGTTACAATCATATCTGAAATAATAATCGCTCCCAATGCGCACACCAATACAATCTCAAATGTATTATTCAACCTTTCCACAAATCCGGCTATCGGCGGATGAATCACATACATTAACACCACGCATGCAATCCCCCACGCCAGGGAGAAGCTCAAGCAAATATGTCCCTTAAAATTAAACGGCTTATCCGAATAATCCCACCATCGCACATGATAAATCTTTTCCAACGTTAGTCCCGTCGCCAACTCCAAAGCAGAGGTAATAATCACAGAACCTACATACAACAGAAAAAGATTATGCTTTAACGGAAGCAAGCACAGAATGACGATCACAGCGCCGGCTCCGTAAATCGGGCAAATCGGGCCATTCAAAAAACCGCGATTGACAAACTTGCCTTCTGTCACACCGAAAAACGCGACCTCCAAACACCATCCCATAAAACCATAAATAAAAAACATTAATGCAATGTCCCAAATTGAATAGCTTACCATGATAATCCTCCGTTTCTTATCCGACTGCACCGATGTATTCCAATACTTCAAACCACTGCCGCTTATTTTCCTAACCGCAATAACACGAAAAAGAAACAAGCAGATTGCTTTTTGAAGCTGCGCCGATGTATGCTGATACTTCAAGCTGCTGAAAAAGGCAAGATGCGCCGCTTATTTTTCGTGTTATCCTTAGCGTGTGTTTTTATTGATATACTCCGCTCTCAGTTTCGAATACATAATCTTCTGACTCCGGTACAAACCGTAATATCCCGACAATACATAGCTAACCGCCGCCGCGGCAGCGAACAAAATCAATCCCTGCTGTCCGAACATTTCCACACTCAGAATAATGGCAGCAATCGGGCAGTTCAACATGCCGCAAAACATCGCAATCATACCAACCGCCGCACCAAATCCCGGTGCCATCCCAATCAAGCCGCCGATCAGACATCCAAACGTTGCACCCACAAAAAATGTCGGCACAATCTCGCCGCCTTTATAGCCTGCTCCAATCGTCACCGCGGTGAAAATCATTTTCAGTGCAAACGCCTCCGGCTTAACCGTTCCGCCGATCGCGCGTTCAATAATTTGTCCGCCGGCTCCGTTATAATCCGTACATCTCACAAGATAGGTCATTCCTACAATCACAGCGCCGCCAACCGCAATCCGCAGATACGGATTTTTCAGAATCCGCTGAAGTCCATGTGCCGTACCATGCAATAAAATACAAAAAAGCACGCTCAGACCGGCGCAAAGCATCGCAATCACAACGGTCTGCAATAGCGGAATTACCCCTAAATCGGGTACGGCTGACAATGTATATTTTGTTGGTTCAATGTTGAAAAGACAGGTAATTCCATATGCCGTCAAGGCAGAAAACATGCACGGAATCAATCCCGAATAATACATAATACCTACTGAAATAACCTCCATCGCAAAAACCGCCGAGGTCAGCGGCGTACCGAATAAAGCTGAAAACAGCGCACTCATGCCGCACATAACCACAAGATGCCGATCCTTTAAATCCAGACGAAAAATTTTCCCCACCTGATAGCCGATACTTCCGCCTAACTGAAGCGCAGCGCCTTCCCTGCCGGCACTTCCGCCCAGCAAATGCGTGATAACGGTAGAAACAAAAATCAGCGGCGCTGTCCGGAACGGAATTTTTTCATCCGTCCGAACCGCTTCAATAATATCATCCGTTCCGTGATTGTCAAACATGGAACACAGCTTGTACAATCCCACAATGCAAAGACCGCCGATCGGCAATAAAAGAATCAGACTCGGATGTGCTTCGCGAATTTGATTAGCTCCTCCGACCGCAAGATGAAATCCCGTTCCAATAAATCCGCCGACACAGCCGATAATTGCTGAAATCAGCGCCCATCGCAAGAACCCTTTCAAAAAACGTCCGGATGATTTTACAATAATAACACCCTTTTTAAATTGTAAATTTTTCATTTTTTATTGTTTCTTGCTTTTGCTCTTAAATCTGTTTTCAAAATTCTCTTCCGCATCCGCAGATGATTTGGCGTAACCTCCAATAATTCATCATCGGCAATGAAGTCCAAGCACTGCTCCAGACTCATCTCACGCGGCGGAACAAGCTTTAACGCGTCATCCGAACCGGACGCTCTTGTATTGGTTGCATGCTTCTTCTTGCAGACATTGACGACAATATCCTCAAGACGCGCATTTTCTCCGACAATCATACCCTCATAAACCTTAACGCCCGGGCCGATAAACAAAGTTCCGCGCTCCTGTGCGTTATACAATCCGTAGGTGATGGACTCGCCATCCTCCCACGCGATAATTACACCGCGGTTTCTTCCCTGGAAATCGCCCTTATACGGCTCATACTTTTCAAGGATACTGTTGATAATCGCCGTTCCCTTTGTTGCGGTCAAAAGCTCACTCCGATAGCCGATTAATCCTCTGGACGGAATCAAAAATTCCAGTCTGGTATAATTCTGCGTTGTCGGCATCATGTTTGTCATTTCACCCTTGCGCTGGATAACGCTATCCATAACCACGCCGCTATATTCCTCCGGAACGTCCACCGTCAGCCGCTCTATCGGCTCACATAATACGCCGTCAATGGTTTTATAGATAACGACCGGATTGGATACCTGAAACTCATATCCCTCACGGCGCATATTTTCAATCAATACCGATAAATGCAGTTCTCCTCTTCCCGAAACCGTAAACGCTTCTGTTGAATCCGTATCCTCCACACGCAGGCTGACATTGGAATCCAACTCACGATACAGACGGTCACGCAGATGTCTGGAAGTCACAAACTTTCCGTCCCGTCCTGCAAAAGGGCTGTCGTTTACGCTGAACGTCATAGACAGTACCGGCTCATCAATCTTCACAAACGGCAATGCCTCCGGAACCTCTGCGTCACATACGGTTTCACCGATATTGATGTCCGTAATTCCCGAAATCGCCACAACATCTCCTGCACCGACTTCATCAGCCGGAGCCTTTGCCAATCCCTCAAAAGTATACAGCTTTGTCGCCTTTCCCTTTGTAACGCTTCCGTCCGGGTGACAAATGGAAAGCTGCTGATTCACCTTAACGCTGCCGCGCTCAATCTTTCCGACAGCAATTCTTCCGGTATACTCGTCATAATCAATATTTGAAACCAACATCTGAAACGGTGCGTCATCCTCACAATCCGGACATGGAATTGAATTGACAATCAGTTCGAAAAGCTCTGTCAAATCCCGATTCGGCTGCTCCGGATTATATTCGGCTGTTGCCCATCCGTCACGTCCGGACGCAAAAATAACCGGCGTATCCAGCTGCTCCTCTGTTGCGCCCAAATCAATAAACAGCTCCAAAACCTCGTCAACCACCTCATACGGTCTTGCATTGGGACGATCTACTTTATTAACCACGATAATCGGTTGTAAATTCAAAGCCAAAGCCTTGGAAAGCACAAAACGCGTCTGCGGCATACATCCCTCAAAAGCGTCTACCAACAGCAAAACACCGTCTACCATCTCCAGACCGCGCTCAACCTCTCCGCCGAAATCCGCATGTCCCGGCGTATCAATAATATTGATTTTGGTTCCCTTATAATAAAGAGAAGTATTCTTTGCCAGAATCGTAATTCCTCTTTCCCGCTCCAAATCATTGGAATCCATCACTCTTTCATCCACCACTTCATTTTCACGGAACGTTCCGCTCTGTGCAAGCATTGCGTCAACCAATGTCGTTTTTCCGTGGTCTACATGGGCAATAATCGCTATGTTTCTGATATTTTCTCTTGATATCATACTCTTCATTCCTTTTACATTCTTTTTTGACATTATAATTCATTTTATATTATATACCTATTCCCCCGATTTGACAATATTTTTTTCAGGAAATCTCTATGATTTCGGGATATTTATTCAAAACTTTTAACCTGCACCGATTCCTTTCCGAAAATTCAGCACTTCTGACGAAAAATTTATTGATAAAATCTGCAAGCTCCATCAGGTTTGGATAATGTGCTAATAGACATCCCAAAAATTGTGTGATATAATTTAAGAAAAAAGTATTTTAACAGGAGGATATTATGGAAGATTTAAAGATACGGCGCGCCAAAGAATCAGACATGGATGTTATTAATAAGCTGCTTTACGAGGTCAATAATGTGCACAGCGATGTACGCCCCGACCTATTTAAACCGGGAGAGAAAAAATATAACGATGACGAATTAAGACAAATTATTGCAGATCCTGCCCGACCCATCTTTGTTGCCGAAAAAGACGGAAATGTGCTCGGTTATGCCTTTTGTGTCCACCAATCGCATATCGACGACAATAACATGACCGACATAAAGACCCTTTATATTGATGATTTATGTGTCGATGAAACCGCCCGAAATATGCATATCGGCAGATCACTGTATCACTATGTTTTAGATTATGCCGCACAAAACGGTTTTTATAACGTAACCTTAAATGTATGGCCGGACAATGTGCGGGCACTCAAATTTTACGAAAAGCTTGGTCTTAAAATTCAAAAGATAGGCATGGAAAAGATATTGTAATTCGGAGAAATATGATGAAAAAAAGACCCTTGCCCTTTTTTTACTTTAATAAAGATTTTCCCAACAAATTAGGGATTTGCATCAATAATAATCATGTTTACAAAGAACCGATACACCGACATGATTATTATGAATTTGAATTGATGATCCGCGGTGAAGCTATGCATTTCATTAACGGCGAAAAATATAAAGTAAAAGAGGGCGATTTGTTGTTTATCACGCCGTCGGATTTTCACGGTTTTCCCGAAAGCACCGAGTTTGAAACCATCACGGTGCATTTTTTGGAAGAACATTTGCGGCAGCCTTTTGCACAAATTCTCAACCATATCAATGCATTTACCCTCAGGGATGTATCCGAGCAGGTTCAATCGGATTTTCATAACATCCTTGCAATATACAACGAAAATACCCCATGGACGGAATATAAGCTAAAAAATGTTCTGGAGAAAATTTTTATAGATTTTTTTGAAAAATACCCCGAAAAAAATACAATCCATGCGCAAGACAACGACGCAGTAGGCGCGGCAATCGGATATGTGAACCGCAATTTCCGCAGCAGCATGACCGCGGCACAAGTCAGCGAAATATTCTTTATTTCACAATCCCATTTTTGCCGCGCATTCAAAAAGAGAACCGGAAAGGGGTTCAATCAATATCTGACCGAGAAACGGTTGGAGTATTCCAAAAAATTATTAAACGATGGAGAAAGTGTAATTGACACCTGCTATGAAAGCGGATTTTCAAGCGAAAGAAACTTTAGCCGACGATTTAAGCTATATACGGGAATCACGCCGCATGAATATGCCAAACAGCATAAATTGTCCTGAAAAAATCATATATTGTCTTATATCCTTGATTTGTTTATGATATGATATGAATAAATCAAGGATTTTTTAATGGGGGCAATTTTAAAATGCCTTTCCAACAGGAAGTGTCAAATGTTTTTCAGTCTATGTAGGCGAGTTCCGCGCATCGTAGCGGATGTTTGAGCCGGAATAGAATGAAAAATATTTGACGCTTCCGATCGCACATCCGAATTGATGAATTTTATGACCCAAAACTTTTTAATGCAAAGGAGAATACCGATGTTAAACAAAGAATTAAAAAATTGGCGAATGAATTATCAGGACTACCGAAACATAGCTTGTACCGCTCCATGCAGCATGTACAGTGTATTGCTGGAAAACAAGCTCATTCCCGATCCTTTTTATCGCCTAAATGAACAAGAAGCAACAAAGCTTTCCAACTTCCCGTGTGAATTTTCTGCAACATTTGATGTTTCGGAGGAAGAATACAAGCAGAAACATGCGGAGCTGATCTTTCAGGGATTGGACACATTATGCAGTATCTATTTAAACGGGAAATTGCTCGGCAAAACGCAGAACATGCACATGGCGTACTGCTATAATGTAAAAGAATTTCTATGCTTGGGCGAAAATGTGCTGAAGCTCTGTTTTGAATCGCCGGTTCAATACTTCGAAAAAATGAACAACCGCCATTATCTTCAGACCAATCCCGATACCATTAAAGGTGCCGGACATTTGAGAAAAGTTCTTTCCATGTCGGGTTGGGATTGGGGGCCGACGCTGCCAGATATGGGGATTTTCAGACCGGTGGAGCTGCAATTTTACAGTCACCCGAAAATCACAGACTTCTTCATCTATCAAAAACATGAAAACAACGAGGTTGAGCTTGAAGTCACCGTTCAAACCACCGAATCTGCGGATATTTATGTTCAGATTGACGGTCAAAAAGTATTGCTTGAAAACGGTACGGGGAATATTAAAATCCGAAACCCCAAACTATGGTGGCCGAACGGCTATGGGGAGCAGTACCTATATGATATATCCTTTGAAGCGGTGTCTGATGGAAAAACGGTTGACAGCATTTCAAAGAGAATCGGTCTTAGAATGATGGAACTATCCACACCGCAAGATGAAATTGGACGGGAATTTTGCCTGATGATAAACGGTGAAAAAATATTTGCGATGGGTGCAAATTATGTGCCGGAGGACAGCTTACTTCCCCGAATCACACCCAATAAAACCCGAAAGCTTTTGGAATCCTGTGTAGATGCGAATTATAATTGTATCAGAATCTGGGGCGGCGGATACTATCCTAACGAATTCTTTTATGATCAGTGCGATGAATTGGGTTTAATTGTCTGGCAGGATTTCGGGATTGCCTGCTGTGATGTATGGCTGCGCGAAAGCTTTAAGCAAAGTATCATTGATGAAATCATCTACAACCTCAAACGGCTGCGCCATCATGCTTCTCTTGGACTTTTCTGCGGCAACAACGAGGTTGAAGAAAAGATTGTTTTTGAAACGGACGAATTGATTAAACTGGATTATTTGCAGCTTTATGAGCGTATTTTCCCGGATTTGTGTGAAAAATATGCGCCGCAGACCGCTTACTGGCCGTCATCCCCCTCCTGCGGCGGCGGATTCAAAACACCGGGCAAGCCCGAAGAAGGCGATGTGCATTTTTGGACAGTATGGCATGGAAGTGCGCCGTTCACTGATTATCGGAAGTACAAATTCCGTTTCTGTTCAGAATTTGGATTTGAGAGCTTCCCCTCTTATAAAACCGTAAAAAGCTTCTGCGCCGAAGAAGATCTGAATCCATTCTCTGCGGTTATGGAAAATCATCAGAAGTGCAAGGGCGGAAACACGAAAATATTATCCTATATTTCGAAAAACTATCTGTACCCGACCAGTCTTGAAAATCTGATTTATGCATCACAGCTTGTTCAAGCTGACGCGATCAAGTACGGTGTGGAATATTTCAGAAGTATTCGCGGCTGTTGTATGGGATCAATCTACTGGCAGCTAAATGACTGCTGGCCTGTGGCTTCATGGTCGAGCGTGGATTATTTCGGGCGTTATAAGGCACTGCATTATGCGGCGAAAAAGTTCTATGCACCGCTGCTAACCGGATTATTCGAAGAAAAAGGCGTATTATCCATCAACGTTTCAAACGAAACACGCGAAGAAAAAAGCGGATATGTAAAATACGGTGTCTATGATTCGGATTTTGGTTGCAAGATGTCGGGAGAGCAGCAGTTTACAGTGAAAAAACTCAGTTCGGAAGATATTATTAAAATTGATGTTTCGGAATTTGAGGGGCGTCATGACGTATTCTTTGTTGCCGATACCTACGATTCAGACGGAAACTTTGTAATGCGCCAGACTTTGCTTTTTGCAGAACCCAAGCATTATCACTGGAAAAAGCCGAATATTGCAGTCAATATCAAGAAAAACGGCGAATATACAGAATTTCATGTAACCTCCGATTGCTTTGCAAAGAGCGTGGAAATTGATTTCAAGGAGTATGATTTGATTTTGTCCGATAATTATTTTGATATTACCGATTCAGCGGCTGTCGTAATATCCGCAAAGACCGATGTTCCGATTGATAAACTGGAAAAATCGTTGCAGATTCGCTCGGTATACGATATACGATAAAAAACATCAAAAAAGGTTGTAAAAACTTTCGTTTTTACAACCTTTTTTTTACTTCTGCCAAAGCAGTGCCAACTCTTCCTCTGTTAATTCCCGATATTCACCGGGAGCAAGGGACTCGTCCAGCCGGAGCGCGCCGATCGCAACACGTTTGAGAAACAGCACTTGCTTTCCCACACGCTCGCACATACGCTTCACCTGATGAAATTTTCCCTCGGCAATACTGATGTAAACATGATTTTGCTCCGGGCATAGTTCCAAGAGCGCGCTTTTTGCCGTAAAGTCCTTAAACGCCATCCCGGCACGAAAAGCTTCAATATCCCGTTCATCCGCCGGCTTATCGAGTACGGCAAAATATTTCTTATATACGTTTTTCTTTGGCGAGGTCAAGTCATGGTTAAAGCTTCCGTCATTTGTCAGAATCAGTAACCCCTCTGTGTCCAAATCCAAACGCCCTGCCGGTGCCAGTTCAAATCGTGCATATTCTTCATCCAACAGCTCCGTCACTACCGGGTACTGCCGATCCTCGGTTGCACTGATATAGCCTTGCGGTTTATTCATCATGAGATAAACAAACTCCCGATAGATCAGCTTTTTTCCATTTACGGTCACTGCCGATGATGCGTCCACACTCTTTCCGGGATCCTTTTCGGGAATCCCGTCCACCGCAACAACGCCGGATTTAACCAAACCCTTAACCTCTTTACGCGTTCCGCATCCGCATGCGGAAAGAAATTTATCCAAACGCATTATTTCACAACAAGCGGCGTGGTGTCAATGTATAAATCCATCGGCGTAAGATTCTCGGACTTTGTGTCCTTGCTTACCAAAACAGTCGTATCATAACCCAACTTTGAATTATAACGCTTTGATAAAGAAACCGATCCGCCCTCATCGGTAAGCGCCTTAAAGGTCAGCTTATAGAATACGCCGTCTGTATTTAAGCATGAATCATAATCTACCGTAACCGTAGCAGTCTTTAAGCTATCCTCGGAGAAATTGCCGTTTGATGAACCTACGCCGTTTAACTGCTTATCGCCATTATATAAATCGCAAGCGGTCAGCTCCAGCTTGTCCTTATCATAAATCAAGCCGATTGTCGCACCGTTAATGACTCTTTCCTGTTCATTCGTAAAGTTCTTAATATTTACCAATACATCAAAGGTATCTCCTGCATTGACATCTTCCTTATCGGTTGTCAGATAAATCCCTGCATCCTCAGCTGTCGGGATGGTTCTGTCGGTTGTAATTGTCACCGTCTTATCCTCATCATTCCAAACGGTGTCATATAAGAAAGACTCAGCCACTGCACGAAGCGGAATCAAGGTTCTGTCGTTGACTACCTTGATGGGATCGTCTAATTTTACTTCTGTCGTATCTGCATTTAATATGTATTGTCCATCCTGGAACTTGGATACTCTCATAATATCAGAGCCTACAACCAATTCTGTCAAACGCCAGTAATCGTGGCTTTGCACCTGAATCTTTTGTGTGGTAGGATACCAGTTTACCCTTGCACCGGTTGCTTCCAAAGCACCTCTTAACGGAATCAACGTTCTGTCATTTTCGATCACCGGAGCTTGATCGGTAAATACAACCTCACAGCCATCCACAAACACCTTCGGCGTAACCTCTGCAAATGCTGATGTTCCCAATACACATGCCGCACACAGCGCCATACCGATTAATTTCTTCTTCATCAAAAATCCCTCCGTTCTGCCGCACACAACGGCATAATTCCGGCATAAAATTTTACGCCGATTTTTCCTATACTATGCGATTCTTCCGCACATTTGTATTATTACTCAAAGTATAGCAGAAATCCGCCCATTTGTCAAGTCATGGATAAATACTCGGCGCAGCCCTACAGAAAAAGGACAACCCGCAAAATCGGTTGTCCTTTTTTCCGCAATCAATTCCTTTTGTAATTATCCTAAAATTTCTTTTAAATCTTCTTCCGGAGTTGTAATCGGTGCAATGTTATAGCTTTCTGCCAGATATTTTAATACATTCGGTGAAATAAATGCCGGCAGCGTTGGCCCAAGCTTGATATTCTGTATTCCTAAGTGCAGCAGTGTAAGCAAGATACAAACCGCTTTCTGCTCATACCAGGATAGAATCATTGAAAGCGGCAATTCATTGACACCGCACTCAAACGCCTCCGCCAGTGCCATCGCAACCTTGATCGCACTGTAAGCGTCGTTGCACTGCCCCATATCCATAATTCTCGGCAGCCCTCCGATTTCGCCCATGTCAAGGTCGTTAAAACGGTACTTACCGCAAGCCAGCGTCAGAATAACCGTATCCTGCGGCGTTTGCTTAACAAATTCCGTGTAGTAATTTCTGCCCGGTTTTGCACCGTCACAGCCGCCCACCAGGAAGAAATGCCGGATAGCGCCGCTTTTTACCGCGTCAATCACCTGATTGGCAACACTCAATACCGCTCCGTGTCCAAAGCCCGTCATAACCGTTTTTCCGCCGTTGATACCGCAAAATTCTTTGTCCTCATCATATCCGCCAAGCTCCAGTGCTTTATTGATAACCGGCGTGAAATCGCGGTTCTCACCCACATGAACGATTTCGGGATAGGATACAACCTCTGTCGTGAAAACTCTGTCCGCATAGCTCGCTTTGGGCGGCATCAGGCAGTTTGTTGTAAACAGAATCGGTGCCGGAAGATCTGCAAATTCCTTTTGCTGATTCTGCCATGCCGTACCGAAATTGCCTTTCAGATGCTTATACTTCTTCAGTTCCGGATAGGCATGTGCCGGAAGCATTTCCCCATGCGTATAGATATTGATTCCCTTGCCCTCAGTCTGCTCAAGCAAAAGCTTTAAATCCAGTAAATCATGTCCCGATATTACGATAAACGGTCCTTTTTCTACTGTCAGTGATACCGATGTCGGCTTCGGTGTTCCGTAGGTTTGAGTATTTGCCTTATCCAGCATCTCCATTCCTATAAGGTTGACGCGTCCTACTTCCATCACGATTGGCAGGAGCTGCTCCATTCCCCAATCTTCACCGATTGCCATAAGCGCTCTTACGAATAATTCCGACACGTCATCGCTTGTATATCCGAGCAAATCCGCATGATACGCATATGCCGCCATTCCTCTTATTCCGAACAGAATCAGCGATTTCAAGCTGCGGATATCCTCGTCAGCATTCCAAATTTTCGACATATCATATTCATCGGCATTGCCGCACGGTGAAGCACATGCAGCACACTGCGGTACAAGCTTATTCTTTTCCGCACGCACTCTGCCGATCAGTGTCTTAATACTTTCCTCATTAAAATTCACATTTGTAACGGTCGTGAACAAGCCCTCTGTAATCAGCTTGCTAATGTCATCATTCGGAACGCCTGCGCCTGCTGCTCTTGCCAAGCCTATGAGCGCACCCGTTAATTCATCCTGCAAGTTTGCCACATCTGCGGTTTTTCCGCATACTCCCGCTTTTCCCATGCAGCCTGCACAGCCTGCTGTTTGTTCACATTGAAAGCAAAACATTTTATTTTCCATAGATTATTTCCTCCGTTTTTTGATTTGATGTCTGTATTATAATATAGCGCACATCAAATGTATGTTGTTTCAACAACAATTCAAAAAAATAATGAGCCATTGACATCAAATTTTTGCAAATCGCAAAACAGATGCAATAACTCATTATTTTTTATATCTATTATTTTTTATATCTATAGAAACAAAAAAGTTTATTTCTTTAACAGCGGTTCAGACTGCACTTTCTCATCCGCAGCATCCTGTCCTTGCTGATTACTCATCCCATGAATGAAATGGATGGATGCTGTTCTTCTCTGTTCTTCTTTCTCAAAAGATGCCAACGAGGTATCCATTTCCTCATCCACACCCTCCGTTGCTGATTTGATAAACATAATTTTAATCGTCAGCATGATAATTTTAATATCCAACAAGAACGAATATGTAGTGCCATAGATGATGTCCATCAGAATTTTATCGGATACACGCGTATTATATTTTCCGTATACCTGTGCATAGCCGGTTAAACCTGCTTTCAGACAATACCGCATATCATAGCTCTCTACATTCTTTGAAAATTCATCGGCAAAAACCGGTCGTTCCGGTCTGGGGCCGACCACAGACATCGACCCAAATAGAATATTATAAATCTGCGGCAATTCATCCAACCGCAAAGCACGCAGAACCTTTCCGACGCGCGTGATTCTCGGATCATCCTCCGTTGCCAGCCGTGCTCCGTTCTTCTCCGCGTCCGCAAACATCGTTCTAAATTTATATACCTTGAAAATCCGCTTGTGAATCGTATAACGCTCCTGCTTATAAAACACCGGGCCCTCGGAATCCAGTTTAATGGCAATTGCACATCCTAAAAAGATCGGCAGTGTTACAACGCTTAAAATCAGCGCAAAGATAATATCAAAGCAACGCTTCACAAACTTTTGCAGATTATTCAGATGAATCCCTTTTTTGATAATGACAGGCGTATCATCAATCTGATAAATCCGTCCCTTTAAGGTTGTAACCGCATCGGCATCGGCAAGGATATTGGCGTCCTTCCCCAGCATCAGCGCCCGATATAATAATTTTGACGCTACTTTATTGGAAATACTGGGAGAAATAAAGATCGCGTCAAACTGCTCGATAATCTCATCCATCAGCTTACGGATTTCATCCTCATCATTTTCATCCAGCACATGATACCACGAACGGTTTTCTTCATTCGAGGCATATTTCAGCTTCCGTGCCAGACGACTGGTATTCCCCAGGCTTTCAATAATGAGCAAAGCCCTCTTTTTTCCGAATTTTTTCTTTGCCAGCGCAATAAACATCCGCCATAAAAGCATACCGCCGAACAAAGATACAAATATATATCCCCAAAAAGCCGACATCCGCGGCTCCAGTTCCGCTAAAATGCTTACAAGATAAGCGATAATATAAGTGATAATCAGCGATATTCCTACTGAAAGCAATGCATGATACACATTCTCCGCCTTGGGAGAATAGAGTTCAAACATGATAAAGTTAAAAAGGATCAGCACTAAAAATATCACAATATGCCGGATCGCAATTTCAGTAAAATTCGCGTAAACTCCCGTCAGATGCATTGAAAGAATAACACTGCAAATTACAATCAGACAATCCCCTAAAACAGACAGAATCTGAATTAATTTGCTTCTGATATTAAGACTCATGATACTCTCCTGTTTGTATTCTACTTGTCCTCGGAAACGTTATCTTTCTCTGCCCCATTCAAAATCACGTTATCCTCTTGTTCTTTTTCTCTTTGATACGCTTTGATAATCTCCAAAGCAATTGCCAGCAACACCATCAGACCGCCCGAAAGAACGATAGCAATCATTTCATAAAGCGATGCGCTGACATTCTCATAACATTTCACACCCGTCAGCAGTGATATATGCTTCTGCGTGTTAAAGTCATTGTAATCGTCAATCGTTGCGGATAAGGTATCGTACAGCGTCTCCATCTCCTTTGTCGCCGTATCAATCGCCTGCTCCACATTTTTCGTAAGCTCTGTCACATCAACATCTTCGTCTGCGCTTTTCGAAAAAATATCCGCAATCTTCTTATAATGATCCGCTTCCAGATACGAATCATTTGCTGAAATCAGCTGATTTGTATAATCCTCGATCAAGCTGTCATAAGTTGTTTTGGAGTTGGATCTCAAATTATTCTCATCATAAACATTGTCCAGAATTGCCAGCTCATCATTGTTTTGATCCTCACGTCTGTAATTATAGGCGTTCGGCACTTCCTTATTGGCATCGGAAAAAGAATCCATTTTCGTTTTGGTCATATCTGCATTTTCGTTAAAATTCTTCTGCTTCAGAACCGCCTCATTATAACGCTGCATATACAATTCAACCAACCGACTCGCATTCTTGGATAATTTTCCCTTATAAATATCCGCATACAACATAGGAATATTAAATTCCTGCAAATGCTCATACCGATAAATCAAGTCCTGGAACGATGCACCCGTAACGGTTGAACGGAAATCTTTGTCCGCCTCTTTATATTGTTTTAGCCGATCAATGATCTCCTGGATATTATTCTCCATGATCTCCGTAACTTCAATATAATCATATTCATGAATATCCTTATCGGCAAGCGCATTGGTGGTTGCCGCAAATTCATTATAGGATTCCGAATAATAGTCCAGATACTTGAAGGTTATCATATCCATCAGTTCCCGGATTTTATATGCCGGCTGATTCACCTTGCCGGTATAAGTCACGATAAAAGTATTCGGATGATACTCGTATTCCTCCCCGTCCTTGTTTTTCGCTTTCTGCAATTCCTGCACGGCATTCGGAATAACCGGAGAAACATCAATCCTCCGTCTGAGCGTTTCGACCGTATCAGTTAATCCCAATGCATTAATGACATTTTGCAGCACCTCCGGGGACGCAATCTGATATTGATCAAATTCACTGCCATCCGGAAATGTGCCGTTTGAAATACTCTCATCATTATATTGAATCAGCACCTTTCCGCTGCTGGACTGAATCGTACCCACATATAACCGAGCCGCAAAGAATGCCAGAATCACAACCGCCACAATTCTATATTTCCAACGATACAAAGACTTGAAAATATCATATAGCTTCAAATTCATTTTTCTGTCCCCTCCTTGCTGCTGAATTTTCTACGGAGAAGCTGCTTGAATGCACGCAAAACCCGAATCCCGGCAACCAGGATAATTAAGAACAGAATACCGTATTTCACCCATGAAACTATCGGAAGATTTAATTTCCCCGGTAAGACCACCGATATGTAATTATTGTTCTTTTTCGCAATATATTCATCATCGGTGCGGATGGATAGATCCGAAATCTTCTTTAAATTTGTTTCAATTTCCTTAACCAGTGCATCGGCTGTTTGATGCATCTCATCCGTTGACGGAGCCGCCGCCGAGAATTTATCATATTGATCCCTGTACTCATCAATTGTCTTTTTACATTCTACCGCCTTAGTGCCGTTCTGATAGGAAATTTTCGATAAATTATCAATTCCCGTTTTGGTACGGCTCATATAAAATTCATTATTATCATCCACCGTAGGAACAAATGCCACACCCGAAATTTTAGCGTCATAAATCGACAGAGATTTGTTCGAAATCATTGACGCCCCATTCAAGTAATCATAATTTCTGTACTCATGATCAATGAGGTATTTTTTCTTATTTAAAAACATATCCTTATTTTTGGATACCTTATTTTGCTGAATATAGGCATTCAGCTTTTCAATATTAATATCTCTGAGATTTTCCAGCGAAGTCACCAGCTCCGAATATTTGCAGCCCGTTTCCGTTGAAACAAAGTTTGCGCTTTTCTCCTGCTGCTGTCCCAGATAATTAATCATGGAATTAACCGTATCCGTCAGCGTATGGCTGATTTCATCGTAATCGTAATTTTCATATGCAGAGCCATCCTCGAATTGAAGCACGGTGTTCTTATCCGAATAGGTATTTTTGAAAAAGTCGGTATAGCTTTCGGCAAGAGCATTCAAAAATTCCACCGTATAATTTTTCCCCAACTTATCTTTCTGACTGTAATACACCACAAATTCCGCCGGAGTATAGGAATAACTCTCCCCGTTCGATACCGCCGTAACCGCCTTATCCACCGCAGATTTCGGCATTTTCGCGTCAATGGTAATCCGCGGCTTGACGTTTTCCACCGTCAGGTTCGGATCATTCACCTTATCAATAGCGCTTTGAATCACTTCATCCGACTTAATCTTTGCAATATCAAATCTTCCGCTTGACGGGGTCAACCCATGCTGCGCACCGTCATAATTCAGTGAAATTTCCATTGAGCGATAATGCGTTGAAACGATAAGATTCTCAGCAGTAACCGCAGTTGCCAGAAACATCGCAGCCACACATACATAAATTGTCTGCCGTGTTGTCAGCATGAATACTTTTTTCAAATACAGAATCAGCCTCTGACAACACTCCGATATGATTTTCTTCATTTATTTCAAGTCCCTTCCGGAAATAAATATAGGTCATGCACTATAAATACATCATATGAGCGATATATGTCGCATTTTATATTATTTTATCATGTATTTTCTATGGTGTCAAGTAAATTATAGCGCAGCAAGCAAAAAAGTATGGTGTCAAAGTATGATATGGTATAGAATGGTATTGAAATTGTTCAATCGGGCTTAACCGGTAAAATGGTGTAAATTCATTGACCGTTTAAAAAAAGTGTGCTATAATTATTGAAGATAGAACTTAGCGCCGTATAGCGGCTGAATGGAGATTACAATGAAAAAAAATCAATTTATCAGAGAAAACTTCGGAATTTCGGACAGTGTACTGAATCTGATCGAAATGGCGGAAGACGAATTAACGGAGCAATTTCGCAGAACGGATGAGATTGCACAAATCAATCAATGGAAGGTCATGAAGGCCTTTTCGGATTACCGCGTCAGTGAGGCGCATTTTGCGGCAACGACCGGCTATGGATATGATGATTTGGGACGAGATACCTTAGATAAGGTTTATGCGCAGATTTTTGACGCGGAGGACGCACTGGTGCGCCATAGCTTTGTCAACGGAACGCATGCGTTATCAACAATGCTGTTCGGCGTTCTCCGTCCGGGCGATATTCTGGTTTCGGCAACCGGAAAACCGTATGATACCTTAGAAGAAGCCATCGGAATCAGCGGCGTTGAGGGCAGCGGCTCCTTAAAGGATTTCGGGATTGATTATGCCGAAATTTCCCTGCTGAAGGACGGAACGGTGGATTTTGATTCCTTAAAATTTACTTTAACGCACATGAACGTCAAGGCGGTTTTGATTCAGCGTTCCAAGGGATATGGCTGGCGACCCACCTACAGTCCGGAGTATATCGGAAAAATCGTATCTTTTGTAAAGAATCTTTCACCGGATACCCTTTGTATCGTGGATAACTGCTATGGAGAATTTGCGGACGTTTATGAGCCGACACGTTTCGGGGCGGATTTAATCGCAGGCTCACTGATTAAAAACCCCGGCGGAGGGATTGCCCCCGGCGGCGGATATATTGCCGGAAAAGCCGGACTGGTGGAGCTGTGCGCTTATCGTCTGACCTCAGTCGGAATCGGAAAAGAATGTGGTGCGTCCTTAGGCTTTAACCGTCAGTTATACCAGGGAATTTTCATGGCGCCCCACATCACGGCACAAGCAATAAAAAGCGCGCTGCTCTGCTCATCGGTATTTCAGAATCTGGGGTTTGAGGTAGATCCGACTCCGGACGCACCGCGTTATGATATTATCCAATCAATCAAATTTGAAAAGCCCGAAAAGGTGATCGCATTTTGTCAAGGGATTCAGCAAGGCGCACCGGTAGACAGCTTTGTTACGCCCGAACCATGGGATATGCCCGGATATGCCGATCAGGTTATCATGGCGGCAGGCGCTTTTATTCAAGGCTCATCCATTGAGCTTTCGGCGGACGCACCGATGCGTGAACCGTATATTGCCTACATGCAGGGCGGCTTAACCTATGAGTCCGCAAAGCTGGGAATCATGGTTGCCGCACAAAAGATAATGGATTTAACACAAAAATAAAAACCACCAAGAAGGAGCGCTGATTCATGATACGAATCATTACAGGCGGCATCGGAGCCGGCAAGGAACAAAAATGCTTAGAGGAAATTGAACAGATACATGCCGCTCACCCGGAAGCAAAATGTCTGATGTTGGTGAACGAGCATTATTCGCATGAAACCGAAAAGCTTTTTGCGCGGCATTTCGGCGGAACAGGGCTGAATAATATCGAGGTGACGACCTTTCGAAAAATGTCGCGGGAGCTTTTAAGTGAATCGGTAATGCGCAGCATGACAGCGTCCGGAAAGCAAATGCTGCTGAAAAAAACAGCGGCTCAGTTCCTTGCAGAGGATCCTGATATTCATGAAAATCTTCGGCGTGCCATTCGGCGCGGCGGTTTTTTGGATGTCTTGGGAGAAATGATCAGCGAAATGAAGCGGTATGAGATTCATACCGAGGATTTATATCAAAGCGCTGCACAAATTCAAGAAAACCGCGCGTTAAAAGAAAAGCTGACCGCCATTGCAAGAATGTATGAAATTTATTTGGATAATTTTGCGGCACTGGACTATACCGACAGCGAGGACGGCATGGAGTATCTCGCCGAAGCGGTTGCCTATACGGATTCTCTGGATCAGACGTATTTATGGATTGATAAATTCGATGAATTACTGCCGGTACAGATGAAAGTCGTGGAAGCGCTGCACAAAAAGGTTCGGCAGCTTACGGTCAGCATCTGTTGTCCGGAATCGGAATTGGAACGGCCTCTTTATGCGGAGGTTGAAAGAACACAGCGAAAAATCGAAATGTTGGATGAGCGGCGCGAATATTTTGATTGCGGCGAACATTTGAAAAATATTCATGCGCCGGAGCTGAAATTTTTACTGAATCAATGGAACAGTGCAGCGGTATATCCCGAAAAAGCCGATGGAATCAAAATTTTTGAGAGCCGCGATCTCTATTCGGAGGTTGAGCATGCCGCCGGTCAGATTATTGATTTGGTGCGCGAGGACGGATACCGTTTTCGGGATATTGCGGTCATTTGCGGTAATGAGGAAAACTATCAGTATTTAATTGATTCCGTTTTTGAGGAGTATGAAATCCCGGTCTTTGCCGATACCAAAATCATTCTGGCAGATCATCCGATTGCAATGCAGCTGCTTGCGGTTTTCGATATTTTCGATAATGATTTTGATTATACGTCGGTATTTGAATACTTGAAAGCCGGCTTTATTTATGAAAAAGACGCCGCCGGAAAAGTCAGAAATCTTTCAGCCGACCGCCTGGATGAACTGGAAAACTTCGTATTAAAATACGGAATTAAAAGAAAAAGCCGTTGGTTCTCGGATAAGGATTGGAAATCGGGCGCGTCTGTATCGGAACTGACCGGAAAAGAAGAAACGGACGAACGGCGCATTGCCGAAGCCGCCGCGGAGGATGAACGAATTAACGAATTGCGGCGAACGGTCATGACGCCTTTGAAAAAATACGAGAAAAAAACCAAAGGGCGTATTACCGGGCGTGCGCATACCGAAGCGCTTTTTGCGCTTTTGGAGGATTTGCATCTATATGAGGGATTGAAACGTGAAATCCGTTTCCTGTCCGATTTGGGCGAAACCACCGAAGCGGAACGGTTCGGACGAATCTGGGAACTGATTTTAGAGGTACTGGATCAATTGGTCATCACCTTGGGCAATACGGAAATGAATCGCGAGGAATTTGGGCAATACGTCCGAACGGGCGTATCCAAGTGCGAAATCCGCATTATTCCCTCCGGAATTGATCGGGTGTATTGCGGAACTGCTGAAAGAAACGCACCTGCTAACGTGAAAGCGCTGTTTATTTTAGGCGCAAATGACGGGTGTTTTCCGAACGATATTAAAGCGGAGGGCTTTTTATCCAACGCCGATCGCCGATATATCTACGAAAATCCTGCCATTCATCTGGCATTAGCTCCGGATACGCACGGCAGAATGGAAAAGCGGCGGTATAATGTATTCCGAACGCTTACTGCGGCAACCGAAAAACTGTATATCAGCTACGCGGCACAAGATACGGACGGCGGTCAGCTGGGTGCCTCCCGATTAGTCTATGATATTCAACGGCGTTTTCCGCAGCTGCAAATCGAAGATGATGTGGAGGAAGAACTGCAAAATCCCGGAATCTATATCGCTTCTCCAAAGGTCACGATTCATAAGCTTTTAAAAAATCATGCGGATTATAGCCAAAATCCCATCTGGGACGCGGTTTATGCCTACTATCGCGAAAAAGGGTTATACCCTCATTTACTGGAGATGGCGAATAAGCAGCAGCGAATTGCGCGGCAGTTTGACTTTATATCCCCCGATTCGGCACAAATGCTCTATGGGGATGAGTGTATTCAGTACAGTGCCAGCCGATTGAATGTTTATGCCAAATGTCCGTATATGTATTTCATGCATTACGGCTTGGGGATTCGGGAGCGTGAGCTTTGGGAAATCGGCGCAAGTGATGTGGGAACGTATGCTCATGCTATGATTGAGGGATTTTGCCGCGCTGTTGAAAGTGGTGTTACCGATCCGGAGGAACAATTAAAGCGTTGGGAAACGTTATCCGAGGAGCAAAGTCGTGAGATTTTAGACAAGCTTTTTCAAAATGCCGAAGCCAAAATTGAAACCTCGGATATTTCGCAGCAGGGCAAGGTTATGAATGTGATGAAACGCATGAAACGCGTGATTACCAATGCGGTTCATACGGTACATTCCAGTCTGAAAAACGGAAAATACACGATAGCCGGTGAGGAAACGGAAGTCAATATGCAAATCAGCGATAAGGTCGCCCTCCGCGGAATCATAGACCGTTTGGATTTATGTGATGCAAACGGCTATAAAGGGATTCGGGTCATTGATTACAAAACCGGCGCTACGGTATTTGATATTATCAATATTTTAAACGGCGTGGATATGCAGATGGTTCTTTATGCGGCAGCAGCAAAAGAATACTATGAGCAAAAAGATCCGCAGAACACTTATCGGCTGACCGGAATTTATTATACGCATGTACGAAGCGATTTTAAGAATCAGCGTCTTAAGGACAGTGACAATGCAATGAAAAGCGCCGCAGAAGCCGGCAAGCATTTAGACGGAATGACATTTCTATCCGCAGAGAATGATCCGAGCGTTTTATATGACATGGATGCAAGGCTCGCGGCAAACGAATCCAGTGATTTCATTAATGTAAAATTCAAAGCAGACGGAACCCTATACAGCAACTCCCGAAAAAAAGTTAAAACCTTTGCCGAAGGCGAAGCCTTGATGAAGGCGGTTAAGGAAACAGCCATTCAATATGATCGCGAAATCCGCGAGGACGGAAAAATCAAACAGAACCCCTATGTTAATGGCACGGAAAATTACACCTGCTCTTACTGTGAATACGCCCAAATATGCGGAATGTTTGATGTAATTGAGGAAAGAAAACCCGACAAGACCAAAACGATTCCGGATAATACGAAATAAGAGAGTTGAATTTGACTGAATCCATGCCGAAAATTCGGCATGGATTCAAGTTTTAATCATCGTCTTTTGTTCGTAATGAAATTGTAATAATTTTTTATAAAAAAATGCTTGACAATTTTATCGAAATGAGGTATAATTTTATTTGTTGTTACGGCGGTATAGCTCAGTTGGCTAGAGCATGCGGTTCATACCCGCAGTGTCACCGGTTCAAATCCAGTTACCGCTACCATACCGAGAGTTTTTATAGGATTTGAGATATTCTATAAACGCTCTCGGTTTTTTATTGCTTTTAACAAATTTCTCTTTCAGCATTGTTGGATTTTTCGTAAGCGTCAAATGATACACACTGTAAATGTTCGAACCAAAAAAGGATGCCA
>CAUGRT010000040.1 GCA_959602045.1 uncultured Clostridia bacterium | reverse complement strand
AGGGTGACGGTAGGTTTTAACACACTTCTTTTTTCATATGCTACTTTACACTACCCTAAATCAATTTTAAATCATAAATTTCATAATAATCCGAACCGTAGTTTTCTTTCAGCACAAGCTCAATTTGGGTTACGCCGTCCTGATTGACTTCGATACGGTTTACACGCTGATAATTGTCATGAACCGAATAAACGGTTGCTTCGCCATCCGAATCAAATACCTTGATATCATAGGTTTTTATCAGACTCTTTGGCAGTTCCGAAAATCCGTCATGCTCCAGTTCAGTATTAAAGGTCAGCACGATTTGTCTGACGCGTTTCGGTTTTGCATATCGCAGTGTGATTGTCTGCATTTTCGCAGTATCGCTAATCCACAGATGCGGCAATCCATACGGACGGTTAAAGCCGTCTGTCAGATTATCGGCGGAATAGAGTGCCTGCGGAGGAAGTACATTTTTGAAACAGATTTCCGTTTCCGCCTGAGCTTCATCCAGTTCCGTCCGCATAATCCGCATAGCACCTGCATAAACCGGTTTTGTATAAAGAATCAGCTTTTCCGGTCTGAAGCTGACCGCCCCGGTAAGCCGCTTTTTATTGGCATATAGTGAAAGCTGTTCATTTTTTTCAAATACGATGTAAAGCTTATCGTCCGCCGAGGTTTTGCAGCCGATCGGAAGCGTTATCCAATTGTCTGCATTTTCCTCAATCGAGATACGTTCCGTTTTCAAAAGCGCCGATGGAATGTAATTTTCTTTTCGTTCTCCGCCGTAAATATGATATTCAAGCATAGTTGCCGCACCGGAATTTTTCACTCCGATTTCAAAGGAGTCCAGCCTGTCCGTTATCGGCAGTGCCAGTCCCAGTCCCTTTTCAAGACTGATCATACCCTCCGTCACGGAATTTGAAAATTCCTTGCAGGATTCAGCCTCCACCGTCAAATCCTCATAAAGCTCCGGTGTTCCCCGTCCTCTGAAGCCGACAAGATACTGATCATTGTCATAAAGCAGCTTTCTAAGCTCCTCCATATGATTTTTTCGCACCTCACGCGGCGTTGCATTGTATTTCCGACAAAGATATGCTGCGGTTCCGACAGCCTGCCCCATCGCCGCACCGGTTGCCGCAAGACGCGTTGTTCCCAATGCGATATGCGTACTCGACACGTCCCGTCCGGCAAACATCAGATTCGGAACATTTACCGAATACATCATCCCGAACGGCAGCTCCAGAACACCTGCAACATAGTGCCATATCGTTGCCGGGCCGCTGTCATAAACGCCCTTTGGCGCATGAACATCCATTTCCCAGCCTGCGGTTGAAACCGCGTCGTCAAACTGCCGTTTTTCATCCACGTCCTTTTGCGAATAGATATAATCGCCCTTGAATCTTCTGGATTCACGCTTTCCGGCAACAGGCGCTACATGAAACAGACTCAGATTTTCGGTATCGGCAAATTCTCCGCTGTTTTTTATATAATCCCAGAACCCGTAAATCAGCTTTCGCAGCTCCAGAGCAATATTTTCGCTGTCCTTTACCGTGTCCTCTTGACCGCCGTACTCCAGCCACCAAAAGCTGTGATAGTCCCCATCACTGCCGCGGTAAAAATTTCGTTCCAATCCGCTCTTGCCAAGATTTTCGAAAAACGAAAGTTGCGTTACATCATACGCAAAGTCCGGTCTTGTATAGCCGACTTTTTGATTTTCATGCCGCGAATCGAACATGATCGTACTGCCGAGCGTGTAGTCATCCGCCTGTTCCGGAGCAAGGCTCTCGTCAAAATCACTTCTCGCCTCGCGCCCATACATAAACTCCGCACCTGCCAGATATGCCGCCGATCCGTCGCCGGTTGCATCCGCAAAAATCGGTGCTTTCAATCGAAATTTCCGTCCCGATCCCAGCTGAACTGCCGTAAACGCTTCGATTCTGCCCTCTTTCATTTCCACATTGTCAACATAGGTATTCAAAAACGAAGTCAGATTTTTCTCTGCATAAATTGCTTCAAAATACGCAATATCCCGGCATGTATGGATTCCGGCACCGGCATGGTACGCCATTGCCAGCCGGATTTCCTCGCATATTCCGCCCTCTCTTGCATAGACCGACGGAGAATGTCCGAGCGCCGCCGCACCGTTGATGCCGACTCCGATTTCACTGCTGCTGTTACCGCCGAAAACCGGCCTGTCCTGAACAAGAATGGTCTTTAACCCCAGCCTTGCTGCGGCAATCGCTACACATACGCCGGAAAATCCGCCGCCGGCAACTACCAAATCCGCAGTGTATTCCTCCATTGCTATCGCCTCCCTGCCCGTTTAATTCTTCTGTTCTTATTATATAACAACGGGCGGCAAGGCAAAATGTTATTATGTAATATTTTTATGTCTTAATATCCTTTTCCGAAGCTTTTGCGCGCAAAGATGCCCTGTATTTTGACGGTGAAACGCCATGATACTTCTTGAACAGCTTGCAAAAATGAAAATAATCATCATAGCCTACCATCTCACTGATTTTATTGATGTACAAATCCTCATTGGCAAGAAGCTCCTCCGCCTTGTTCAGCCTAACCTCAACAAGATATTCAATAAAGTTTTTTCCCACCTCGTTTTTGAAAATCATGCTTAGGTATTTCGGATGAAAATAATATTTTTCCGCAAGCTGCGAAAGATAGATTTTTCGGTTATAATTCTTTGAAATATAGTCCACCATTTCCCGGATAATCTTTTTTGTCGGCACAAACTCATTGTTTTTCTCATCCTCCGAAAAACAGAGCAAATCATCCACCACATCCGAAATATTCTTAAAGCTATCGGTCAGATACTTGTAGCCCGTAATATCCTCCGATGTATTTTCGGGCGCAAATTTATTCAGAAATGCCAGATAAATCTCGCACATTTCATCCGGGTTCACCCTTTTCTCCGCTACAAGCTTTGGAATCTCCTGAATCATTTCACGGATTTTTTCGGTATTCTCCTCTGCCTTGATTTTTGAAAGCAACGGCTTTATATCGTGTTTTTTATAAACAAACATACCTTTTTTATCGCCGCAAAACAACGGCTCACTCATCATTCCTGCCTACTCGATTGCGGCAACAAGATGATTCAGCGTATGAAAATTACTGCTGACGCCAATGCAGCAATCATGCTGACCGGCATATTCCGCAATGCTTTTTTCAAGCATATTCAAGTGCTTTGACAACACCAAAAGACAGATATAACGCATATTCCCGATCGGGGTAATAAAGACCTCCTTTGCCGCGAAACACTCAGCGGCTGCTGCAGAGTCTATCTGCATTTTTGAGCGGATTGATGCCACGCAAAAATCCCCTCCGGCATCGTTTCGGCTTACTGCGTTTGTAACTTCGGCAATGATTCTTTCCGAGGATAACGGCTCGCTGATCAGTTCGTTAATCATACCATTTACCATGTTTCTTTGCTGCTGCTTTTTTTCGCGGATAGATTCACCGACACGATGCAGCGTATCCAAAAGCTCATCCTTGTCCACCGGCTTTGTCAGATATTCAAACGCGCTTGCACGCACGGCTCTGCGCGCATATTCAAAGTCACTGTATGCACTCAAAAGAATCACCGGAACATCGCGCTTTTTGCGGATAAATTCGCACATCTCTATGCCCGTCATCCCCGGCATAACAATATCGGATATTACCAGATCAAAATCCATATACTTCATGCGTTCAATCAGTTCCTACACGCTGCTCAAAGATGCCGCTATTTCAAATCCTGCGCTGTTCCAGTCGATGATATTCTGTAAATCCTCAAGCATCAGCGGCTCATCATCAATCAATATTACTTTCAGCATGAAACACCTCTCCATTATGAACCGGTATTGTCAGAAGGGCGACAGTACCCATATTTTTTCTGCTCTTTATTAAAATTCCGTACTCTTTTCCATAAGCGGCACGGATTTGCTGCTGCACATTAGTAAGACCGATATGCTGTCTTGGCGTTGAGCAGCTCGACATAATACTCATTTTCCGCCGTCCTTATCGGTGTGTATGTCATGTTATCTGCCGAAACTTCAAATGTAGGTTCTGCTCCATTCTCTGCCATTACAGGGATTGCCCCTGCCGACATAACAAGCATTGCTGCTGTTAGAAGCGCTGATATTGTTTTTTTCATGTTCATCCTCCATTCCTTAATTTTTCTTCATATTATCATAACCTTGAACAAAAATAAATGGGTATAGGTAATATTTTTATGTCTATTTGTCCATTGTCCTATAAATCATATTTTTCGGAAAGATGAATCAGCCACACCGCCGCATGCGAAGCAAATCCGTGATTGCAGCTGGCAAAGGTGGTATCGTACTCCCACAAAGTCCCGGTCAATTCCGCCATTTTATAGAAATAATCGCGTATATTACGGATCAGCCGTTCATCCTCGCCATATCGCGAAAGCATTTCAAGGCGCAGATAGTTCCCGATAAATGCATTTGAAAACGCAACATTTTTCCACCGATTATTTGTTTTTCGCTCCGGACCGAAATCTTCAAGCATCGTTTTCCATAACTGAGGAAACGTCGCGGGCGAAGCGGTATCACAGAAAAATGCGTAATACTGACAGGTTTCTGTTAGTTCCTCCGTCACCTCCAGTTTACTGTCCCTCCAGACCGCACGGTCATGGAAAAATCCATCCTTATATGCCATTTGCCGGATAGCGTCCTGTAGCTTCTCGCTCTCTGAAATCAGCAATTCATCACCATACATTTCACCAACCGAACGCTTGGTTTTTGCATATAACATATTCGTTGGAAAATTCAAATCCTGCACATAATCGTTGCATGCCGACCACTCCACAAAAATCCATTTTTCAAGATTGACAAGCATACCGTTTTCATTTTCGAATGGTCTGAAATAGTCCAGCAGCTTATACATCCTTTCTTTCGCCGCTCTCACCAATGCAGTATCTCCGCTACGGTGCGCATACTCCTGAAGCTCAAGCACATAAAACATTGCCCAATTGGGAATGAACTGACCGTCATAAAAATCCGCCGGATAACACATCGGAAGCATCCCCTCCGGCAGATTTTCAAAATGCTCCGGAAGCAGAAAATTTTCCAGAAACGCCTTTTCAACCACTGTTTTCCCCGTAAGCGCAAATTCGGTTCTTCCTGTAAAAAAGCTGTCGCAAAGCCAGCCTGCACGTTCCCTTGACGGGCAATCGGTATAGACATCCAGTGCGTTCTGCCGAAAGGTTTCAACTGCCGCGTCATAAATTTTATCCAACTTTTCATCCCGGAAACAAAGCTTTTTTTCTATTGTTGGATAGCAGAGCGTAATCAGCTGAATATTCTTGATTTCTGCCGCACCGCTGACCGCCAGGCTGATAAATTTAAAGGTATACGGCTCGGCAGTTGTGATTTTATAAGTACCCGGTTCAAAGCTCCATCGGCAGATATTGATTGCCGACAGCCGCATATAGTCCACAAAGCCGTCGCTTAATATTTCATCCATGCACACATATAGCTCCACCGGCTCGCAGCAGGTAATTTCAAAGCTTAAAAGTCCGGTCAGATCGCGCTCAAATTCGCAGACCGTATATCGGTTATTCGCCAGCTTAAAATCATTTTTATCAACCTCTGCGGCATTGTCCGGAAGATAGCGCATATGCCCCAACTCGTCCGCAGGATTCGAATCCAACTCTTCTTCCCGATAACCGTCCAGTACCTCGCCCACCTTTTTAAGACAACGGTTGGTAAACACACGCTGCGGCTCGGCAGTTTTTTCCCATCTGCCCGAAACCGGAAACGAAATCGGTGTTTTCTTTTCATATTCGGAATAAAAAACCTCGCGCGCTATAAAGCACTTGTCCTCCGTCTGTTCAAGCTCCACCGGGATTTCCTCCGAATTCATACACATACGATATACCTCGTCAAATGTCCGCTGATAGGAATAACGGGAAGTTTTTTGAATTCTGAACGGATTTTTCATCGCATAAAAATCTGTCCCTGTTGCCTTCATGATTCTACTGTCCCCACCTTCAATTTCACAGCATAAAAATCCGGGGACATTAATTGAATAAAAGCTGCGTACATTTGCCGCCGTAACATAAATTTCTATCTGATTGTTTTCCGCGTCAAGCAGCAGCGGCAGTTCATCGACCCGATAAAAACCATGTGCGGTCCTTGCCGGGCCATGTGCAAAAAATTCGCCATTAATATAAATATTATATACCGAAGAGCCTGCAATTCGGAGCTTTTGGGCATCTTGCCCCACTTCTGTACGAAAAATCAAACTGTAATTCATTTCCTTTTCCATGCCTTTTTCCCATACGGGTACAGCACTTTTAAAATATACTCTTTTCATTGTTATCTCCATTTCACCGCCATGTACCTGTTTTGATTATCGAATCATCAGCAGCATACCTGCGTCCGAATGATCCCCCTCTGTCCGTGCTGAATTTCCGACAGTTTCTATCACGCCTCCAGGGACAGTAAAACTTTCATCACGAATCTCAATATCTTCGGTAATATCAAATGAATAATCCGCTTTTAAATCCTGCGCTAAAATCTGTTTTCCTCTTACATCTCCCAGAATCGTCAGGCTTTTATATCTGCCGAAAATCCCAAAAACACCGCTGCCGCAGCCATCTATTTTAATATCACATTCCGGAATGAAAAAGCGGCGCTCTATGGTTCTTCCCAGTGTTGCAATACTAACCGCGCCGCCCGGATTTTTTGCACAAACCGTAAACGGAAGAATATCACCGCTTATCTCCGGCAGCGGCATATTGCGGCTGATTGACGATGGGGCGGATTTTTCAAAGCTTTCGGGAATACCGTCCCCCAATCCCAAAGCCTTTGGCCACCATGCTTCAAATTCCTCCTCAAAATTCCCCGTTTTCCAGGAATCCGTCAGATACTGTTTTGAAAAATGAGTATTTTGCCCGTCAACCGAAAAGGCAGGTGCAATTCTGTGCCACCGCACTGCACGCGTCACCTCATCAATGCGCGTCTTTAAATCGCGGTGAACCGCCGGGAATGACATATCCGCTCTTCCGTCGGGCAATGCTCCGGCATACGGATGGCGCATAATTCCCAAACTACAGCCGAGCACCGCACCGATATACGCCTCATCCTCACAGTTAATAATGGAAGAAAATCCATCCGCACGGTAGCGCAGAACATCTTCAAGCTTTGCCATCGTACACGGAATCGACAGAATTGCCGGCACATCATAAGTGCGGAAAACATCACAGTGCGGAATGACGGAAGGAACCAACGCACTTTCTATCATGACCTCAGGGGCAATCTCATGGGCGAGCGCTGTCAGCCATTCACGAAACTCCGGCACACGGCAGTTCTTGCCCCAATCCACCTTCCAATATGGCACTCCGGCATCCCGACACCACAAGAGCCGTTCCGTCCAATATTCCTTTTTTCCCTTGGCAAAAAGCGGCGATTCCTGCGCACAAACCCAGCCGCCCACAGCTCTCCATCCTTTTTTTCTGACATCCTCATTCAGCCTTGCCAACGCATTCTGAGGATTTTTTTCATCCGCATAGGACGGAAATTTATCGCGGTTCAGCACCATTGAACCGTGATACTCCTTATAATCGTTCAGCGGCACATCCCAACTGTCGTCCATAACAAAAAACAAATCCCGCCGCGCATCGGGATAAAAATCCGTCCAGCCGAATGGTTTTTCATCGCCGAAAAGCGCCTTTTCGCTGATTGCCGCACGCTGCGCTTCGGGTTTTCCATCACTGGTCGCATACAACTGAGTCTGCCATGTGCAGTAATAATCCGGCGTGCAGTTCGGAATATCCGGCACATAATTTACCTTTATTTTCTTCATCGTCATGTTTCCTCACTTTTTTCATCTTGATATTCCCATCATATCATCACAGCTTTTCTTCGTCCATGTTTATTTGTAAGCTTTTTATGTGGTATTTACAAAACCGCAGATATCAATAAACATGCAATCGTGGATTCGGCTTACATCGAAAAATCCAAAAAGCTCTTGACTATATGCTTGATGTTGTGTATAATAGTTCTGTAAGACCTAAGAGAAAGGAATAGGGATAATTTATGAATCTGCATAATGCGTCATTGAAAATTTCAGCAGTCAACTCAAAGCAATACCCCAAAGAGGGATATATGGAATTTGCTTTCGCAGGACGCTCCAATGTGGGGAAATCTTCACTGATTAACAAGCTTCTGAACAGGAAATCTTTAGCGCGCGTCAGCGGAACTCCCGGAAAAACAGCAACCATTAATTTTTATAATATTGATGATACAATTTTTTTAGTGGATCTTCCCGGCTACGGATATGCGCAGTGCTCAAAATCCGAAACGGAAAAATGGGGCAAAATGATGGAAGACTATTTAGCCAATCGTGAGCCGTTGATTCAGACAATTTTGTTGGTAGACAGTCGCCACAAGCCCACTAAAGACGATATTCAGATGTGTGAATGGATTCGTCATTATCACGATCGCGTGATTGTTGTTGCTACCAAAATGGACAAGCTGAAAAAGCGCGAGATTGAACCCAATCTTGAATTAATCTGGGAAACACTGAACTTGGGAGAGGATGATATTCTGGTTCCGTTCTCCACCCAAGATGATGAGGGTAAATATACCGTTTGGGATATGATTAATATGATGCGCGAAGGCGAATTGGAAGTTGAAGAATAAAAAAAGAACAGCAAAAAACATCATTTTTGCTGTTCTTTTTTGCAATCAATTAAAATAATCAGAATCTGCTACAGGCCAGTGCGGATACAGATACCATTGATGATCTGCCGAAAGCTTCTGATCGCTGATCAGGAAATAATCATATCGAAGAACCGGCTCTGTACTTACGGGATCGTCCCAGGTAACATCTACATTATACCATTGCCCATCCAACCGAACCTTATTCCATCCATGACTTTCCGATGAGCCGGAAGAATAACCTATACCCGTGATTTGAACACATTCAATATTACTCAAATAACAAAGCAAATCAAGAGCCTCCGTATACCCCTCACAGACCGAAAGACCGTCAAGAAATGCGCCTACGATACTATGACTGCGATTGCCGGTTTCCCGATATGTGTTGAACTCAATCAAATAATCATGAAAAGCCTTGACCTTTTCGTAATCCGTCATACTATCATCTACCAGCTGCGCATGAACTCTCTGTGCTTCCCGAAGCGCTTGAAGAATCTCATCCTCCGGAGCGACAATCTTTCCCTCCAGATACGCCATTGCCGTAGCCGCGCTGTCATACGTAATATCCACTGTAATAGCACCCGAATATTCGATCCACGAAGCATTCAGCTGATGAATATCGCTGAAACGATTAATCTGCTGATTCAGTTCCTGGGCATAAAAGCGTTCCGTTCCCACCGGAACATTCACTACCGCACGCGGTGCTCTGCCATTCATCACATTCACAAACTGCTCCATCAGTTCATTCCCGGAGCTGATGGAAATTTCGGTAACAGCAGCCGTGACGGGACCAAATCCGCTTGCATGAATCGGCGGCAATTGATGAAATGTGCCCTGTTGTGAAAGTGTTTCATATAAAGTTGCGTCACTTCCACTGACCGGACATTCCAAAGCGCTGTTTCCAATAACAGCAATATCAGCGCGGCAAAAGTCCCCGTCAGCATAAATCAATCCCACCTGATCGGCTAAAGGATACGGATTTTGCCAATCCACCTCATCATATCCCATCGCACGCAGGATTAGCGTTAAAAACTGCGAAAGCTCAATAGTCCTCCGTGTACCAAACTCCGTATTTGATATACCGTTTGAAATGTGATGAGCATACGCATAACCGATATAAGTGCTCGCCCATTCTGCATCTGTAAACGGATGAGCAGACGAATAAGCGGCAGCGTCATTTTCCGCTCCCAACAACCGTACCAGCATCGTGATTGCTTCACCGCGCGTTGCACGGTTCCCCAGAGCAAAATCGGGATTTCCCTCCGAATCGGTTCCGACCCCTTTAAAAAGTCCCAATTCATACAGCCGCTCTGCCGAAGCTTCCGCATAACTGTCAAAATCCTGAAAGACGGTTTCAGCCTTTACCGACATGCTGACAGTAAAAAGCAATGTCACAATCATAATTACATTCCATATTCTTTTTTTCATATCGCTCCCCCTCTTTTCCCCAACTTTGGCGTAAGGGATCAAAATTCTAAACCGAAAAAGGGCGCTGCATTCACAGCACCCTTTGACCTTATACCTCTTCAATAATCGGCAGAATCATCGGATTCCGCTTTGTCTGATCATAAATATAACGTGCAACTGATGATTTTAAGCTGTTTTTCACAGCGGTCCATTCAAGATGGCTCTTGCCGCTCAGGCTTGCTTTAACCGACTCGGCAGCCGTATCCTTGATGCCCTCCATCAAAAATTCAGCTTCCCGTACATAGACAAATCCGCGCGAAATAACATCCGGTCTTGAAGTCATTTTTCGGGTTGCGGCAGAAATGGTAATGACAACAATAATCAATCCATCCTCTGCAAGATGCTTTCTGTCCCGAAGCACGATATTTCCGACGTCTCCGACACCCAAGCCATCCACAAGGATTTTACCGGCTTGTACTTCTCCGGCTATTTTGGCACTCTTTTCGCCCAGTTCCAAAACAGAACCGTTGCTTAAAATAAAGCATCTTTCCGGCGGAATACCCACTTTATTTGCCAATGCACTATGCAAAACCAAATGACGGTGCTCACCATGCACCGGGATAAAATACTTCGGTTTAACCAATGCCAAAATGAGTTTCAATTCTTCCTGGCAAGCATGTCCAGAAACGTGAACCTCAGCCAGAGATTTGTAAATAACCTCGGCTCCGATTTTAAACAGCTCGTTTATGACATTGGATACTGATTTTTCATTTCCCGGAATAGGCGTAGCGCTTAGTATAATAAGATCGTTTGGTGTAATTTCAACTTTTCTGTGGTCACTATACGCCATCCGCGTCAACGCACTCATCGGTTCGCCTTGTGAACCTGTTGTAATAATAACAATTTGGTTCGGCTTATATTTTTTGATATTATCAATGTTAATCAGTACTCCTTCCGGAACCTTCATATAACCCAGAAGAATTGAGATCTCTACAATATTCTCCATACTTCGTCCGGATACTGCAACCTTACGTCCGTTTTTTGCGGCAGCATCAATAATTTGCTGAACACGATGCACGTTTGAAGCAAAAGTCGCAACGATAATTCTCTTGGAACAGTTTTTAAAAATCTGCTCAAATTTCTCACCGACCGACCGTTCGCTCATCGCAAAGCCGGGACGTTCCACATTGGTACTATCGGACATCAGCGCCAATACGCCCTCTTTGCCCAATTCGCCTAAACGCGTCAAATCAATCATATCTCCCACGATCGGCGTTGTATCAATTTTAAAATCTCCCATATGGACAACCGTTCCCAGCGGCGTTTTGATCGCCAATGCTGCACTGTCCGCAATAGAGTGATTTGTACGAATAAATTCTACCTTGAAATTATCTCCTGCATTCACAGTCTGACCGTATCGAGTCCGAATCAACTTAACCTCAGATAATAAATTGTGTTCCTTAAGCTTATGCTCTACCAAGCCTAACGTAAGACGCGTTCCGTAAACCGGCACATTGATGGCTTTCAAGAAATAAGGAAGTCCTCCGATATGATCCTCATGACCATGCGTAAGGAAAATCCCCTTGAGTTTCTGCCAATTTCGCTCCAAATAGGAAACGTCGTTGATAACCATATCAACACCCGGCATATCATCATCCGGAAACGCCATTCCGCAGTCTACCATGATAATCTCATTGCCATATTCAAATGCAGTTAAATTCTTTCCAATCTCATCCAATCCACCGAGAGGTATAATTTTTAGTTTTTTTTGTTTTGCCAAATACTTTTTATCTCCTTTCAACTAATCAGGACGTCAAATGCCGTTCTACGTCCAAACATAAATAACATTGAAAAAGGCCTTAAAGGCCTTGCAAAATCTTTGAAATATCCATAGATTTTGTTCCCGATCTCATATACTATTCTTTATTATAACACATTCTGTGTTAATTTGTCAAGTAAAAAGCGTACAATATTAAAATGGCTTACCTATGATGTTTTTAGGCATACGCCATCTTGCTAAAATCACGGTTGACATACTTTTGACATACTTACGCCTATCCAAACATTTTAAACTATCCTAAGTAATTACTCAACTTATCAATCACATCATTATTATATCGCACATCTGTATAAATATTCATTGTGGTTTGTATATCTTCGTGTCCCATAATGACTTGAACTGAAATATAAGAATATAAGAAAATACCCGAACGGCATTGACAAGCGGACGGAAGGGGTATATAATTCTATTTGTGACAATACAGATTTTTAAGGAGTACATATGGAAACGACGGAGCTATTCGGAAAAGAAAAAAATATGGAGGGTGCTTTTAAAGCTGGCGCCGCCTGTTATGCTGGCACAGCTGATTCAGGCGCTTTATAATATTGTAGACAGCCTTTTTGTGGGAAGGTATGCGGAGTCAGGGCTGACCGCGCTTTCCATTGTTTACCCGCTGCAGCTGCTTATGATTGCGCTCGCGGTCGGAACAGGTGTCGGAATAAATACGGTTATGGCGGCAAAGCTCGGCTGTGGCAGTACAAAAGAGGCAGAGGAGTGCGCGGGTACGGGTACCTGCCTTGCGGTTCTGATTTGGTTTTTGTTTGCGGCGGCGTGCTATGCGTTTATGCCTATGTATGCAAGAATGTCCACGGATTCGCCCGAGGTTATCCGCGATGTGATTATGTACGGAAGAATTGCGTGCGTTTTCAGCTTCGGTTTGTTTTTTGAAAGTATATGGACAAAAATTATTCAAGCATACGGGGATATGAAAACGCCTATGATTGCGCAGATTATAGGCGCTGTTACGAATATTGTTCTTGACCCGCTGCTGATTTTCGGTATGTTCGGACTGCCGGAAATGGGGATTGCGGGTGCAGCGGCTGCAACGGTAACGGGACAAATTGCCGCGGCACTGATCGTTATGAGAAAGGGGTTTCACTGTTCGCCGATGGCTAAAAAATATCCGCGGTATGTTAAGGCGATTTTCAGACTGGGAACACCGAATATTATTATGCAGGCAACTTACACGTTTTATATTCTTGGGCTTAATCTGATACTGAAGGGATTTTCGGACAATGCGGTGACCGCGTTGGGACTGTATTACAAGTGGCAGACGTTTTTCTTTATACCGCTTGGGGCGATGCAAACCTGTATTGTGCCTGTTATCAGCTTTAACTATGCATCAAGAAATCTTGAACGCTGCAAAAAGACGCTTTTGGTGTCGGTTATGTTCGGGGCGGCACTTATGTTTGTTGGAATGCTTTGCTTTTGTATTTTCCCGGAGCCGATGCTGCGCGTGTTTACCTCTAATCAGGATGTAATAAGGATAGGTATAACAGGTTTTATATTTACCGGCTGCAGCTTTATTCCTATGGTAACATCGCAGATATTTCCCGTGTTTTTTCAGGCAACAGGATTCAGCGTTAAAAGCTCGCTGCTTACCATATATAGCAATAGCACGAGAACACGGCTCATCGGGAAAACAAATCGGCAGACTTGTTGTGGAAAAACTCGGCATACCGTTTTACTATAAGGAAATGACAGCACTTGCGGCAAAGGAGAGCGGACTTGACCGTGAGTTTATCTCGGATATAAACAAAAATTCGCCGGATTATCTGCACGATTTATATTTGAGTACAAGTGTTGTCCGCCATGCTGTTGCGGCGCAGAACAGGATAATAAACAGGATTGCGGAGGAAGGGAGCTGCGTAATGGTTGGACGTGCGGCTGACTATGTTTTAAAGGATAACCCGAATGTAATCCGTATATTTATATATGCTCCGACAGATTACCGAATCGGACGTATTATGGAAACCTACGGAGATACAAAGGAGGAGGCGCGGAATATACGGCGCTCCGATGAGGCTCGCGGCGCATATTACCGCAATATTTCCGGCACAGAGTGGGGAGCGCGCCAAAGCTATGACCTGCTCCTTGATTCGTCAATCGGAGTCGCAGAGTCTGCGGAGGTAATAGAAAAATATATTGAGAGAAATGGCGAAACAAAAGGTTAAAGCAGTTATTTAAGAGCGTTATAAACATATTAACGATTTACTTTGTATTGAGGAGGCAAAAAGCCGGAACAGTTTGGATTATTCCCCAAAATGCCAAAAAGCCTGCCGATGCCAGAATAAAAAGCGGAAAATATATAAAAACGCAAACATCTGAAAAATCAAGCAGAGTAAATAAATAATAATTTCAGCACTTACAGGAGTGACTACAGATGAAGCAAATTGTAAAACAAATGGTGTCAATGGCGCTGATTATCAGCATTACTGTTGTTGTGTCCTTATTCCTCTACCAGAAAATCATGGTAAAGGAAGAGGAAAATTGCTGGAACCTATTAGAGGAATCCTCCACTTCCGTTACAAAAGAGATGCAGCTTACATTTACAGATGACATTAGTATGCTGCACCTGGCAGCAAATACAATCGGACAGGATATGACCGACAGAATTGATACATATAAGTTAGAACCGTATCGCAGCTGCACGATATTTTCAAGAGTGGATGTCATTTATCCAAATGACCGCATTGCATTTGAAAACGGTACGGAACAGGGTCTGCGAAGCGAACTTTCCTTTGATTCCATTGTGCAGGAGGGAGAGCATATGTCATCAAGGATGATTGATACTGAAACAGGAAAAGAAGCCGTTTACTATTTTGTTCCGGTAGAGAAAAACGGTGAAACCGTCGCTGTCCTTTCGGGAGTTCTGGAGTCTTCAGTTTTAGTTCAAAAATTCCATCCGTCTATTTACGACGGAAATGCGTCTTATTGCATTGTAGACAGCAGAGATGGAAATTATATTATGGACGCGTGGCACGATGTGTTGGGAAATGCTTATACAACGCCGACCAGAACACGGTTAAAGGAATATGAGAACGTAGATCTGAAAGAAGATACAAAATGGCAAAAGACGGGAGTCGTTGCCTTTGAATCACGCACAACGGGAAAGCCTCTTTATATGTACTATATACCCCTTAAAATGTTTGATTGGGAGCTGATGGTGTTTGTGCAGGAGGATGTTGCTTTTGCAAAGCTGATTTACCTGAGAAAACTATTATATTTTGCAGGAATATTGGAAGCCGCTCTTTTGCTTCTGTATTTTCTGTGGAATCTCCGTCAGGTGCGGAATCTGGCAAAAAGCAAAACGGAAACATTAGAACAGCTTCATATTTCCAATACGCTTTTAGAATGTGTGACTGCGTTATCATCAGACCGGGATATTGACAACGCAATTCAGAAACTCTTACAGGTTATAAACGATTATTTCAAGGCGGACCGTGCTTATATTTTTTTGCATGATACAAAGAAGGATGTGTTTATTGACACATATGAATACGACGCACCGAATGTACGGCGTCAGATGTCAACGATGCCGGAGATTCCCTCATCTATGCTCTCGCGTGGCATTAGGGCATTCAATGAAGAAAAGGTGTACTATATTCCCGACATAGAGCAGGAAAAAGGATACGAAAATTACGAGCTTTTTAAGGGAATGGATGTCAATCGTCTGCTTGCCGTTCCGATTTTCAAGGACAAAGAAATCACCGGTTTTGTAAGTGTGGATAATCCCAGGGAATCCTATGACAATGCAACCATTCTTTCCTCGATACAGTTCTTTATTTCAAATAGTCTTGCAACAAAAGAGTACCAGGATCGTCTTCGGTTTATGAGTTACCGGGATGAGCTTACTTCTTTGTATAATCGAAATAAATATATTAAAATAGTGGATTCATATCGGCATCAGCCGCTCGAAAAAGTGGGTGCAATCTATCTTGATCTGAATGGATTGAAAGCAATTAACGACAAAAAGGGACATGAGGCAGGAGATGCAATGATTTGTGCGGCCGCGCGGATAATCTGCGAGGTATATCCGGAAAACACATACCGTATCGGCGGTGATGAGTTTGTTGTCCTTGTATCAAATGTGGAAAAAGCTGAATTTGAAGAGAATATTCATATACTGCGTGATAAGCTGAAAAAGCAGAATATCAGCATTTCAATTGGAGCATTGTGGCAGGAACGGTGCGAAAATCTGGACGAGCTCTTAAAGGAAGCAGATCAACGCATGTATAAAGAAAAAAGCCTGTATTATCAGGAATAATCTATGTGAAAAATCTCAAAGTAAATGCGTACTTTCCGTGTTTGCATTTACTTTGAGATTTTTTTTGTATTCCGATTGTATATTGGTCATCGGGAAGTTGTGCTTTTTCGATGAATTTAACTTATGTTATGCTCGCCCATTTTTTTTGAAAGAAAGCATTTCGCAGATAGCGGCAGCAACACTCGCCGCAACATGACTCATCAGCACTGCAACCCCAATTCCGACCTCGGTATGCTCCCGATTTTTACCATATCATCATAGTTGAATGAAGCAGCAATCCATCAGACTCTTTGAGATTCTTAACCGCGCAGGTATCAATCCACGCTTTCAGCATTTTCAATCCGGCATCTTTATAATATTTTGCTTCATTCCCATCCAACAAATCGCCCATTTCCAAAAGACCGCTTGTTTCCACGTAACCAGCGGTGTATTATACTCTTCTACGCGTACCATCCAAATCATACGGCGTCAGTTTCACGGTTATATTGACGCTGCCCGAAGCCGTAAGTCGAATCGCCAGACGATTTCCGTTTTTATCGTTATAAACAACATCACTTGTCGGCAAGAGCGCAAGCTTTGATACAGTTATGTTAGCGGTGTCTGCATCGGTTATAAATTCCAGACGCATATCCCGAGAATCTCCTCTGACAATTCCTCGGCTTTTTTAAACTTTTCTATATACCCTTAACGTGTTTTCGCATCGTTATTCTTACACGAAACTACATAAACCGGTACTCGGTCAATTTCCGTATAGATATAATTTCCCTCTTCAAATATATCGCCAATGATATTGTTGACCGCAAAAATACCATACTTTTTCGGATCATCGGTTAAAACTCCGTAATCCTTGATATATAATGTCACCACGAAGAAATGTGGCTTGCCGCTGCAAGAAATGTGGAAAATTTAAACTCGCTGATGATCAAGCATTACGGAATTGTGTATAACACAGTCAAACTCACATTGTCAATAATATCTGATACTTTTACCCATTCAAACGTTTTTAACTATCCTGTTTCTATCAAATTAACCTCAACAGCATGACCCTCTGTTATCAGCAAGGTTTTTATCTCATTTGCACCAAGCTGTATAGCATGCTGTTTCCCAAACACCGACAGTATCGTCTGCTGTGCTTTACCGCTGTAATCTGCAATCCTCACTATGATACCGTTTTCGTCCTCTGCATATTTTACTGCTCCTATCGCGGCATGATCTGCCTCCAATGATAAATAACTCATTTCCCCCGGCAATGTACCGTCATGGTTCGATTCACATATTACCACTGGCGGATTATTAAAGCACATTGCGCTTAAAACCGGAGAGCTATCCTCAATGTCCGGCATAATCCTTATACTTCCCTCTGTAATTCCCTGTTCCATAATCATGTCATATTTTTCAGGCAGTTCACCAAGTCGAAAATCACCGTAAACCGGGCTGCGCAGAACCGTAATTCCCAACACATCATCATCAAAATTATATGCAAAATTACTTTTTGAAATCAACAGCATATTTCCGGCTTTCAGCCATTCACCCATCGGCTTATCACGCTTAGAGGCACCTCTTTTCATCTGTCCATATGGGGTGGCAACAGTCAAAGAATCACACTGCATCCTGCAATTCAGCTTAAAAACAGTATGTGCTTCGTTCCAATTCACGGTATAATCAACGTCAAAATACGCTTCGTGTTTATAAAACTTATAATAAAAATACAGTATGGAATTGTTGTACTTTAAAGATACTTTGATTTTATCCAACAAATCTCCGCTTTCAACACACTCCATTCCCACAACCGAAAATTCACCACATTTTTCACCATACGCATCTATGTTAAAACACCATGCGTCGCCCAAATCCTCATAACAAGCCGGAACAAGCAGCTCTTTTGCCGTAAGGCTATTTGTTTTCTTATCAAACAATTCACAAATTCCGCCGTTTTGCTTAGAAATCGTATAAATAAACCGATCCGTTTCAATCCGAAAATCTGCATTTTTTCTTTCACTCTCATGACCGTTTTGAATCACCTTAAAACAGCGATACCCCATAGACGGAATTTTCGCCTTGAAAATAAATCTCGATCGAAATTTCGGGATTGCCGAATGTTCCGCTATGATTTGTGTTTCGATTCTTTCTCCGTTTCCGTCCTCTAATGTGATTCCTCCGTCATACCAGTCAAACTCATGCGCCCACTGCACCTCCGCCTCGATATATCCGTCATATTCACAGCAATTCAGATTCCATAACACCAAATTCCAAACATTCTCCGGATTCTTGCCCGGCATTTGTATTTTGGACGTAATTTTTTGCAAATTAAAATGCAAGATTTCATTGGCTGTTTGTATCGCTCTGCCATGCAGATTCCGCGCGTCAATATACGCCGCCTTTATCGACGCTCCGCCGAGTATATCATGGAACTGATTAAACAGTACATCTTTCCAGCAATCGGTGAGTTGCTCTGCATGGTTCTCCTTTGCAATAACGCAAGCTTTTTCTGCATTTAAAAGAGCATATTCCGCTCTTCGGTTCATCTGCTTTACTGCTGCAAAGTTGCTATATACGCCAAAATCCCCGGTTACAAATTCATCCTCTATTTCATATTCAACATGCTGCTGTTTTTCAAAATATTCGCTGACTGTTGAAAATTCCGCACAATCGTGTGCCATAATATCCTCAATGGATTTCTTTGTCGGAGCGCCGCCGTGATCGGTTACGCCGTATACCATCAACAGCTCACACTCCGAAGCGTCCGCTGTTTCTATGGTTTGTGCTGTATTCTTCGCCCAACCCTCTCCGGCTTTTCCGCCAATCCGAAATGCCAAAACCTCGCTGCCATCGCAGCTTTTCCATCGAAACAATGGAAATTTCAGCGGATAATGCGGCTCCTCCGGTCGGCAAAGACAGTAGTATTTGATTCCCGATTTGGATAAGATCTGCGGCAGCATATTAGGATGTCCAAAGCTGTCGGTATTAAATACACATTCGGAATATTTCCCGAAATTTTGCATCAAATACTGCTGTCCGTACAATCCCTGGCGTACATAACTTTCGCCCATTGCCGAAAAGCAGTCCGGCTGATTCCACCAACCCTCTGCCAAATCCCATCTGCCCTCCGACACGCGCTGTTTAATTTCTTCAAACATTTCCGGATTTGTTTTCTTGATCCACTCAAAGACCGGCGGCGCTGAAAATGAATAACAAAAATCCGGATACTCATTCATTCTGTCGAGTGCCGAACGAAACGTTGCCCGGATAGACGCCATCGCCTCATCCCATGTCCATTCCCACGCCGGGTCAAAATGTGTGTTCCCTATCATATATATTTTATGCATAATGCTTCTCCTAAACCACCATAATTTTTAATATACCGCAAGTGCAAGATGTAAAATCTTTTTGATTGACGTAGGAAACACGCAGTTCAAACAAATGATCTCCTACCGTCAGATCATCTGCAAATTTTACTGCATTTACAAAGTTTTCTTCAGGAACCCACCAATAGCGCTCAAAGGCATATTTTTTCCACTCACCGCTGTCGATACGATACTCTATCATTCCGCTTGTTTTCCCATAGTTGAAAATAAGCGCAATCCCCCGTCCCGAAAACGGGAATGAAATAGAAGCATTAAATGCACAGGTATAGAGTTTTTCATCAAACCACGAAAGTGCGCGTTCCTTTTCAATACTCCATGCACCTTTTGTATGAACGCTATCAAGTAAAATTTCTCGAAATGTCTGCCAATTTTTTGTATTGAGCGGTTCAGGCAGACTGTTGCAACACATTGGTGTATGATCTTCCCTTGCCAATTCTGACTTAAGAAATCGGATTACCTCTGACGCATAAAGATAACTTCCGAAAGCCTGCGGATGCGTACCATCCGGAAGCCACATATTCATCGGCATCATTCCCTCAGATACCATGTTATAGACCGGCTTTGCCATATAAACCGAACTGATTTTGTAATGTTCTGCGAGTTGTTCAAAATCGGCTATTGACTGAGGTAGTTGTTCTGAGTCATTGTCATACATTTCAGAAAAATAAGTATATACCAGAACAACATCAATGTCAGCGGCTATCAGTTTTCGAATAAGCCCCTCCCGGGTACGCATACGTTCTTCACGGTCAATCGAATGATCATTTACGGCATATTCAATAAATACAAGGTCACATTTAGAATCAATAAATTCTTTTTGCGCAAGTGCAAGACCACATAAACTTCCTGTTGCGCCGATTGCTGCATTATTAATCCGAAAACGCACATTCGGAAATGCATTGACCAGCCAGCCACGAAGATGAGTCGGCCAATTCGCCGGATTAGATGCAGTCGTAATAGAACCGCCGGCAAATCCTATCGACAAATTCCCGTTACTGATTCCGCGCTTAAAATTCTTCAGATTTGCTCTGATTTTAATTGTGTCCATTTAATTCTCCCCCTCGTCCACGATAATCAAAGCATCGAATGCTTTGATTGTTTTTTGAATAATCAGTTTCCCCTCTTTAACAGAATGAGGAAGTTTGAACATCCTGCCGGCTTGCGACAAATACTTTAATGTTCCGATGGGCTGATAGTGAATCACCGGATTTTTTGCCTCATCACAAGAAAGATT
This sequence comes from uncultured Clostridia bacterium, assembly GCA_959602045.1. GTDB lineage: Bacteria > Bacillota > Clostridia > UBA1381 > UBA1381 > Ornithomonoglobus_A. The sequence goes on along the minus strand of CAUGRT010000040.1, from coordinate 3,313 downwards.
AAACATCGTAATTACATTTCGATCATCTAACCGGTTGATATTTATACACATTCTTTCATTGTCCGCACAAACGGGAAGCGGTTTTCGTGCAATCCACTCAAATGCATTGATCAACTGTGTACGTCGTTTGGCGTTCATACTCGTGAAAAAGATAAACATTCCGTCATCAGCAGATGGCAGTATAAAAAATCTTTCACCAGATTCATTTTCAAAGCTCGCCGCCCCCGGCGCGACCGTTTCTTTCCTGTGATTGATTATGCGCGAGGCAAGTTTTGCTCTGTCATCATAGGTAATTTTCGCAACACTCTTACCATCAATCAACGAAGAATTGAAGTAATTCGAATTGTGGAAATTTTGATATTCACCGTTAAAGGCGTGTTTGTTAAACCGTTCTCCGGAAAAGGTTTCTGTTAACGGTTCAATTTTTTGAATACCGATTCGTTTTCCAAAACCACGGTATACCAGAAGCTTAGCCGCTCTTAAATCAATTACTGCGCCCTTTTTCAGCAAGCTATCAATTTCACAGTCAGTGCAGAGAGCCATATCATCTCCGGTCAGAAACAGAAAATCCGAATTTTCCCTGTCTGTACTCAGGGGTAGCCCCATTAACTGAAGCCATGAATACCAATTTGCTGAAAACATAAATCCATCTTTTCTCTTTGTCAGGGCACGAGGATGCGCATAAATCGAAATACCGTCTGTACGATGATTCTCGGGAATAATACAAGCAATTGCATTGCGGTATTTTGTATCCGCAACAAACATCTCCGTAATTTCCTCATAGTTCTCAACCGGATAATCAACAAGGTCAAACAAATCCAGTTCCATATTTCTAAAACCATTTGTCAGGCACCAAAGAAGCTGTATTCTGGTGATGCTGTTCGATTTTTGATACAGTCCACAAGTGTCGTTCTCAATTTCGGGCTGAATCTCCACATGATTATTATCTATAAACTCTCGCTGTATCGCTGGATGTGAAAAATTCATTGGAATCGAAATAATTTCACCCTCACGGTAAAAATCCATTCCCGTACGAATCCTGCTGATTTTTCGTTGAATTAAATTTTCCTCAAAAAATACTTTCAAATCCCGATCCGCCGTAACGCTCGGATAAGATGTTGTCATAATTCCGACTTCAGTTTCCGGCGAAATTTCGTGAACCGCATCCGCAATGGTATAAAATATCTCATTTACATCTTCCCGCATCATTTCAAAATATGCGCTACGTATTTTATCATCTTCATATCCGGAATGTATAATATGTTCCCTAACCTCATCAATGGTAAGGTTTTTTCCTATTTTTTCTGAAATAAGCCGCATATGCTCAGAGCAAAAACAGGTCAGTTGTCCAAGAGATATTACTCGAATATCATCATCCGCAAAAATCACAGACGGCTTTAGAGCAGCATAATATTGATAAATTTCTTTTATATACGGAAGAATGTTTTTATCACGCATACATACACAGCCCCTTGATTTTTCTGCATCCATAGTCACAGCCCGTCTGAATCCTGTTTCATTTTCATCCGCATAGAAGCAATGACCGATTGTATACAGCATATTGATTCCGACTTCTACACCGGCGTGCTTTAACTTATCCGCATAAGGCTGAATCATTTGTGCATGCTTTCGGTAATACTTCGCAGAAATAATTGAGCTTTCTTCCACAAACGGTGCCGAAAAGAGAAGTACTCTTCTAATACCTGTCCGCATCAGAAAATTCTCAAGCATTTCAAATCGTTTCTGCGTATTCTCAAAGCCTATAAAATAACGCAAAACCATTTTTGTTTGATCAATCATCTTAAATTTCCCTCCATATTGACAATCCTATTCTCTTACGAATATTGTTGGATATACTTTGCCCCGATAATACCTCTGTATATCTATTTATACTCAAATCCGCACTTCTTCAAAAATGCCTTTGCAATCAGATAAGCGCCGACTCTGTTCGGATGAACTCTATCCCATGCAACGGTTGCCTGGTGTCTGTGCGTAAAATATTCATCAAACATTTCCTGAATGTCTACATAGATACATGCATGCCGCTCGGCAATCGACTTTGCCATTTCCCGATAACAATCCATTTCCTTTCTGATCGGATCCGCCGTATTGGATTCTGCCGTATAAGGAGATAGAATAAATATTCCTTTCGTTCTGCCATCTAAGGCTTGTATCATCTTTTCCAGATTCTCTGAATATTCCTCATGCGAAACTTGTATTTCCGCTCTTTCCGGAAAAACAAACCGGTTCAAAACATCGTTGATTCCGATAAAAATACTGACCCAATCCGGTTTTAAATCCAATACATCTCTTTCCCAACGCTCCAACAGCTGCGCACTTGTATTGCCGCTGATTCCGGCGTTGGTGATTCGGATGCGGCGTTCGGGATACTCCCCGGCAAGCATATCATAGATCATATGAACATATCCGTCACCCAAACAATCCCCCATTCCGCCGCCCTCGCCCAGAGGGTGCGTCTTATTCATATCCGTTACCGAATCGCCCGCAAACACGATTCTGTCTTTATCCTGAAAAATCATTTATTTCACCTCCGGATATTCATTACCCAACAGGTACAGCGGCGTTTCGTCTTCTTCAATTTCCGGGAAACGTCCGGTCGGCTCATAGAAGCGATTATCCACCCGATCGTCATTTACCTTTGATACCTCTCCGACAAGAATCGTTCCGCTGCCTTTTTCTCCCCAAAACTTATGATACATTCCCGTTTGAATCGAAATGCTCTCGCCCGGCATGAGCTTAATAATTCCGCCTGCCTCCACCTGATACGTTCTGCCGTCAGACAGAATGGTAACAGGAGATTTCTTATCCTGATCCTCATTCTCTGTTGAATTGTATACTTGAATCATAAGATTTCCGCCGCCGCGGTTTATGATATCCTCCATCTTGCTCCAATGAAAGTGAAACGGCGTAATCTGTTCTTCTCGGACAATTAAAAGCTTTTCCGCATAAGGCTTTGTATATTTTTTATTATTGAAATTTCCGTTTCGTAATGTGATCATCAACAATCCGATTTTTGAATAATCATCGCTGCCAAAATCGGTAATATCCCAGCCGAGCATATTATCGCGGATTTCATCATACTCATGCCCCTTTTTCGCCCATTCCTCCGGCGACCAATAGACAAACGGCGGCAGCTTGAAATTCATTTTTTCGATAAACTCTACCGCTTCTTTCATTATTTGATTTAATTCCGATCGTTTCATTCCAATCTCCCCTTTCTGTTATTGCGATTCATTATTTCTTTCCTTCAAAAGACATTTTCCGGTAAATTTCAGTTCTCCCAGTAAGCCGT
>CAUGRT010000039.1 GCA_959602045.1 uncultured Clostridia bacterium | reverse complement strand
TATTATATCAGATTTTTGGGTGTTTGTCGACTCTATTTATATTATACCACTCCATGTCAATCTGTCAAAATATCTGCCGTCAGATACCACCAAGATCGTGTCGGGCGGCGCACGCGGCGTTGATACCGTCGCAAGAAACTATGCCATCGCCCATAATCTGAAATTGACGGAATTTCTGCCGGCATATGAACTCTATGGCCGCGGGGCGCCGCTTCGCAGAAACATTCTGATTATCGAAAATGCCGATTTGGTACTGGCTTTTTGGGACGGTCAATCCCGCGGAACAAAATTCGTGATTGAGAATGGCCGCAAACGAAATATCCCGGTAAAAATCTATGTACCTGCTAAAATAAAGCCCAATCTCAGCTAAAAACGACAAAGAGAGGTTCAAAAGCAGTAGATACCTACTGCTTTTGAACCCCCAATCCATTATAAGTTTGCTTTTAAAAAATTTTCAATTTCTGCGGCGGCTTGCTCCTCGTCAGCGCCCTCAATCGTCACTGCGATGGTGTCACCGCATTTCACGCCCATGCCCATGAGGGCAAAAAGACGCTTAGCGTCCCCCTCTTTGCCGTTCGCACGAATCACGATCTGCGAGGTAAATTTTCCTGCGGCTTTGACTAATAAGCCTGCCGGTCTTGCGTGAATCCCCTGCGCGTCTGTAATGGTATATTCAAATGTTTTCATGTTATTTCCTCCCGTAATGCCGAAAACCCGGCTCAATTATGATTATAGTATAACCCGATTGCCCGAATTCTATGTTAAATTATGTAATGCAAAACATGTACTTGATGAATCTCCTTTTCCAATATCGAAAGAATTTTTTCCATTTCGGGGTCGGCGGAACGGTTGGTGACATAAATCGTACATTCGGGACATCGCCTGATCGCGCGGCGGATGGTCTGTTCAATGCTTTCGGCGTTTTTGGCGTGAATCAAAATAAAGGGCGCGTCTTTCGTAACGTAGGCTCTCGTCCCCGATCGAAAAAGCGCAACGCCCACCGCAGTCAGAATCACGACCATCATCGCCGCTATCACTCCCTGCATCATAAAAATCCCTCCTTCATTCCACATCTTTCTTTATAATATGAAAATGGATTCGGGAAAGTGATTTTGCGCATTGCACGCTTGATTTTTTCAAAAATTGGTTGACGGCATAGCCGCCGTATGATATAATAAATTTGATTTGTTTAAAAGCATGATGTTGAAAACGGAGGATTCTATGAAAATACTTTGCATCGGTGATGTCGTTAGCGCCGTGGGGCGCGATATGCTGTTTCAGCATGTTGAGGACTTGAAATATCAAAAGAAGATTGATTTGTGTATTGCGAACGGCGAAAATGCTTCGCACGGCCACGGCTTGTCGCGGTCTGCTTATAATGAAATGTGCCGCGCCGGAGTGGACGGATTCACGTTAGGCAATCATACTTGGAATACAAAAGAAGTCATCGGCATTTTAAATAATGAAGAAAACGTGATTCGTCCGATCAACTTTCACGATTCCTGCCCCGGTTCCGGCTCAATGGTTTTAACGGCGAAAAACGGTGCGCGAATCGGCATTATTAACGCGATCGGACGCACTTTTATGGAACCGCCCACCGATTCTCCTTTTGAGGCGGTGCAGAAAAAAGTAGAAGCCTTGCACGAAAAAACGGACGCGATTCTGGTTGATTTTCATGCGGAAGCGACCTCGGAAAAGCAGGCGATGGGATATTTTCTGGACGGAACGGTTGGGGCGGTATTCGGAACGCACACCCACATCCAGACCGCCGATGAACGGATTCTGCCAAAGGGCACGGGATATATCACGGATTTGGGGATGACCGGACCGGCTGAATCGGTTCTGGGTATGGATTGCAAGATTGTCGTCAACCGCTTTGTGACCGGTATGCCGCAAAAATTCGAAATTGCCCCCGGAAAGGGGCAGCTCAACGGCTGTATCTTTGAGTTGGACGATTCGACCGGGCTTTGTATCGGAGTGGAAAGAATTTTCATCCGCGCATAATATAATAATGTTATGATTTGTGCCGCCGTATGGCGGTGGAGTGGAGGGGTTTATGAAAGTTTTTGATTTTGACAACACGCTTTATGACGGGGAATGTTCGCTCGACTTTTTCCTATACTGCTTAAAAAAGAAAAAATCTCTGATAAAATATCTGCCTACCGTCACCTCAAAGGCGCTGAAATATAAGACAGGGATTGTGCCGGAGTCGGAGGTTTATGAATTTGTCAATTCGATGTTGAAAATATTTTTTGATAACTGCGAAAATTTAGATCAACTTGTTCAGGATTTTTGGAAAACGCACCGCCGAAAGCTCAAGGATTTTATGCTGAAAAAGATTTCCCCGGAGGACGCGATCATTTCCGCTTCGCCGCGGTTTTTGTTGGATGGGGTCGCGGATCGTCTGAATACGCAGCATATTCTTTGTACGGAAATTGATATGGAGTCGCAAACGCTTTCATTTTTATGCTATTCGCAAAATAAGGTTCACGCGTTTACCGAAGCCTTTGGGGATACGCCGATTGAGGTTTTTTATACGGATAATATGAATGATATGCCGCTGATTCAGCGTGCCGAACATGCGGTGCTTGTGAAAGGCTCAACGCTTACACCGATTCAAAAATAGCACAAAAAAGCTGTTGCATGGCAACAGCTTTTTTATATGGATTCTTAACCGATCTTTGTCTGGTTTACTTTGATACCGGGGCCCATTGTTGATGCTACAACAACGCTCTTCAGGTACTGACCCTTTGCAGCCGAAGGCTTTGCCTTAATAATTGCACCTAACAATGCATTGAAGTTTTCTTTCAGCTTATCAGCGCCGAATGAAACCTTACCAATCGGGCAGTGAATAATATTGGTCTTGTCCAATCTATACTCAATCTTACCTGCCTTAATCTCGTTTACAGCCTTTGTAACATCCATCGTTACTGTACCGGCTTTCGGTGAAGGCATCAATCCCTTAGGACCAAGAACCTTACCCAAACGACCTACAACACCCATCATATCCGGAGTTGCAACAACTACGTCAAAATCAAACCAGTTTTCGCTCTGGATTTTTGTAACCAAATCCATATCGCCCACATAGTCTGCACCGGCAGCCTGAGCCTCGTCAGCCTTGGGGCCTTTTGCGAATACTAAAACCTTTGCGCTCTTACCTGTACCGTGCGGCAATACGATCGCACCTCTAACCTGCTGATCAGCATGTCTTGAGTCAACACCCAGCTTAATATGAGCTTCTACTGTTTCATCAAACTTTGCCTTTGCAGTCTTTGTTATAAGATCCATCGCCTCGGCTGTGTCGTAAAGCTTTGTTCTGTCAATCAGCTTTGCACTGTCTTGATATTTCTTACCTCTAAACATATTTTTTCCTCCTTACGTGGTCAAACGAGCTATACTCTCCCACCATTCTATAACAATTAATCCCCAATTAATACGCCCATGCTGCGGCATGTTCCTGCGATCATGCTCATTGCTGCTTCAACAGATGCTGCGTTCAAGTCCGGCATCTTCTGCTCTGCAATAGCCTGAAGGTCTGCTTTTGAAATTGTAGCAACCTTTGTCTTGTTAGGAACGCCTGAACCGCTCTGGATCTTACAAGCCTTCTTGATAAGAACCGCTGCGGGGGGTGTCTTTGTTATGAACGAGAAGGAACGGTCTGCGTATACCGTAATAACAACAGGGATAATCAAACCTGCGTCCTTCGCTGTTTTTTCATTAAATTCCTTTGTAAACTGCATAATGTTTACACCGTGCTGACCTAATGCAGGACCAACAGGGGGAGCCGGAGTTGCTTTGCCGGCAGGAATCTGTAATTTAATATAACCTGCAACCTTTTGTGCCATAATGGCCACCTCCTTGAAAATTCATGACGAAAAATCCGTCATATGTGGTAAAAATCGGATTTCTTTTTCCTTACGGGCTGAAATCCTCCCACTGTTACCAGAGGGATACTTACATTTATCACAACCCCTTACGGGATTATGGACTTAATCTAAACGCTCAACCTGTGTATAATCAATCTCCACCGGTGTTTCGCGCCCGAACATTGATACCGATACATTAACCTTGCGTGTCGCTTCATCAATATTCGTAATTTTGCCTGAAAAGCCTTCCATAGGCCCGGACTTGATGGACACTTCATCGCCGACTGTGAAATCAATCGCCGCCATACGAATCGTTTCCACGCCCATTCTCTCCACTTCCGCGTCAGAAAGCGGAACAGGCTTAGAACCGGGGCCGACAAATCCTGTGACGCCTCGTGTATTCCGGACAACAAACCAGCTTTCGTCGGTCATGATCATCTTAATAATAACATAACCCGGAAATACTTTTCTCTTAACCACCTTTTCCGTATCGCCTTTTTTCTCAACGACATCCTCGGTGGGAACTCTGACGTCTGTAATCAAATCGGAAATTCCGCGGTTTTCAACAGACTTTTCAATATTGGCTTTAACCTTATTTTCGTAACCTGAATATGTGTGAACCACATACCATTGTGCTTCTTCGGCCATAACCATTCTCCTTTCCCGGCTTTACAGCAGGTTAGTAAGCAACTGGAACAGCTTTGCAAAGCCTGCGTCCAAAATGGACAAAATAATGGTTACGACAGCAATAAACACTAATATAACGCCTGTATTATGAATCAGCTGCTCTTTATTCGGCCATGTTACTTTTTTGAGTTCAGCCTTACATTCTTTAAAATACCTAACGATTTTATTGCCGCCTGTCTTATTTGTTACATTTGCATCTGCCATTTTTCTACTCCTTATTTCGTTTCCTTGTGAAGAGTGTGCTTTCTGCAGAATTTACAATACTTATTCATCTCAAGTCTATCCGGATCGTTTTTCTTGTTCTTCATAGTATTGTAATTTCTTTGTTTGCACTCTGTGCATGCTAAAGTGATCTTTACTCTCATGATGTACCCATTCCTTTCCGTGCCCACGGCACAAAATCTGAGGCTGAAATAAAATAACTCCCGTTCGGGTAATCTTATTCAGGCTTGCTCGCCTCTGTTAATTTGTTACTCGGCTATATGTGAAAAATTACACATAAAAAAAGAGCTTTAACTCATCTCTCCAATATTATAACATGAAACCTGTCCCATGTCAAGACTTTTTCATAATTTTTCTGAAAGAAAAAGCTCTCCGGCAAAATCCCGCGATTTTGCCGAAAAGCCTTTTTGATCTTAAATTCAAAAATCCAAAGCTTACGCCAGACCGGCTACCTTGAATGCAATATAGATTGCAAACAATACAACGGAAACCCACATTACTCCGCTGATTTCCTTTACCTTACCGGTAACAATCTTCAGGATAACCCATGACAACATTCCGAACATAATACCGTTCGCGATGGAATAGGTCAGCGGCATCATAACGATTGTCAAGAATGCACTGATTGTATCTGCTGCGTCGCCTTCAAAATCAACCTTCTTTACAGCCGACAACATCAGCAATCCAACATAAAGCATTGCCGGAGTAGTTGCGAAAGACGGAATGGATGTGAAGATCGGAGCCAGCAACAAGGACAGGAAGAACAAAATTGCCGTTACTACGGAAGCAAAACCTGTCTTACCGCCTGCTGCAACACCGGCACTGGACTCAACATAGCTTGTAACCGTTGAAGTACCCAGGCAAGCGCCCACAACTGTACCAACAGCGTCAGCCATCAAAGCGCCGCCGGCTTTCGGCAGTTCGCCCTTTTCGTCCAGAAGATTACCCTTCTGTGCAACACCGATCAATGTTCCTACTGTATCGAAAATATCGGTATACAGGAATGTAAATGTAATAATTGCAAATGTCGGCAAGCTCTTTACAACAAAGTTAAAGTCAAAATCACAGAACAGCGGCAGTGCAAACGCACTGGATTCGAATGACGGGAATACAGAGAATACACCCGCTTCCGGATCAACTACATACCAACCGCACAGCTGTGCGCCCATGCCCAGTACCCATGTAACCAAAATTCCGAGCAGAATACCGCCGGGAACCTTGAAATGCTGGAAAATACCGATAATCAGCAAGCCTACTATCGCCAATACAACCGGCGCTGCCGATAAATCACCCAATGTAACCGTTGTGGACGGACTTGCAACAACAATTCCTGCATTTAACAGCGCGATAATCGAAATAAATAATCCGATTCCGGCTGTAATCGCAAACTTCAAGTTGTTCGGAATCTTATTTACCAATGCTTCACGGAATTTAAACAGTGAAAGAATCATAAAGATAATACCTTCAACAAATACCGCAGTTAAAGCCACCTGATAAGGCTGATTCATGCCTATGCAGACCGTAAATGCGAAAAATGCGTTCAATCCCATACCGGATGCCAATGCTACCGGGTAGTTTGCAAAAAACGCCATACATAGCGTTGCAATTCCTGCCGAGATAGCCGTAGCGGAAAATACCGCCCCTGCCGGCATTCCTGCTTGTGACAAATAGTTGGGGTTTACTGCCAATATGTACGCCATTGCAAGAAATGTTGTAATACCGGCGATGATTTCAGTTCGCACGTTTGATCCGCGCTCTCGAATTTTGAAAAGCTTTTCTAATCTTTCCATTTCATTCTTCCTTTCTCTTCATTCTGTATTGTACTTCTATGAGAATTTATCCGATTGAATAACACCAGCCAAAAATTTTCATATCCCCCACACAAGTATACTCCCTATACTCAGACGGCAAAATTTTTTGTCCGGATCTCAAAGAAAAAACCTCACCTAATAAGGATATATGATTTTTTCAAAAATGTCAATAATATTTCGATAAATTTATCCAAAATGTAATATAAGTATCTTATTTTTTGTCACATATTCCCCTATTTTCCCTGTTTCAAGCGAATTTTTGACAACAAAAAAGCCGCCTCAGCAGCTTTTTTTATCGTCCGTTTATGTAATCCATCAAGCGCTTAATCAAATCCGGCATCTTTGGCATCGGCAGACTCGTGCGCTTTGACCATTTGTGCCATCCGCCCTCGGTCAGAATCCCCGGTCCCATATTAACAAACCAAAGCTTCTTTTCAAACTTCTCCGAATGTCTGACCGTCATAATCAGATCCATCAAAAGAATCAGCGCCGGAATCAAACAAACAAAATGAATGGTTCTCTCCGGCATTCTCGCAATATAGCTGATCGCCGCAGGATGAATGACCTTAATCAACAGCACCGAAAGGATTCCAAACGCCAGCTCGGCAGCCAAACAAACCCGTCCGTTAATATTAAACGGCCATGCGGAATAATCCCACCAGCGCGTATCAAAGATTTCCTCCAATACCCACGAAACAAAATACTCCAAACTTCCCGTCAGTACCATGCCTGCCAAAAACAAAACCCAGACATTTTGGATTCTGCCCAAAATCGCAACATCCAGCAAGGCGCCGATTCCGTAAATCGGGCAAAAGCATCCGTTCAAAAAACCGGTGTTCACAGGCTTTCTGTATCGCAGCGTATAATATGTAGATTCATACAACCAGCCAATAAAGCTATAAAGCACAAAACAGATAAAATATCGGTACATATCCATAAGGCTTCCTCCCTCCGTATCTTCCTAACCTATCGGCGAATGACAGCACGCAAACCGGCATACGTATTCTTTCTTTTTATGGTTTCGTAAAGCGAACAATATTTGTCTACAATACACACCAGAATACTCTCCCGAAATTTCGGCGGTATTGGTGTAAGCGGAAACATGTGCTTCTTAATAATATCCTTTTCACGCTCCGTCAGTTCAAAATCCTCCATCGCATTCCGAAGCGCTCTGGACGGATGGGTAAATCCGTGAATCCGCCGCTCCTTTTTTCCGTCATGCCAGTCATAAAGAAAATAATCATGCAACAGTGCGCCGCGGATCAATTCTTTCCTATTTACTTTCAGTCCCAGACGTTCCGCCAATTTGATACTGTAATAAGCAACCGCAGCCGTATGCAACAGGCATGTTGTATCGCCATGCTGAATGAACTTTTCCGTTTCATCCAATCTGGAATTTTTCCGCACCTCGTTCAAATATCTATAAAGACTCCTCATTGCCGCTTCCCTCCAAGCAGACAGACAATCCAATCCTGCCTGCACAGTATCATTATAGAATGTGTCAGCGCATATGTCAAGTCTTTTTTCGCTTTTTATGTAAGAATTATTCGGAAAATCCACATTCTTTCCGTGCGGCTTCAGCAAACGCTAAAATATCCGGTGACGCGTTATTGCTATAAAGCAAGCCGTAAGGAATCGAATAATTCCAATTGACCGGAATCGTAACCAAACCCGGATGAACGTCCTTCCAGCACTCAATTGTCAAAAGAACGCTGCCTGTTTCAGCACAGCGATTGAATACGGATAAATCATAGAAATACGGTGCGTCCTCAATATGAATCTGCGGATGATTTTGTTCCAGATCATTACGCAAAAAATCATTGACGATTGAATCCCCCTGTTTCACCATGATGAGCGTTTCGCCATATAAATCCTCCACATTAACGGACTCTTTCGACGCCAGACGATGTTCTCTCGATACCGCTATCATCTTTTGATACCTGCCCAACGGCATAAACCGGCACCGCGACATCCACTGCTTTGAATCGCACACCCCAATCAGAAAATCAAACTTCTCTCCCAGCTTCTCAATTTCGGACAGGATTCCCTCATGATCGTCCTCAAACTGTACAAGATGCAGCTTATAATCCGGGAATTGCCGATTGATCCGATACCATAAATCCATAAACGGCTTTGCCGGATTGAGCAGCGAAGTCCCCACGCAAAAGGTCGTGTCATATTTGCGCGTTGCGGCAACCGCCTCGTCAATGGATCGCTTTGAATAGTCAATCATGAATTTCGCGTTGCGGTAAATCACCTCTCCTGCTGCCGTCAGCCGCACCCCCGACTGCGTCCGCTCAATCAGCTTTAACGCCAAATGCGCCTCCAGATTATTCATCTGCTTCATAACAGCGGTCGATGAAATATATAAAGCCTCCGCCGCCTTTGCAAAACTGCCGTGATCGGCAACCGCTATGAAGGTATCAAGCATCGGATTGTACATAGAACTCTCCCTCGAATCGTATAAACTTTAAGTTAATGCTATTATAACATATCGGATATTCCATGTCAATATTGTTTATGTTATAATAAGTACAGATCAAAAAAAGACTTTGTGTCTTTTGGAACGGAAAGGAATGAGAATAAAATGGCTCAATCATTAGTTGTGTTTTATTCCAGAGCAGATGAAAATTATGTGAACGGAGAAATCCGCACGCTGTCTGTCGGCAATACCGAAATTGTCGCGGATATGCTCAGAGAGCTGACCGGCGCCGGCAAGTTCAAAATCGAACAGACGAAGCCTTATTCAAAGAATTATAACGAATGTATCGAACAGGCTCGCCGCGATCAGCAGCAAAACAAGCGCCCGGAGTTGAAAAATTATCCCGACAGCCTTGACCCGTATTCGGTGATTTATCTCGGCTATCCGAACTATTGGAGTACCATGCCGATGGCAGTATTCACTTTTCTGGAGCATTTTGATTTTAGCGGCAAAATCATCAAACCGTTTTGCACGCATGAGGGCAGCGGCTTGGGTAAAAGCGTTGAGGATATAAAAAAGCTCTGCCCCACAGCCGATGTTCGGCGCGGAATCGCAATTCACGGCGGCAGTGCAGGGAAATCAAAAAAAGATATTGAAAAGTGGATTGAAGAAAAATAACAAAATGACAGAACGGAGGATTATTATGGAAAACAAAGAAATGAGCGTCTTTCCGACAGGCGCTGAAAATACCGCATTTGCAAAATATTTTATCGGCAAAAGCTATCTGAACATGCTCTCAACCGAACAGGTTTCTGTCGGCAATGTGACATTTGAGCCAAAATGCCGAAACAACTGGCACATTCATCACGCCAAAAGCGGCGGCGGACAAATGCTGCTCGTTACAGCCGGAAAGGGACTGTATCAGGAAGCCGGCAAAGCTCCGATTGAGCTGCATCCGGGCGATGTCGTTCACATTCCTGCCAATGTAAAGCACTGGCACGGTGCGGCGGCTGATTCATGGTTTCAGCATCTGGCAATTGAAGTTCCGGGCGAGGATTGTTCAACAGAATGGTGTGAGCCTGTAACCGATGAGGAATATGAAAAAGCCAATTAGGTAAGGATAATAATCTGAAAGCTTTGAGAATGGATCTGTTTGGCAGGCTGTGCAGGCGAGTTCTACTCCGCGCAGCGTAGCGGATGTTTGAGCCGTAACAGAATGACAAACTGATCCATTCCCCGAACAAGAATCAATCATCGGCAAATTTTTATCCATGAAAGGAGATTTATCATGATATTTGAAGAAGCATATACACTGACAAACGGGGTACAAATCCCCAAGCTTGCTCTCGGCACATGGCTGATCAAGGGAGCGGCGGCAAAGGACGCCGTAAAAAACGCAATTGAAATCGGTTATCGTCACATCGACACGGCGCAGGCATACGGAAACGAGGAAGAAGTCGGAAACGGCGTCCGCGAATCCGGAATCCGCCGCGATGACATCTTTATCACCTCAAAGGTTGCCGCCGAAAATAAAAGCTACGCGTCGGCACTGGAGTCCATCGACACTTCATTAAAGACCGCAAAATTGGACTTTATTGATCTGATGCTGATTCACAGTCCGCAGCCGTGGGTTGAAGTGAACCAATCCGACAACCGATATTTTGAGGAAAACAAAGAAGTCTGGAGAGCGATGGAAACTGCATTGAAAGCCGGCAAGCTCCGCGCTATCGGCATTTCCAACTTCCAAAAGGAGGACATCGACAATATCACCGCGGATTGTACGGTAAAGCCGATGGTGAATCAGCTGCTTGCGCATATCTCCAATACGCCGCTGGAGCTGATTGAGTATTGCAATCAGCAAAATATTCTGGTAGAAGCTTATTCGCCGATCGCTCACGGCGAGGCATTGAAGAATCCGGAAATCATCCGGATTGCCGAAAAATATGGGGTTTCGGTCGCACAGCTTTGTCTGAAATATGATTTGCAGCTCGGCATGATTGTACTGCCGAAAACCGAATCGCCGCAGCATATGCGTGAAAATGCACAGCTGGATTTTGAGATTTCGGCTCAGGATATGGAATTGCTGAAAAATGTAGAGCATATCAAAGACTATGGCGACAGCAGCTTCTTCCCCGTATACGGCGGAAAGCTTTAATTTTTGAACGGAGGGATTTTTCATGGCAAAGGTAACAGCAGGAAGAGATGAACTCGGAGATTTTGCTCCGAAATTTGCAGAGCTGAACGATGATGTACTGTTCGGCGAGGTATGGGCAAGAGAAGAACAGCTATCCGCAAGAGACAGAAGTATCGTTACGGTAACGGCGCTGATGGCAAGCGGTATCCTGGACAGCTCCTTGAAATTTCATATTGAAAATGCAAAAAATCACGGCGTAACCAAGCAGGAAATCGCCGAAATCATTACGCACGCCGCATTCTATGTCGGCTGGCCCAAAGCCTGGGCGGCATTCCGGATGGCAAAAGAGATTTTTGATTGATATGGGTGCTTTTGGCACAGAAAGGAAGTATGATTTATGGAATATGTTACATTATCAAACGGCGTAAAAATGCCGATTCTCGGCTACGGCGTATATCAGGTTACAAAAGAGGAATGTGAACGCTGCGTACTCGACGCCTTAAAAGTCGGGTATCGGCATATCGACACGGCACAGGCATATTTTAATGAAGAGGAAGTCGGCTCGGCAATTCTCAAATCCGGCATCCCCAGAAAAGATATTTTCATCACAACCAAAGTATGGATTGACAATTACGGTTATGAAAAAACAAAAGCGTCCATCGCAGAGTCCATGAAAAAGCTCAAAACCGACTATCTTGATTTAGTGCTGCTGCATCAACCGTTTTCGGATTATTACGGTGCATGGCGCGCATTGGAGGAGCTTTACGATACCGGTAAAATCCGCGCAATCGGGATTTCCAATTTCTATGCTGACCGCATGGTGGACTTTGCAGCATTTAACCGAATCAAGCCTATGGTTAATCAGATGGAAACCCATATTTTCAATCAGCAAAAGGAATTGAAAAAGTGGGCGGATAAATATGAGATTCACCTGGAAGCATGGGGGCCGTTCGGTGAGGGCAGACAAGGTATTTTTGAGAATCCCGTTGTAGGTGAAATCGCTCAAAAATACAACAAAACCGCGGCGCAGGTAATGCTTCGCTGGAACATTCAGCGCGGTGTAATCGTTATCCCGAAATCAACGCATATCGAGCGCATGGAGGAAAATTTCAACGTATTTGATTTCAGCCTGGCGGACGAGGATATGTCGAAAATTTCCGATTTGGATAAAAAAGAAAGCGCTTTCTTCTCCCATAATGATCCTGCTATGGTTGAGTGGTTTGTGGGTATGGTCGAAACAAGAAATCATAACGATGATTGCTCAAAAGAAAAGAAGAATTGGTAAAATTCCCGCTTCTCCCTAATAAAAACAGGAGTTGTAAAAGCTTTTGCCTTTACAGCTCCCGTTTTTTTTATTTCAGAAAATCTTTTCGGCGCACCATCCATGGATGCCAAATGCATATTTTATCAGTTCATCCATTCCACCTGATAACCAAACGCCTCGCCGATAAAGCGCAGAGGAATATATGTTCTGTCTTCTGATACCCGTGCAACAGTGTCCATAACGATGGTTTCACCGTTTTTCTTGAGCGTATTCGCACCGATTTGTATGGTCAGCGTCAGATTTCCCTTCTTCAATAAGGCTGTTTTGGTTTCGCCATCCCATGAAACATCAAAATCCAGAGTCTCCGCAATAGCCCGAATCGGTATCTGTGTACGGTCATTTTCGTCAACAAACGGCTGCGCATCGGGGAAATTAACCGTATTTTCATTGATATTCACCTTTATTTTTGCACCATCGGCAGACACTGTAATCTTATTCAGAGGCTTCGTTGTCGGAACCACGGATGCTGTTGGTGATGCAGTGACTGATGGTGTTTCGGTCGGCTTGGGAGCTGTTGTTTCCGCCGGAACAGGTTTTTCGGTCTGCGTCGGAACATCAAACAGAAACCCCAATGGATCACCGGCATATTGATCGCCGTTTAAAGCCGGAAGATACACCGCGTTCTCATTCCACTTAACATTATTCTTATTCAATTTTGTATCTCCAAATGCAAATTCTATTCTTGCAGCGCCCTTGACTTCAAGACTTGACAGATTTATACATTCCGCAAATGCACCTTTTCCGATATATTGAACAGACTCTGGAATAACCGCTGATTTCATTCCATAGCATGCCCGAAAACAATCATCCGGTATTTCTGTCACATGCTCAGGAATAATCGGCTGTTCCAACGAAGCACAACCCGAAAATGCCGCCGTTTCCATAAAACTGATTTCGCCTTTAAATTCCATCTCCCTTAGCTTATCCTCCTGAGCAAATGCGCCATTTCCGATTTTGGTAAACGACTTCGGGCAAATAATCTTTTCTACATCAGTATCTGCAAATGCCCCTGTATGTATGGATTCTACCCCTTCCGGTATTTCAGCAATCTTCGAATCTGCGCCGTATCTATATAACTCCGTATTGTTCTTTATCAGAAGAAAACCGTCAGGCTGCTCTTTAAGATATTTTGTTCCGTCAAAAACATCACCATATACCATTTCAGCCGTCTTGTTCCATTCTACCGACCTTAACTCCGTACATCCATTAAAGGCTCCCATTCCAATACGCTTCACTCCCTGCGGTAAAGTAATACTTGTCAAAGAGGAGCAATCTTTAAAGCAATGCGTTCCGATTTCACTGACCGTATCCGGAATTTCTATATTCTTTAAATTGCCGCAGCCATAAAACATATCCTCATTTAATATTTCCATATTTTTCGGCAGTGTAACTGTTTCAAGATTCTTCATTCCATAAAAAGAAACTTTTATATTTTTTGAAATCGTTTCGGGTAAATGAATCTGCTTTATTTCTGCCGGTATAGGATCATACCGAGTATTCATCCCTCCAAATTTTAACCCATCTATTTCTCCGGGGATGCTTAGAATATCAGAATTTTCACCTAATGTAATTTTTCTAATTCCATAATATCCGACACTGCCCTCACTGTATTCATAGATATTTCCCTGATCGTCAACATACTCATGCAGTGTATTTTGCGCAAATACATTTGCCGTAATCGGCATAAGTGCCAAACTCAATATGAATGTTAAGATTTTTTTCATACCATTTCCTCCCCTTAAAATAACCATGAACATCCCCATCACTCAGCACAAATTATACACACTATTTTACGGCTTGTAAACAATTTTGGAAAAAGTGGTCGTTTTTTTGGAAAAAGTGGTCATTCTAAAAAATAAGACATTGAATTTCCCATAAAAATTCAATGTCTTATCGTTTTTCCCGATTCTTATGACGGCTATCCGTCCGTCATACAAAGTTTTTTTCTAAAATCCTTGTACCGTCTTCTTGACATATGTACCGTATACGTTTTATCTCCGCAGCTTAAGTATACGCTTTTTGAATTAAAGCTTTCAACATACTGCAAATTCACAAAATAACTGCCGTGACACTCGCAAAAATACTTATCAATCAGCAAGTCTTTCATGTCTTTAAAGGCGGTTTTTGTGAGGTATTCGCCATGTGTTGTGACGATCCGGCACCGTTTGAAGTCGGGCGTCAGATATAAAATATCGCGCTGATACAACTCTATGCTTCGCTTCCCATCACCATTTTCATCGCAGGTTTCCACAGTAATCATCTGCATATGCTCTAAAATCACCTGGATACATTTCCGCAAACGTTCCTCATTGACAGGTTTGGGCCAATACCGAAACGCATATTTCCCAATCACGTCATCAATATACACTTCATAATCGGTTGTAAATATAATCAGACAACCCATATTGTCTGCCTTAATCTGCTGTGCCGCCCAAACGCCGTTTTTCTCCGAATTTTCAAATTCAATATCAAGAAAAACCAACTGGTACTTTTCCTTATTTTTCAGCAGCTCCGTTAAATCTGTAAACAAATCCACTTCACAGTTCAATTGCATGTCGCGAAAAACTTTCTGTACGATACAATCTGTCTGTTTCACTGCTGCTTTTTCATCATCGCAAATCGCAATACGCATCTTTATAACGGTTCCTTTCCGCGCCCGAAGCCGAAAATCCTCATAGGCTCTGATTCTCGTCTTATAATACAACATTTCCTCTGCGTTGTCAAGGCGTTGATTCATCCTTTTAAAGCAGCGTATTTCTGCAACGTCTTCATTTCATAAGCTCCGACATATTTACATCCCAATTCCCTACACAGAAAATTTACATTGCTTTCAGAATAATAATTAAATCCTGTATATCAATCAGACCATTCCCATCCAGGTCGCAATGCTTAAAATCATTCCAATCGGACGAACTCTCGCCTTTTCGGTAATATTTCTGGCAATATGTAATGTCGAGAAGATCAATGACTCCGTCATGATTCACATCACAGCTTGGCTGACTGCTTATGATCGTAGCTGCATTTTGCGAGGTAATCTTTGTTGTAAAGTAAACCGTTTTTCCGTTCTCATCATATCCGGCGGCTGAAAACTCAATAAGCTTTATCCCGACAGACATATCTTCAAGGATTTCTTTAAACTGAACTTCCGCAACATCAAAAAATTCTGTTTTGGTTACACTGCCACCGGCGCCGTTTTGAAGATACGCCAGCGCTATCGTTGCAGTATTATCATCATTCCATTTGATTCCGAGCGGCGTAAAACCGTTCTTGCCGATTAAATTCGCATACTGCAAAACATCGTCCTTTTGGAATGTAAAAGAAACAGTCGCAACCTTTTTCATGTTTCCGAGCCGGAATCCAAAGGGTATGATATCCCCGGTAAAGATACTTTTCTTTGCCGTAACGGCTGCCGTAACAGGAAGTGTTTCCTCCGTTTTTGCATTGACGGTTATCTCACAGCTCGCTTTTATTCCATTGACGGTTTCAGCAGTAATGACTGCTTTTCCGGCTTTTTTTGCTTGTATCTCACCGCTTTGAGAGATTTCCGCCACAGCTACGTCAGAGGTACTCCAAGTAACTGTTCTGTTCGAAGCATTCTTCGGTAAAACATCAGCCGCAAGCCTTGCACTTTCGCCCTCGCTTATTATTAGCGATGATTTGTCAAGCGTTACCGACTGCGGATATACGATTGACGCACCCGAAAGTGAGTAGTAATCTGAAAGATATGTGTTTCCGGCGTAATCTATCAGGGCAATTTTTGCCTGCGACAGTCCCTTAAACTCGGGAGATGATAAATCAAATGTAATTTCTGAGGCTGCCCCTGCCGATACAGCGTCCGGTTCTGTCCATTCTGTGATTGGTGCATTGCCGTTTGCCGTTGCGCACACGCCTTGAATATAGTGGTTGTCACGAACACTGACAATCCAGCTTGCCCCCTCAATTCTGCTTGATACAACCTCAGGCGCTATACTGTCTATTACAATCGGAAAAGCTTTTGTTTCTTCGCGGCTGCCGAAAGCTGCCGTGATTTTGTAGATATAATTCCCATCGTCAAGCGGCGAGTTCCACGCATCAAACGGCGTCCAGCCTTTTGCCGCCATAGGCGTATAAAATCCCTCTGACGAATGATACGTCTTCGAAACCTTTGCCATACTTTCGCTGTAAACGGTCGTTCCATCGGAATCCTCTACCGAAAATGTGAGCTTGTCGGCATTTCTCAAGAGCGAAACAGCAGCAGTAACATTTTTGCCGGATTCGTTTCCTTTTATCGCAATTTTATCAGCATTATATTCCTCCGAACCGTCAACATAGTAATTGTGACCGAGAATATATCCGCCGCCGTCGCTATTTCTGAACTGTCCGATTTGCGTTTCGCAGATTGATGCCGTTTCGTCATCGTAGATATCAGAATCAAATATAGGTAGCGCCTGCCAATCTCCGAAAAATCCCATAAACGGATAAGAAAGCGTAACCTCATCGCTTTGTATCGGATTCAGTGTTACATAACCCTCAATATAAATTCCGTTCGGGAAATCATTTTTTAAATTTGCTTTGCCTTTTTCGGTCAATTCGATTTTCACATTGACTTCGGTTTCCCCGTCCGCCGCAAGTGTTATTTTTTTCGGAACGGTGACTGTAACCTCGTCACCCGAAAGTACCCTTGCTTTTTGCGCCATATAGACAACACCGTTTTCGGTCACGGTATCCTCTGTGAGAACGGTTACTGACGGTTCATATTCGATAGCGCTGTCACACATCGAAACTGCCTTAAAATTAAATGAGTAATTTCCGCTTTCATTATAACCTATTTCGGCTTTCGGTCTGCTGTTGTCAGCATTTAAAAGAAATGCGTTTGTCTTTACGGCATTTTGCAGCTGAACCAGCCCTGCTCCCTGCTTTCTCGGTGAATACGGGATCTTGTTTTCGTCTTGAATCGGTATCGCCGTACTCATCATCAGAGCGTTGAAAAGACTTGTTCTCTGTTCGGCTGTCATGTTCAGTCCGTCTTTATTTTCAAGAATATATTGCTCCATAACAGCCGCCGCACCTGCCATATGAGGCGATGCCATTGATGTACCGCTCATATTCCCGTAAAGTCCGTTCGGAAGTGTGGAGTAAATATCTCCTCCGGGGGCGGTGATTTCCGGCTTTAATTTTAAATCGGGCGTAACCCCCCAAGATGAAAAATCACTCATTCTTCCGCTGTAACTGTCTTTAAAGCTGTCAACATAATCTTCGCTTACGGAAAGCTGTTTGTTCGTTTGCGCGCAAAGATATTCACCGTCCGCTTTGCTGATAAACACGCATGGTATCTTATTGTCGGTTGACATATTGATCAGAGTGCCGTCCACATTATCATAAATGACAGCGGCAACCGCACCCGAATTTTTAGCGTTTGCTTCTTTTTGGGCAAAGGTAAGAATTTCTCCGTTCTCCTCCCCCGCACGCTGAATTAATGCGATTTTTCCCTTTAAATTTTTATTGATAAAATCCGCTGACGCACCTATACCGCAATCAACATACTCAAATGTGCCGGACAGTGATATAAGCTGACTGCTCATCTTTTCGGCAGGGTCGTTATAGCGAATTTTTCTGCCGTTTGCAAGCAGATATACCGAGGTGGTTTCAATATTATTCATACTTGCAACCGAAAGAGCCGCTTCATAGGTAGACGGCGAAGCTACTACGCCGTTGTCGGGTTCGCTTGCTTTCGGCAAGTCATTACCTGCGGTATTCTGATAGGTTGAGCTATATTCGTTTCCGGCAGCACAATACAGGGCAATCCCCGAATCTTTTACACGCTTATAAACCTCACGCATAGATTTATAGGCACTTTCGGAAAATCCCGCGGTTGAACCCAGACTCATATTGATGGAGTCTACCCCGAATTTTACGGAATCGTCAAGCGCCGCCAAAATATCATCATCGTATGCGCCGCCCGAAGAATCGCCGAAAACCTTCATAATCAAAAGCTGTGCGTCGGGAGCAACGCCCTCAACGACTCCGCCGCTGTTTGCGCCCACAATTCCGGCAACATGCGTGCCATGGGAATCACCGCCCGAAACATTGGTGTCCACATCGGCATAATCATACGCATACGGGATTTTGTCGCTGATGTAGACTTTGGAAACATTCAGCTTCCCGATCGTCATTTTATTGTTTTTAATTACATCTTCAATATCATCCATGGAATACTTCGGACTGTTTACCGATGCAAAAGCCGGATGAGATAAATCAAGACCGGTATCGAGAATTGCAACGGTGCTGTTTTTGCCGGTAAGTCCCAGCTTTTCGCTGACAATATCGCCGCCGATTGCGGAAACTCCGCCGCCCGAATAGGTATTGATCGGTTCGGGAACGTTATAAAATTCCGCCACAAAAGCGTCTTTTACGCCATCGGTTTCCCGGATTGCTTCAATGTCGGCAAGATCAGCCTCCACCGCCAAACCGTTCATTACCGTGGAATATTCGCGCTTGACCGTAAAATCCATGCCGCTTTGTACCAGCGCTTTTTTTACGGCTTTGCGGCTTTGTTCAAGCTTTTGCTCAATCCCTTGAGCTTCATTTGACGCGAGAAAATCGGAAACACCGGAATAGGTACTGATTTTTTCGCCGTAGGAAAGAAGCGGTGCGTCTTCAAGCTCAACAATAATGCGAACCTGTTCATTTTCGCCTGCTTTGCTGATAGATTCGGACGGCATCGCAAAAAGATCATTTGCCTCCGCAAATACCGCCGAACTCGAAATAAGAAGGCAAGCGGAAACAAAAGAAGCTGCAATACGTTTGAAAAATTTGTTATTCATCTTTTACTTTGCAAATCCTTTCGTAAATAAGTTGGCGTTATTTAAGGTTAGTGACGACTAACAAGATAAAGTATAGCATAAATAAAATCATTTGTAAAGTATCTACAAAAAAATTTTTATAGTATTGACAAAGTTAAATTGCTGTGCTATACTCTGTTTTGTTAATTATGGTGTGACGACCTGACATTGGAGCCTTGCAAATCGGCTCTTTTAAAAAGTTTTATAGTTAGTTTGAGCTAACCATTTGGAGGGATGTGTTTTTAGAAGATTTTATTTTTTAATACATGGTTAGTTAAAGCTAACTTCAAGAGAGGTGACAAGATGAAATTACAAAAAAAAATAACAGGATTGCTTGCGGCTGTACTGCTTTTGTCCGCAAATATTACAGCGGTTCCGGTAACGGCGCAAGCAGATCAATATCCATCAGCAACGCTTACACTTGAGCCAAAAAGAACGGCTGACGGAATTGATTATGATGTGTATATTGAGCACGCAAATTATCTGAGTACACTGATGTTTGAGGTAGATTTCACTTCAAACGAAACAGGAGCGGTGAGCGTTACAGAGAATGATTGCTTTGATATAGCGCATAGTAAATGGGACAGAGAATCCCCGGCTTCGTTAAAAGCTTACTTAGGCAGAACGGGACAGAAAGTCGGTTTTTCATCCGATGATAAAATCAAGATTGCGCAAATTTCAATTCCGATTGCCGTTTCTCAAACAGGCGAAGTAACGGCAGCGGTATCGGGTGCATCCTGCGCCGGCGTTACGCAACTCGCCGGCAATGCCGTAAAAGGTACTGTTTCCGTATCCGACAACACTGTGAAATACAGAATAAACGAATGCAGTATTTTGAGCTTTGATAAAAATAAAGTGAATATTCTTTCTGCCAATGACCGTAAAGCTGATGTTATTTATGCGTCGTATGACGACAAGGGCAGTCTGATAAAATTTCATAAAGAAAGTGTTGAATTAAAACAAGGCGAAAATGAAATATCCGCAAATGCGGCAAGCTTCGATAAAGCTAAAACCGTATCCCTTATGATATGGGATTGTATCGACTCAATGACTTCGCTTGCCGATAAAGCAACAATCAATAATTAGAATGGAGAATATGCTATGAAAAATTTATTTAAAAAAACAATGATAACGATATGTTCGGCAGGTGTGCTTATGGGAATAAGCGCTGTCGGTGTAAATGCAGCGTCTACTACGGTTGGAGATTTTACCATTGACCGTTCAAAATCCGGCTATTCATCCCCCTATGTTGTGAGCGTATCGGCATATAATGGCAAAGGCGGAGAAATTACACTTCCCACCACTGCCGAAATTGACGGAACAGTGTATCCGATAACCACGGTAGGCGAAGCATTTCACGGCAATGAAAACGTTACCGGAGTTACAATCCCCGAAGGATATACAGACATCGGAGTAAGTGCATTTTCAGATTGTACCTCACTGAAGAAGGTCACAATTCCGGGCTCTGTAGATATGATTTCATCAAATGCATTTTTGGGATGCAGCGCACTCGATACTGTTAATTTCGCCGATGATACTACCACATCGCTGACGATTAATGCAAATGCTTTTGCAGATTGTACGGCGCTTACATCCATCGAGCTTCCTGCAAGACTCAGCACAACAAGATATAATTTCTTATACGGCTGCGACGCGCTTACATCCATCACTATGAAGGAGGGTGCGCAAAACTTTGCGGCTGTGGATAATATTCTTTACAACGTAAGTGGAGATAATGCCGTGATGGTTGTGTATCCGGGCGGAAAAACCGAAACCGAATACACCATACCGGCAGAAGTCAACGGAAAGGCAATCACCTCTACCGCAATGCATGTTTTCAGAAGCAATGCAGTTTTGAAAAAGGTTACGGTTCCGTCTACTGTAACAAGCCTGGGCGGATTTACATTCAACGGAATGAAAGCCATTGAGCAAATCGTATTGGAACACGAAACCGCCCCGTCGCTTGGTTCAGAGGTATGCACCGACATGAACGCAGGCAGCAAAGTCATTGTGAAAAACGATGCTGTTGCAAAAGCTTTTGAATCCACATCAACGTATACGAAATACTACACCCCCGAAAATACAACAATCACCGTTGCAGGCGCAGAACCGGAAGTAAAAACAGTTTCGGCAGCCGTTTCAATTGCGGCAGAGCCTGAAGTTAAGGATGGAAAAGCAGTTTACGGCATTTATCTTGACAATGCGGAGAATGTGAATACCGTTCTTTTGAAAGTATCCTTCGATTCGGCAAAGGTTGAGCAGGGCGAAATCATTGGATCAAACGATCAATTCACCAGCAGATCATCCTCCTGGGCAGCAGACGGCGAAAAGCTTGTATTGAAGGCATATATGGGCATTACAGGAAACGTTACGGGATTTTCTTCAAGCGAGAAAACAAAGCTTGCTGAAATCTCCGTTCCGTTAAAGGACAGTGCAAAGGGAAATATCACAGCGGAAATATCCGATGTTAAAACAGCAGGCGTTGTTAGCGAAGATGAATCGACCATGAACGGTACGGTTACAATCGGGACATCTTCCGCAAGCGTATTCGTTCCGAGTTATGATGTAAATAACGACGGTACCGTTGATATTATCGACATCACCGAGGCACAGAGATATTATCAGGCAACATCAGCGGATGCAAACTGGGCTGAAAAAGCAAATGCTATGGATGTCAACGGCGACAATAAAGTTGATATTCAGGATTACATAGACATTTTCAATAATTTAAGCGATTTCTAAAAAGGAGCAGATATGAAGAATAAAATCTTATACAAATTATCTACGCTGATGATGATTGCGGCTATGCTGACAATCGTTTCGGCTATACTGACGGGATTTACCGTCAGTGTATCCGCCGGAAATGACGGTCTGATCGGCGCAAATATACAAGATGGAGAGCTTCGAGGATATTACGGAGACGGAGGAGATATTAAAATTCCCGATACCGTTACCGTTATTGCCGGAAACGCATTTTTAAATAACGACAATATAACGAGCGTAACGATTCCGGGCAGTGTGCAGGTTATCGGCTACCATGCATTTGACGGTTGCACCGAGCTTGAGCGTGTAATTTTTGAAGATCCGACAGACGGTGCGGATATGATTATCCGTTTGAGTGCTTTTGCAAATTGCCCCAAGCTTACAGAGTGTGAAATTCCGGCAGTGGCAACTTATGTAACGGCAAATGTATTCAAAGGCTGCACCAGTATGGACAAAATAACGGTTCACCCCAAAAATCCATACTATTTCACTGATGAAAACGGCGTTATGTTTGGACCTTGGGTGAATGAGGGTACACCTCAGTATGATGATCCAAACCTGACTTTGACCGCTTATCCGAGCGGCAGATCCGGTGCATACGCGATTCCCGAAAGCGTCAACGGCAGAACCGTAAATCGGATATGGGCAAGCGCTTTTAGCCATGCCGAAAAGCTTACCGATATAAGCATACCCGAAACAGTAAAAATTATCGGCGGCAATGCTTTTGAAAATACAGGATTGACCGATGTTACCATTCCCGATACTGTTGAGAAGCTCGACTCCGGCGCGTTCGAGGATTGCAAAAAGCTTACGCAGATTAAACTCCCGAAAAATATGACAAGCATACCGCACAGTATCTTTAAAGGCTGCACCAGTCTCTCTCAGATAGAGTTCCCACAGGCAGCGACAAATATTGAAATGTATGCTTTTGCAGACTGCAAATCACTGACAAATCTGATTCTTCCCGATGGACTTGTCAATATAACGCTTGCGGCATTCGAGGGCTGCACTAATTTACAGAGAGTGGTAATCCCCTCAAGTGTTACGGGATTCCCGAATGATGATACCCTCGGAGCATATGATATGTTCCCTGACAGCCCGAAAACGCTTATTGTATATGTTGAAAAAGGTTCAAACGGTGAACGGTGGGCAATGAATAATGTTTCCGACTGGGGCTATCAATATGAAATTCTTGACGATGTATCCAAGCTGGATTCCGTTGACTTCGGAAATTTCTATTTAATTAATCTTGATAAAAAAGTAAAGGTTGAGGGCGAATTTTCGATTAACTCATATCTTTCTGCGGAAGAAGTTTATTCAGGCAGTGAGTACAGCGCCTTTAAGGCTCAATCCTCCGACGGAGCTTTGAGCGTATATAGAATTTCGGCAAACCCCGATATTAAGGACGGTGAATATACAGTAAGTATCGGGATCCCCGACGGATACTCAAAAAATGCAAAGCTGTATTTTTACGATGACGGTGCGGTTTCGGAAATTTCATCGTCACAGGTAAGCAAAACCTTTACTGTACAGACAAACCGTTTAGGCTATTTCGCTGTAATTGATTCTTCAATATCCGGAGGAGATGACGATAAAGTAACAAACGTCATGTTGAATAAATCCTCCGCAGCTATGAAAAAAGGCGACAAGCTTCAGTTATCGGCTACCGTACTTCCGCAAACCGCAGCAGACAAATCCATCCTTTGGGAAAGCTCGGATAGCGCTGTTGCAGCGGTTGACAGCAAGGGCGTTGTAACAGCTGTTTCGGCAGGCAGTGCAAAAATCACAGCATCAGCCGCTAACGGTGTCAGCGCATATTGCCTGATTACGGTTACGGACTCCGAGTCTCCTGAACCGGCAAATGAGAAAATAGAAACAAAAGCTGCATTGACAGCAGACAAAATTGCAGCCGAAAAAGGAAAATCATATTTCACGCTTTCGCTTTCGGAGGCTTCAAGAATCGCAAATATTCAGCTGACCTTTGAAACGTCAACCGATGATGTCAAAATCAGCGGTAATAACGGATTTACCGTAATCGGTGATATAAGCGGTGAAACCGGCGGCGGTAAATACACCGGTACCGCGGTTCTGGGATTTTTAAATGCCGATGGCAATCTGTTTTCTTCCGCCCCGTCAACCGCTATAGCTAAAATAATTGTAAATGCGGAAAACGCCTCACTCAAAATTACCGGTTTAAAGGTGTCGGGCTGGGATTCGGATAAAAACATACAATACGGCAGCGTGAACGGATTCAGTCCGTCGGAGGCAACATTTACCGATGCGCTCACCTACGATGTAAACGGCGATGGGATTGTTGACCTTCTGGACATTACAGAAGCACAGCTTTATTATCGAGCTGATATGAACAGTGCCAATTGGAGTATCGCATCAAAATGCGACTTTAATGGTGATAATAGAATTGACATAGAAGATTATATGGCAATTTGGCTAAACTTTACTAAATAATTCATGTACTTTTGCAGGGCTGTATATTTTTTAATACAGCCCTGCAATGCAAGGAGGATATTATGAACAGATTTACAAAAAAGCTGCTGACTGTTGCTGTCACTCTTTGTTTTTCGTCTTTTTCTGCCTATGCGGCACAAATCACACCATCGGATACCAGCATCGCTCTCGGTAAAAATGATAAGGAAATTTCCTTTGATATTTATCTGGAAACCGATGCCGTATTTGCAGGAGCTGAATTTGGCATAAAGCCGTCACAAAGTGATGTGGAATTTTCATCACTTGTATTTTCGGATGAATTAAAGAATGAGCCCAAAGTGCAGACCACGAAAGACGGTTGTCTTTATTTTGGATTTTTTTCAAACACCAATAAATACAGTGCCGGAAAACAAAAAATAGCAACATTAAATTATTCATACAGCGGAAGTGCCGGGAGAACGATTTCATTAGTTGAATCAAAAATTGTAACCGTTGATGAAAACAACAAAACGAGCGGTAACACCTCATCAAAGCCCTTTACCGTAACCATAACTCGTTCGGGCGGCTCTCCGGGCGGAGGTTCCGGCAGCGGCGGCAGTTCCGGCGGCAGCACAAAAAAACCGGACATAACCTTACCGGACACCTCAAAGCCTTATTCCGACAAGAAATTTACGGACATTGACGGTCACTGGGCAAAAGACGATATTTACGGTGGTGTTGAAAACGGGCTGTTTACCGGTGTTTCGGATACGCTTTTTGATCCTGAAGGAACAGTCACAAGGGCGATGGCTGTTACAGTTCTCGGAAGATTTTCAAAAGACAGCATCGAAAGCGCAGAATCGGGCTTTACCGATGTTTCGGCAGATCAATACTATGCGAATTATGTTTCCTGGGGCGCTGAAAACAGTATTGTAAAAGGAATCAGCGAAACGGAATTTGCTCCCGACAATTCTGTTACCCGTGAACAAATTTCAGCCATGATTGTACGCTATCTGAATTATAAAAACATTCCGCTGCCCAATACTTCCGATGAAATCAAAAACCACAGCGATTATGAAGAAATTTCGGACTATGCAAAAGAATATATGGCAATATGCTATGAAATGGGGCTTATTAAAGGTCACGACAACGGACTTATTGATCCTCACGGAAATTTAACGCGAGCGCAGCTTGCTTCCGTTATGATAAGACTTTCCGACTACGCGGAGCAGTGATACTCCGGTGCAAATATCCGCCCCATTTTCATAAAACCGGTCACATGCAATGCTCTCTGCCTTTGGAGTTTTGCATGTGGCTGATTTTTATCGCTGTAAAAAAGCCTTTCGGTTTCATTTTTTATTGGCAGTTTCATTTAATGTTGCCCGGTTTCATTTTTGCTCTATCAACATTCTTCCTACATTATACCATAGATTTTTGAGTTTGTCATCTGTTTTATCAAATAATTTCATCAAATCGGCTGATAATAATTGAAATTTCTACAAAATCCGAAAAATTATACTCAAACTATGGAAAAAAACGATAAATATGTGGTATAATAAATTATCTTGTTTGTGTTATAAATAATAAAGGCTGCGAATAGGAGCATTCCTGTTAAGTAACAAAAATGAGGTTTGACAAAAAGGAGTTCAC
>CAUGRT010000038.1 GCA_959602045.1 uncultured Clostridia bacterium | reverse complement strand
TGTCTGAATGCAAGACGTCCGATACGACCAAAACCGTTAATTGCAACTTTAACTGCCATTTTGAATTTCCTCCTAAAAAATATATATATTTTTTCCGGGCGCATACGCCCTTTACTATATTCTACCTCAAAATTTCGAAATATACAAGGGTATTTGATAAAATTTTATCTAATTATCCCATTTGCACAAAACAACCTGCATGCATGTCCAAAAAATTAGGTTATATTTTCTCGTTTTTGTGTAGTTTACGGCGGGATATTTTTTTCTGTTTTTCCATTCAATCCAAAGCAGCGGAGAATGGGAAATAAAATAAAGAACGGTTTCAAGGCGATCCTTAGTAATACCGCGCTGTTTTTTTTATGAAAAATATGTATATATAAAACCGAAGAAACAGCGGAAATGTGTAAAAAATTATTGTTTTAATCGGTAAAACATGATATAATAAACAAAATGAATAGAATACGGAGATGAACATATGAGGAATATAGAAATACGCTTGATTACCGATGCAGACAATTCTGTGATTGCCGAGATTATAAGAACAAATCTGAAAAAGTTTCATCTTGATATTCCCGGAACTGCTTATTTCGATTCAGAGTTGGATTGTTTGAGTAAATATTATTCCGATTTGCCGGAAAAAAGAGCATATTTTATTGCAGAGGGCGATAATAAGCAAATTGTGGGTGGCGTAGGCGTTGCGGAATTTGAAAATATTGATTGCTGTGCCGAAATACAAAAAGCTCTATTTGACAGATGCTGCAAAAGGAAATGGATTGGGAAGAATGTTAATGCAAACGGCAGAGGATTTTGCAAAGAAGAGAAGTTATAAAAAATTGTATCTTGAAACACATTCGGATTTGAAGGCTGCCATACGGTTGTATGAAAAACTTGGCTTTAAGGAAATAGATCGCCCCGTATTTGTTCTTCACGGTACAATGGATAAGTTTTATCTGAAAGAACTTTCATAATGAAAAACATATAGATTTTCAAGGCAATCCGGAAAGGTTGCCTTTTATGTTATTAAATATCCGCGTTCTTCATTTGCACGGAACTAACAAATATCAACAGATACGAAAAAACACGCATACCACCTTAAAAAGTGATATACGTGTTCTTTCACAGCCTAAAAGCCGTTCTTTTTGGTGCCGATGACCGGGGTCGAACCGGTACGGTATCACTACCACAGGATTTTGAGTCCAGCGCGTCTGCCAATTCCACCACATCGGCGTAATATACCAAATCATTCGATTTGGTATTCTATTCTTATTCAGCTACAAATGGTAACAAGGCAATTTGTCTTGCTCTCTTGATTGCTGTTGTAAGCTGTCTTTGATGCTTTGCACAGTTTCCGCTGATTCGTCTGGGAACAATCTTTCCTCTTTCAGAAACGTATCTTCTCAGCTTTGCTGTATCTTTGTAATCAATATGATCTACTTTATCCACGCAGAACAGACAAACCTTTTTCTTCGGTCTTCTTGCTCTTTGCGGTCTTTCACTTCTTTCAGCCATGGTTATATCCTCCTTATCATTGTTCTTTTAAAACGGTAGGTCATCTTCGCTGCCATCAATATTGGCAAAATCCATCTCATCAAGATCCCCATTACCGAAATTCGGCTCTGTTCCGCCTTGAGGAGCATTGAATGTCGGCTGCTGCGGTTGGGCATAACCCTGATTACCGCCAAATCCCTGATTATTATATCCGCCGCCGTAATTGCCTTGTGTGCCGCTTTCTGCTCTTGAACCGGTAAAATAAGCTTCGTCAATGACAACATCGGTAGCAAACTGACGCTTTCCGTCTTTGTCATCCCAGCTTCTGGTCTGAATACTTCCCACAACAGCAATCATACTGCCTTTCTGGAAGTATCTGCATATGAACTCGGCTGTCTGACGCCATGCGGTACAACTGATAAAATCAGCCGTCTGCTGTCCGTCTTTTGCAGCAAATCTTCTGTTCACGGCAATTGTCAATCTGGCAACGCTTACGCCGTTCGGCGTTTGTCTTAATTCGGGATCACGAGCCAGGCGACCCATTAAAATAACCTTATTCATTTTCCTACCTCAAAAGACTATTCTTCGTCTTTTTTGATTATGATAGTTCTCAAGATACCGTCTGTAATCTTGTACTGTCTGTCCAATTCCTTCGGGAATTCGGCATCAGCCTTAAAGTTTACCAGATAGTAGAAACCTTCTGTTCTATCATTAATCTCGTAAGCAAGTCTTCTCTTGCCCCACTCATCAACAGATTCCAGAGTTCCGTTCTTTTCGATCAGTCCTGTGAACTTATCTTTCAGTGCCGTTACCTGTTCCTCTGTCAGTGTTGCGTCAATGATAAAAATTGTTTCATAGCTGTTTAAAATTTTCTCAGCCATTTTCGCACCTCCTTATGGACATTAGTCCCGAAAGCTCATCTCTCGGGCAAGGATGCCTGTACATCTAACAGACTTGAACATTATACATCATTTGAAATGATTTGTCAAGAGATTTTTTAAAATTATTCTGTATAATTTTTATTTTTACATAAAAAACGATAATATTCGCACAGCGCTTTCACGCCCTCGGGGTTCAGACGGGTTAAATCCAGTTCCACATCCTTGGGAATCCGAATCTCGTACCGGTCGTTGGTCATGGAGCATAGGTAATCCAGAGAAACGTTCAGCGTTCGGGCGATTTTTGCGGCAATATATGCCGAGGGCTTTCTGACGTCGGATTCATAGGAAGAAATCGTATTTTTCTCCAGACCGACTTTTCTTCCCAATTCCTCCTGCGTGAGTCCGGCTTCTTTGCGAAGCTCGCGCAGACGTTTCCCGATTTTGATTTCTAATTCTTTCATAAAAATCTCCATTCCGCTATTTTATAATTTATTTACGGAAATTTTTTTAAACAGCGGAATTGTCACACAGCCGAGCGCATTGCCCAAAATCACAAGCGGTATATAGATCAGAAACTGCTGTAAATCAGCACAGCGACTGATAAAGAAATAGGATAAATCCGCAACGCTGTGATTGAATCCGGATAAGATAAAGATCATAATCGGAATTACAACGATAAACAGTGATCCGACAAAATCTCCTTTTTTCGCGGTCTGCTTATTGCCCTCTACTGCGATAAACATCAGGATTCCGCAGAATATCGCCAAAACGAAAATACTCAGCGGTGTATCCGCAAGCTTTGCCTGTAAAACCGCAGCGGATTTTTCGCTCAGCGTATTGCCGAACCGCGTGAGATTCAATAACCCTCCGCCGATTATCGTACCGAAAATATTTCCGGCAAGTGTCAGAAGCACTTCTATAATATAGGCAGGCGGACGCATCACCATATATCCGGCTTTTCCGGTATATAACCCGAACTGAAAGGTGATAATCGCAAACAACCCCAGGCTAAATAAAAAAGCACCTGCAAGTCTTGAATCTACCGATAGATTTACGGCGCATCCCATACAGAGAAAAACACCCGACAAAATCCCGTCTGCAAAAAAAGATAAATATTTATTTTTCATTTTTCAACTGTCCTTTTCAATGTTGATTTTTGCGAGCATCCGGATACACACTCTGATAAGCTCTTTGTTTTTCATTCTATGAAGGCGAGTTCTACTCCGCGCAGCGTAGCGGATGTCTGAACCGCAATAGAATGAAAAACAAAGAGCTTATCAGCCCAAAGGCTACATTATAATCCCATAAAATTATATAAACAAAAACAGTACATGTCAATCATAATCAATATTTTTTGTCCATCTGCAAAAAAGCATGCGCTTTACCGATCGCTTTTCTATCAAGAATGAACAATCACAAAAATCCTGCCGAAATTTCGACAGGATTTTCTGGTACGCCATCGGAGGCTCGAACTCCGGACACCCTGATTAAGAGTCAGGTGCTCTACCAACTGAGCTAATAGCGCGTATTGGGGGATTTATTCAAGAAAACAGCTTAAAGTCAAAAGACTTTAAGCCATTTCTTTGGTACGCCATCGGAGGCTCGAACTCCGGACACCCTGATTAAGAGTCAGGTGCTCTACCAACTGAGCTAATAGCGCATATCCCGTATGATTGTCCGTCACGGTCACAACCACGACTAATATAATACCACAAGCAAATACATTTGTCAACACTTTTTGTAAAAAAAATTAAAAAATTAATAGCGGCTGCCGAAACCGGAATCCGACAGCCGCGTCAAAACATTATTGTTCGGCAGAAATCGTATCGCATTTATGAAAAATGATGCCGGTCAGCCCGATAATCACGGCAAGCAGAATCACCACCACCGCCAGTGAAGCAGAGGAGGCGGTAAAGGCGCGGCTTGCCGACGGTGCAAAAACGGTTTCGGTAATCGGATGGAATTTTAAATATAAAAATGTGTAAAATGCCGCGATAATCCCATGCAGCAGCTTCCCTAAAATATAGGGGACGAGCGATAAGTGATATTTGGCAATCACCGCCATCACTTGAACGTGCACGCTCAGCCCGGCAAAGCCGACAATGAATGCGGTCAGAATCAGTTTCTGTGAAATGGGAATCGTTAAATCGGCGATGGAAATCGTTCCGGTTACAAACTCCATCAATCCTTTGGCGATGCTCATAAAATATTGATTCAGCGGCAGCAAGCCTAAGGCGATTCGGCTGATAACGCTGAAAAACACAACCGCGCCGCACACGATTAAAATATTCTGAATTGCTTGATTCAATGCGGTGCTGAAGATTTCACCAACGCTTCTTTGGGGTGAGGTCATGGTGGATTTCGGTGCCGTGTAGCTGCTGCGCTTATAGAAGCTGAACACAATCCCGACCGTGATGGCGGACAGAACGTGGAATACGTATAGCATAATGCCGTAGCGGAGATTGGAATATACCGCCAGTCCCACCGAACCGAGAATGAACAGCGGACCGGAATTGTTGCAGAAAGCCAGCAGGCGTTCGGCTTCGGTTTTTGAGATATATTGATTTGCATACAACTCTCCGGCGGTTATGGCACCCAGAGGATAGCCGCTGACAATGCCGAGAATGAACGCGGACGAGCCGGCAGGATTCACGCGAAACAGCGGCATCATGCAGAAACGAAAGACCTTTGCAAGACTTTCGCAAAAGCCGGAGTAGATCAGAAGTCCCGAACAGATGAAAAACGGAAATAAGGTCGGGATGATCATCGAAAAGCAGATATTCATGGAGTCAATGGCGTAAACCATAGATTTTTGCGCATTTGTGATGATCAGATACAAAATGCAGATGACAGATAAGTGCAGCAGAAATTTTTTCATGGTAGATTTTCCTCTCTTTAAAATTTGTGCCTATCGGACGATTGTACAAATGGGGTTCTTTGAATAAAAATGGATCTGTTTTTCGGTTTATGGAGGCGAGTTCCGTGCAGCGCAGCGGATGTTTGAGCCGCAATATAACGAAAACCAGATCCATTTTCCTGATGATTTTGCAATTGCCCGATTTGTGCCTATGCAAGCTCCGCACAGAAAAACGATGTTCGTATAATTTATTTTTATGTGTTAAAGAAAAATTTAGCACATAAAAATAAATTAGGCGCTTATCAAGAAAAAGGGGGTGCGGTATGAAAAATCCGAAAGAGGCTTTGAGCGACGCATGGGGAATCCCGAAGGATCTTGCCCTTGACCTGCCCCATATGACCCTCAGCGGCAATCGTGAATTGTATCTTGAAAATTATAAATCGCTGCTGAAGTATAGCACGGAGGAAATTATTGTCGGAGGAAAGAAGTTTCGTATAACAATCTCCGGTAAAAAATTGGAAATTAAAAGTATTCGCCGGGACGATATATTGATTTTGGGGGAGATTACGAAAATTCAATATCAATAATTTGATGGTTTTATTGCCGTTTTGCAGGGGTTGCTTGAAAATTTAACAAAAAAGGTGAAAAAAATGTTTAATAAGTTCTTTAAATTTCTGAAAGGATATGTTATAATAAAGATAACCGGGTCTGATGCGGAACGGTTTTTGAATATTTGTATCAGACGGGGAATTGATGTCCGGGAGATTCAAGCAGTTCCGGACGGAGCATTTATCCTTTGTGTCGGTGTGGCGGATTTCAGAAAGCTCAGACCGATTGCATATAAGACGAAAACGCGGGTGCGGATTCTCGAACGGCATGGGGCGTTTATGATGAAGCGGCTTTACGGAAAGCGATATGTTTTTTTCGCCGGAGCGTTGCTGATGATTTTGTTTTTTGCCATAACGGCGCAGTTTATTTGGGTTGTCAGAATAGACGGTGTATATGAAGGCAGCGAGGCGCAGATAATAGAGATACTTGAAAAAAACGGAGTCAAGCCGGGAGCGTATAAACAGAGCTTGCCGCCGATTTCCGATATTAAGCGCGATTTGATTAATCAAACCGATACGGTTGCATGGGCATGGGTCTATATTGAGGGCGCATGTGCCAGAGTAGAGGTTTATGAACGGCGCTTGAAGCCTAAAACGGTGGATCGGTCAAAGCCGTGCGATGTGGTAGCGGCATGTGATGGATTTATCCGAAGAATTGATGTCCGTGAAGGTGAGCGGATGGTGGAAAACGAAACGGCGGTTTCCGTGGGCGATGTGCTGATTTCCGGAACGGTGCCGGTTTTCAAGGAAGGCTATGAGGAACGGTACATGCAGGTTCATGCCGAGGGAACGGTAGAAGCGGTTACATACCATGAAAAGGAAACGGAACAAAGCTTGTATCATGAGAGCCGCGTCCCGACCGGAAAGGAAAAGGCGTATTACAGCGCGGAGATTTTTGGAAAGCTTTTTCGGCTGTTTCGAACGGAGAATCCGAAGTTTGAAAATGCGGATATTTCCGAACAGCGCCATGAATTTTGTCTGCCGTATTTCGGATATTCGGGCATTTGTCTGAATGAAAAGCGTTATGCCGAGGTGGAGGTTTACCGTGAACCGATTACCGAGGAGGCAGCGGCTTTGATGGCGCAAACGCGGATGGAGCAGGAAATCGCACGGGAGCTGTTCAAAAATGCAAGATTGCAGAACCGTGAGCTTACATGGGAAAAAATCAACCATGACACAATACGGGTAAGGCTGAAAATGACCTTCCTGGAGGACATAGGAACAGAACAGAATAAGGAGTGAAGAATTTGATAAACAGACAGCTTGAGGCGGCGGAGGGAACGGATTTTGCACCGCTGTTCGGAAGCTTTGACGAAAATATGAAGCTGATCGAAAAATCCTTTCAGGTCAGCGTACATCAGCGCGATCATGCTCTGCGCATCAGCGGAGAGAAAGAAAACGTGGAAAAGGCGTCGCAGGTGATTCATGTTTTGCTTGAGGCGGCGGAAAGAGGCGATCGTATTGATACGCAGAAGGTACTCTATGCCATTACGATGGTGCAGGAGGAGGGCGGTATTGATATGAAGCTCATGGGTGACGACTGTGTTGCGATCAATATCAAGGGCAGTCCGATCAAGACTAAAACGCTGGGACAGAAGAAGTATGCGGACGCAATCAAAAAGAACACGATTGTTTTCGGAATCGGGCCGGCAGGAACGGGAAAAACCTATCTTGCGGTGGCGATGGCGGTTACGGCGCTTCGGAAGAAAGAGGTCAATCGGATTATCTTGACGCGGCCGGCGGTGGAAGCCGGAGAAAAGCTTGGATTTTTGCCGGGAGATTTGCAAAATAAGGTTGATCCGTATTTAAGACCGCTATATGACGGGATGTATGAGATGCTCGGCGGCGAGGGATTTTTGCGGTATCAGGAAAAAGGCGTGATTGAGGTTGCGCCGCTGGCATATATGCGCGGCCGGACGTTGGATAATGCTTTTATCATTTTGGACGAGGCGCAGAACACGACGCCAGAGCAGATGAAAATGTTCCTGACGAGAATCGGGTTCGGCTCGCATGCCGTTGTGACCGGAGATATTACCCAAATTGATCTTCCCGGAGATAAGCGGTCGGGACTGAAAGAAGCGGCAAGAATTTTGCAGAATATCGAGGGGATTGAGTTTTGTACGCTGACGGAAAAGGACGTTGTGCGCCATCCGCTGGTACAGGAGATTATCAAGGCATACGCAAAATTTGAAGAGGAAAAGGAAAAACGAAGGAATGGCAGAACTAATAATAGAAAACGAACAGAGCAAAATTGAATTTACGGAGGACATGAGCGCATTATTGCAGCGTGTTTGTGACGCGGCATTGCAGTATGAGGAATGTGATTTTGACGCCCAGATCAGCATTACGATTGTGGATGATGAGGAAATTCATGCGATCAATAAAGAGCATCGCGGAATTGATAAGCCGACGGATGTGCTGTCTTTTCCGATGCTGGAGTTTGATGAGGACGGACAGATTCTGGATAATGAATTTGAGTACGACTCGGACGGAACGATCATGCTCGGCGATATTGTGATTTCCCTGGAGCGTGCCAAAGCGCAGGCGGCGGAGTACGGACATTCCATGGAACGGGAGCTGGCATTTTTATGCGCTCATTCAATGCTGCATCTTTTGGGATATGATCATGTCAACAGCAAGGAAGAGGAAGATGAGATGTTCGCGCGCCAGGAGGCGATTTTGCGGAATCTCGGAATTGAGAGAAGGCGGTCACTATGAAAAACAAAAGCTTTATCAAGAGTGTCATTCATGCAGTATCGGGATTTTGGCAAGCGGTACGATCCGAACGAAATCTGAGAATTGATATTGTGATTGCGCTGCTTACGGCAATTTTCGCTTATGCCTACGGTTTGGAGCCGATTGGATGGGCGGTTTTGGTACTGGCGGTTTGCGCGGTCTTTAGTGCGGAATTGGTGAATACCGCATTGGAACGGCTGTCTGACGCGGTGACAGAGGAATATAATGAGAAAATCAAGGCGGCAAAGGATATTGCCGCGGCGGCGGTTATTCTGACGGCGTGCGGTGCGGTACTGGTAGGGCTTGCGCTGTTTGCGGCAGATTTCAATCAGCTCATTATGGCGGTTTTGAATATCGTATTCTCCAAGCGCGCATTGGCGGCAATCGGAGCAGTGGTTATTTTGGGAATTGCTTTCATTTTATTCTGTAAAGAATCCAAAAAATCGTGAACCTACATAAAAATAAAGTATTGTGCTTCACTTTCATTTTCCGGAGGCGAGTTCTACTCCGCGCAGCGTAGCGGATGTCTGAGCCGGAGGAAAATGAAAGGGAAGTGCAATACGGCACTGCATTACAAAATGTGTTTTTATTCCGGAACTTAAGGAATATTGCTTTTTGAGGGATCCAGAACCGTCTGTAAACTATGCAAGGAATATATTTTTATTCTGTTTTGAGCGGTTTTGTGCATAGAGCGGATAAAAAACGAAAGCGCGGAATCAAGGCGGTGACAGCCGGGGCAGCATGTATTTTTCATGCTATTGCGGCTCAGACATCCGCTACGCTGCGCGGAGTAGAACTCGCCTTCATAGAATGAAAAACACATGCTGCCCCTACGGAATGGGTTTATTTTTAAATTTGATAAAAATTGAATGATAGAACTACAAGAAAGGAAATAATAAAATTTATGATACAGAACTTTAAATCGGGCTTTGCGGCAATTATCGGTATGCCGAATGTCGGAAAATCGACATTATTAAATCAAATTGCGGGACAGAAGATTGCAATTATTTCGGAAAAGCCCCAGACAACAAGAAATAAAATCCTGGCGATTTACACAACGGATGAGGAGCAAATTATTTTCACGGATACGCCGGGGATTCACAAGCCGCATAATAAGCTGGATGAGTTTATGGTAAACGTAGCGAACGAAAGCATGAAAGAAACGGATGTCTTGCTGTTTGTTGTGGACGCGAGCAAGAAAATCCATGATACAGAGCGTGAGATTGCGAAAAATATTGACAAAACGGGCTTGCCGTGTATTTTGGTTATGAATAAAATTGACGAGGTGAGGAAAGAGCAGCTGCTTCCGATGATTGCGGATTATTCCAGTATGCATGAATTTGCGGCGATTGTGCCGATCAGCGCAAAAACGGGTGATGGTGTGGAAATTTTGCTGAACAATATCAAGGAATATCTGGAGGACGGCCCGCAGTTCTATGATGAGGAAATGGTAACCGACCAGCCGGAAAAGCAGATTGCGGCGGAAATCATCCGTGAAAAGATGCTGTGGCTCCTGCAAAAGGAGGTTCCGCACGGTGTAGCGATTGAAATTACAAAGATGCAGGAAAAGGATAAAATCACGAATATTTACGCAACAATTTACTGCGAAAAAGC
Organism: uncultured Clostridia bacterium; assembly: GCA_959602045.1. Classification (GTDB taxonomy): domain Bacteria; phylum Bacillota; class Clostridia; order UBA1381; family UBA1381; genus Ornithomonoglobus_A. The sequence continues at coordinate 16,172 of CAUGRT010000038.1, read as the reverse complement.
AAGTCATAAGGGGATTATTATCGGGAAAAACGGTGAAATGCTCAAGAAAATCGGAAGTCTTGCGCGCGGCGATATTGAGAAAATGCTGGAGAAGAAGGTTTATCTGGAATTATGGGTAAAGATTAAAACCGATTGGAGAAACAGCGATTTTCTGATTAAGAATTTCGGCTATACGCAGGCGGAGTAAAAGAAAATAGTGACAGTATAACGAATGACCAATCAACTCAAACTAATAGTAGTTTCACTGAAGGGAGTTAGTGGTTATCATCATGGAACTGATCAGTATTTCATGGAACGCATTTATTGAAACGGGGGATATTGATGCATATCTTCTGTATAAATCAATCAGCGAAAAAAAACAGGAAGCGGATGGGAAGAGATGGGAACCGTCAGAGAACAAGGTCTTATAATTAAACAAAATGATTACGGCGAGGGAAATCGGCGGCTCAGTATTTTCACACCGAATTATGGGATTATCAGCGCAGTAAGCTATGGTGCAAAGCGGCAGAAGAAAAATTCTGCCGCTTTGAGTCAGTTTTTGTGTTTTGGCGAATTTGAGCTGTATCTTTCCAACCGTGACTTTGCCAACGTCAACAGTATCAATGTCACAGAGGCTTTTTTGCCGATTACGGAGGATATTGTCAAGCTGTCACTATGTGCGTACCTGGCAGATATTACGTATGCGATGCTGGGGGGCAATAATCCGGACGAGCGTCTGCTGAAAACGCTGTTGAATACGATCTATGCGCTTGCCTATCGGGACGAGCAGCCGGATAAGGTGAAAGCGGTCTATGAGCTGCGGTTGATGGCATTGGAGGGATATATGCCGAATCTCGGCGTTTGCGGCTGCGGACGGGAGGATACGGACGCGTTTGATCCGGATCGGGGCAGTATGGTTTGTCCCGGCTGTCATGGAAAAAACAGTATTCCCGTCAGCGTTGGGGTCTATAAGGCAATGCACTACATCATTACGGCGGAGGATAAGCGGCTGTTTTCATTTACCGGGAATGAAATGCTGTTCGAGGAGCTGGGCAGACTGGCGGAGCGGTATCTGCTGACGCATATCGACAAATCCTTCAGCAGCCTGGATTATTATAAACGGATAAAAGACATGTGACTATGGTAACATTACATAAAAAAGTGAACGAAAATATTCGGTCTTATAGACCAGTTTAAAAAAAATAAAAAAGATGAGAAAAAACACTTGCATTTATTGATGAAATAGTGTATAATATTGTAGTGTTATAGATTAAACTTGTGGAGGTGTAAAAGGAATGCCAAATATTAAGTCGGCAAAAAAGCGTGTTTTGGTTTCAAAGAAGAAAACTTTGATCAACCAAATGCATAAGACTGCGCTTAAGACTGCTATAAAGAAATTTGAAGAAGCAGTTACAGCGGCAGATAAGGATAACGCAAAGGTTTTATTTAACGATGCAGTTAAGAAGTTAGACCGTGGCGTTAAGCAGGGAATCCTGCATAAGAATGCTGCTGCAAGAAAGAAGTCACAGTTAGCATTAAAGCTCGCAAAGCTTGCGTAAAAACACAAAAACCGTTCAAACGGATTTGAACGGTTTTTTTTGTGCGATAATTCATTTGGAATTGAACTGCCGTGTGCTGAACGGAATGTACGGCGGTGCAAGTGTGTGAGTATTGATTGCTATAAAAAAGCTGTAGAGGCAAACTGATAGGAGAGTATCGTTCTCTTGCCGGACGGGTTTGCAGGATTGAGGGGTTATAGGGACACCAAAGCCTACAATATTTTGCAAACCCATGCGCAAGTACATATACAGTCAATTTGCTTTTCTACAGCTTTTTTTGAAGATAGCTTTACGGATTTAGTTCGTTATTCTACTGTTTCACTATTTTACGTTTTTTACTGGATAGCACGGTTCAGGAATGTTACGATCTGACCGCGTGTGCAGGTGTTATCCGGTGAGAAAGTGGTTTCGGATGTGCCGCTTGTTACATCGTAATCTAATGCCCATGCAACCGCCTGCGCATACTCAGCGTCCTCAGCTACATCATCGAACCACATCTCAAGATCGGGTTGTTCCGGAGCACCGGCATTTTTCCATAAGTATGTAACGGTTGAGGAACGGGTACAAGGGGTATCGCCCTCAAAGGTACTTCCCGTAACCATGCCTTTTTCGCTTGCCCAGATTGCTGCGTCGTAGTAATATGCATTTTCGTCTACATCGCTGAACGGGTTTGCTGCTGTAGCTTCAGGTGAACCCACTGCGCGCCATAAGAATGTTAAGATTTGTGCGCGTGTGCAGGTGTCGTCCGGCGAGAACGTTGTAGCGGAGGTTCCTGCCGTAATCTTATTCTCGACTGCCCAATTGACCGCTTCGGCATAGTAAGCGTCATCGCTTACATCGGTAAAGCCCGGAGTAGCTTCGGCTGTCGGAGCCGGTGTGTTTTCGGGCTGAGCTGTCGGTTCGGGAGTTGTTGTGCTTTCCGGAGCCTGTGTCGTCTTTGGCTGCGGTGTGCTTCGGGGAATGTTTTGATTCTCCGGAATATCCAGTCGGATGAGCTTGCTGACCTCAACCGTTTTTGACACGGAATTGAGTGTTAATTTAAGTGTTCCTTTGATGGAACCCATTGCGGTTGATGTGGAATCCACTTTCTCGAAATCATCTTCCCATTCAACGGTTGAGCCGTTCTTAATAACCTCGCGTGCCATTTCCAGCATCTCTTCCTTAGTGGAATCGTTATTCACGCTGAGAAACTTCATGCGCGAGCTTACCGCTGCCGCATCCTCATCGAGCTTCTCATTGTCGGCATTGGCTCCCGCTTCATCGCCGGTGAGCATGGGGATGGTGATGTCGTACATCTCGTGCTGTGTATAAACTCCGCAGGTAAACAAAATGTTTGCGAAGATGCTGCCAGCTTTTGTACTGGATGTATTCCAAATCCGATAATCGGATTCTTTGTCAAAGGACAGTGTTACCGAACTTCCCTCCGGAAGCAGTGCGGTCATTACCTTTAAAAAGCCGTCCGCGGTCATATCGTTATGAACCGGTGCGGTATCTTTTCCGGCTTTGATTGCCGCCATTGCGTTTTTGATTTCTGTCGATTCATCCACTTTGCTTGCAGCGAGTGCAGTGACGGTCGCTTCGCTGTGCTCGGCAGCCATTACCGCACCGGACGCCATCGAAAGGGTGGTGCATAATGCCAGAAATACGCTTAAGATTTTCTTGTTCATAAAATTCCTCCATTCTGCCGCTTATGACGGCAACTGATCGGACAAGACAGCCGATCAGATTATTTTTTTATATTATAGGCGGCGGTAATCCGATGAGAGATTTCGTTTTACAGCCGCTTATAGCCAATTATGATATTACTGAATCGCTCTCTTTAAGAAAGTTACGATTTGTCCTCTGCTGCAAACAGCGAGCGGTGAGAACGTGTCGGCGGAGGTTCCGCTGGTAACGCCGTTCGCCAACGCCCAATTGATTGCCGGGACATAATCGGAGCTTACCGGAACATCGTCGAAGCGGTTCGTTCCGAAAGTATCCGGACTGCCAGCATTTTGCCATAGATAGGTGACGGTAGCTGCACGGGTACACGGCGTATCGCCTTTGAATGAATCGCCGGTGATCATGCCCTTTTCACTTGCCCAGATTGCCGCGTCATAATAGTAATCATTTTCGCTTACATCCTTAAACGGATTGGCAGCCGTGGCTTTCGGTGAGCCTACCGCACGCCATAAGAACGTTAAGATTTGTGCGCGTGTGCAGGTATCATCCGGCGAAAATGTCGTAGCGGAGGTTCCTGCCGTAATCTTTTTATTTACCGCCCATTCTACGGCTTGCGCATAATAAGCGTCAGAGCTTACATCTGCGAAAGATACTGAATTGTTGGTTGAAACACTGTCGTTATTTTGAGCGGTTTTTTCGTCAGCGTTTACTGTGAGAACAACATTCTCGTTTGTTTGGAGTTTGACTGTATATTCATTTCCGGATTTCTTCATGTATGACACATCCAGCGGCATATACGTTTCCACACCATCGTCGGAGGTGCAGATCAGATATTCTTTCTGCATGGCATCTTCGTCCTCAAACTGCATTGTTCCGGCACTGGTCGTAACCGAAACAATCGGTGATTTCCATGCGGCGAAAATCTGAACAGCGTCTGTGTTGGTTAAGCCAACACCGAGATAATCGTAATTTGATCTTAAGATATTCTCGCGGTGTCCGGTACTGTCCATCCATGCAACCATCGCACGCTGCGCATTGGCGTAGCCGGTGCTGCACTGATAAATATTTTCTCCTGCGCCGGCAGTTTTAAAGGAGCTTGAAATAGCAGTGTTGAACTTCGCTCCGTCCGGTCGGGTGTGGGAGAATACTGTGCTGATTTCCCGTTCACGAATATTGCATGCGTCTTGAAGTGGCGCTGCCATCGTCAGCAGATAGTCATTCGCTTGAGCGCGCTCGACATTCACCAGACGCAAAACCTCCCATTCCTCAGCATTGACGGAGATTTTGTCGGTCGGCATTTTGCGGACAAGCTTTGGCAGAGTTTCGTGGATTTCCATAACTCTGGTTTCCTCATTGAATGTAAGGATCAGTTCTCCGGAAATTGCGCCTGCCTCCTGGAAGGTCGCTTCTTTTTTTATGAAGCTTTTCCACTCTGCGGTTGAACCGTTTTTCGATGCGGAAAGAGCGGTTTGCAGCATTGACTCTTTTGTGAGTTTGTTATCATGGGTCATTGACCGTATTGCATGGCTCATCGCACTTCTGTCTTCATCAATTTTGGTTGAGTTTTCTGTGACAACCTCTGAAACGGTTTTTCCGATCGGGCAGCGTTTGATCTGACCCTCACATTCGAGCGTGAGCGTTGCCGAAAGGGTTCCGTTGAGGGTCGTGGTGGATGGAATCAGCGAAAAATCGTTGCTGTCAAGCGTAACCGTAACGGAGCTGTCCGAGCCGATTGCATTTTTTGCCATATTCAGAATATCGTTCGGTGTGGTATCATTGGAAACCTCAAACGTCCATATGGCATCGCTGATGGCTTTTGATGCCTTTTCCAGCTCCTGCTTTACATTAGTAGTTGTCTGCCCGGGGGTCAATGTGTCGAGCGTCCATTGATATTCAAAGGGGATTTCTGTGTTGTCCGCAAGTGTGATGGTGCATTTCATGTCAATGCTGCCCTGTGTGCTTTGTGAAGCTTCTGCCACCTTAAATTCCTCGATTAAAACGGCAATTCCCTCTAAATCGGTCTTGTCGATTACAGCGGCAATATCATTCTTAGTCGTTCCGTTGGATACTTTCGCTTTTCCGAGAGCTTCGGAAAGGATTTTTTTCACTTCCTGCTCAGTAAGGGCGGCGGAGGTGTTTGTATCACTGCTGCCGCTCAGCGCAGGAATGGTCTTTTTGATTGCAAATGCAACCTCGCCATCGTCCTGGGATAAGATCACCGCTGCGCTGATGGAACCGGATTTGGTTTCGGTTGCACGAATTTGTTTGAAATCAACCATCTCGAAACCGGCGCCAACGTATTGGTTCGTTGAATAATCACACGCGCCCATGATAATATCTTCAATATCCTCTCTGGTGGTTTCATTGGTGATGTTTGTGGCATCCAAAGCCGCCAAGACTGCCGTCTTGTTTTTCTCCATGGCAGTTTGCGCGTCTTGCTCAATCACAAAACCATCGGCAGCCACAGTATTCTCCGGCATCGGCACTGCCGCGGAAACAAGTACACATGCCACCGCAAGAATACTTGCTAAGATTTTTTTCATTATAGCATTGCTCCTTTATATATACGAATCAGAATTTGAAGATTGTAGAATGAACTTTTATCTGTTTTTCATTCCACTGCGGCTCAAACATCCGCTACGATGCGCGGAACTCGCCTCCGCAGAATGAAAAACAGATAAAAGTTCCGACCAAATCTATATTTTACAATCACTCAGTTCAATTCATTTTATAAAATTCGAACGTGATTTTCAAGGGGGTTGTCATAACTTGCAGAAAATCGTCATAATTTGCATAAAAAAAGAGAGCCATCGCTCTCTTATAGGAAGTTCTGCTTAATTTTTCAAGGTGGCAAAAACATTAAAAATCCCATTCTCATCATTGATTTTCAAGAAGCCGTGATTGTTTTTCAGAATCGCATTCACGCTTTTTAAACCCAATCCCATACCATGCTGTTTGGTAGTCAGATACCCGCCGTCCGAATCTTTTTTCGGAGTGCCGTCATAGTTGTTTTTGATATTCAGCGAAAGCTGATGGTTCAGAGGTTTGATCTCCAGCTGAATATAGCTTTTTGCCGCGTCAAGGCTGTTTTCCAAAAGGTTGGACAGCATAACACAAAATTCCGCTTCATCGCAGGACAGCGGATACGGCAGCCGGATTTCGGCTGAAAATTCAAGTCCCCGGCTTTGGGCTTTGGTGCGATATTCCGACAGGATCGCGTTGATGAGCGGGTTGTCGCAAAGCTGCACGGTTGCGGTGGTTTGAATTTCGGTCAGCTCGCTGTGAAGCAAGTCCTTTGCCTTTTGCACGTTGCCCTCCTCCAGATAGTTCAGCAAAATGGTATCGCGATGCCGGGCGTCATGACGGAAAATTCGTTCCGCTTCTGTTTTTTGCAGATAAAAATCATGCTGCTTTTTTTGCAGGGCAATCTGATCCTTCATGCTTTGCGCTAACTTTTCACCCTCCATTGCGTCATGTACGGTTTTAAAGGTATAAAAAATCAAAACATAGACGGACAGCATTAAGAGGTGAATCACCAGTAAAATAGGATAATTTCGCGAGAGTCCGTGAGAATCTTCAAAATAGTAATTCACAAGATAAATCAGCACCGTGAAAGACAGGGGGATAAACGAGAAAATCCACCAATTCACATTGAGCTGAGCCATAATGCTTTGGTGCTTGGCTCTTAAATATTTATTATATAAAACAAAATATCCGCAAAAAAGAGCGAAACGTATCGCTGTCAGAAAATAATAATTCCGTAGGGTGTAATCGTCGATAAATGCGGAAAAATTCGCGATAATTTCATAGACGTTAATCCATAGCCAGAAATTAAAGACGGTTTGCGAAATTTTATCCTTTGTAATAAGCAGAATCAGGATAAAATACGGGATACCAATGGTAAATAGGATCACATTTCTCAATGTCAGACTTCCGTGATGAATGGCGATATAGGAATTTACCGCCAGACAGAATACGGTCACTGCCGCAAAGCAGCCGTAGGCACGTTTCGCCGGCAAGCGGTAATTCATCATCGAATAACCGTCTAACGTACAGATAAAAAGGGTGATAAATAAGGGGAATACGTTTTTTAGGGCGTTCATCACTGTACCTCCGCCGAGAAAACATAGTCAAAGTATGCCTCTTTTGCACTTTGCAGATAAGTTCTTGAAATTTTTATGGCTTTGCCGCCCGTAAGATAAAACGTATCGCCGTCAATGCTGTCGATATGCTCGATGTTGACAAGATAGCTTTTATGACAGCGGCAAAAACCGTGTGCCAGTAAAAATTCCTCAAAATTCGTAAGCTTTCCGCTGATTTCAATTTCGCGGTTTTCCGATAAGGTAATAATAATCTTCCGAAGATTGCTTTCCATGCATTGAATGTTGGATAAAAGGATTTTTGTTCGGATTCCGGAATAAATGACCGTAAGATACTGCTTCTTTTTCTGATGTGAGAAAAGCTGTTTCATGCAGGATTTCAGCTGTTCTGTGTCAATCGGCTTTAAAAGATAGTCAAAAGCAAGGACGCGATAGCTCTGAACGCCAAATTCCTCACTGGTAGATATAAAGATAACCGGGGTTTTGGTGTCGGTTTTCCGAAGAATAGCCGCCATATCAATTCCGTTGATTTTCGGCATCAGAATATCCAGAATGATGAGATCATACGGAAGTAAGGCATGGCTTTTTAAAAGCTCGTTTCCGTCGTCAAATTCGGTTATCGAAAAATTCTTGATTACTGTTTGCAGCGCGTCTATGGCTTTTTGTCTTTCTGTTTTTAAGTCGTCGCAGATCGCTATTCTCATGAGTCTGAATCCTCTATTTCTTTTCCGTGGGATTTCCGCATTTTTGCCGCCTGTCATGCTTCTGTCCGAGAGGCAGGCCGGCAGGAAAGACCTCAAATTTTGATAATTTTATTATAGCATATTTGATGAAACTTGTCAACCGTCCGGAGGTGCCGAACTGATTGGCGGAATAAAAAATAAGGGACGATTTTTAGATCGTCCCCTATCGTTTTATGCGCCTTTTCTGACTTTTTCAAATTCCTCAATAATTTCTGCGCTTGGCTGCTTTGTCAGCAAGCTTACAACCACAATGATCGCAATGCTCACGATAAATGCCGGAAGAAGCTCATAAACGCCGAACACTCCGCCGATCGGCTTAATCAGATATTTCCAGACAAAAACCATGATACCGCCGGCAGCCATACCGGAGATCGCGCCGGGAAGTGTTGTACGCTTCCAGAACAGCGAGCAGATTACAACCGGACCGAATCCGGCTCCGAAGCCTGCCCAGGCAAACGATACGATACCGAATACCGAGCTTTCGGGGTTTCTTGCAATAATAACGCCCAAAACCGCGATCGCGATAACCGTAATTCTTGCGGCAAGCATGCTTTGCTTTGTTGTCAGCTGCAATTTCATCTTTTCCTGTAAAATATTTTGCGATACGCTTGAAGCTGCCGCCAGAAGCTGTGAATCGGCGGTGGACATCGTACTTGCCAAAATACCGGAAAGCACCAAGCCGGCAATCAATGCCGGGAAAATTCCGTATTCCGATAAGAGATGTGCAATGCGGATGATAATGGTTTCCGTATCCGCATTGGCGAGCGTCTGGATGATTCCTGTCTGGCTTAAGGCTCTTCCCGAAACACCGATACAAACGGCAACCGCCATTGCAATCACAACCCAGATCGAAGCCACGCGTCTTGACAGCTTTAAGTTCTTTTCATCATTGATTGCCATGAACCGCAGCAGAATATGCGGCATACCGAAATATCCCAGACCCCATGAAACGGTCGTAATAATATGCAGAAGATTATATGAGGTGCTTGCTCCCGTATCCGGTGAGTAGGATTGGGTCATTGAAAGAAAGCCGTTCAATGAGCTTACATTTTCCGTTACCGCACCGACACCGCCGGCTGTTACGGTCGCAAAAATCAAAATTGCAAAGATTGCCGCCGTCATAATGATGCTCTGGATAAAGTCGGTGATGGACGCCGCCAAAAATCCTCCGGCAGCCGTATATCCGACGATAACCACGGCGGAAACCAGCATTGCGCCTAAGTAATTGATTCCGAATAAGGATGAAAACAGCTTACCGCACGCAGCGAAACCCGAAGCCGTATACGGAATAAAGAAAACGATAATAATGATCGCAGCAATAAGCGATAAAATATTCTTTTTATCATGAAAACGCTTTGAGAAAAATTCCGGCAGTGTGATTGCGTCTAAAAGATGCGTGTACCGGCGAAGTCTTCTGGATGTTAAAAGCCAGTTTAAATATGTACCTGCCGCAAGACCGATTATTGTCCAGCCGACATCCGCCAGACCCGACAAATACGCCAGTCCCGGAAGTCCCATCAGCAAATACCCCGACATGTCGGATGCCTCCGCACTCATCGCCGTAACGAGCGGTCCGAGCGTTCTTCCGCCCAAATAGAAATCCGATGTTGAATTGTTTTTCTTTGTAAAATATACTCCAATCAGCAGCATTCCGATTAAATATACCACAATCGTCAACATAATACATACTGTTGATGAATTAATCATTTTGATACCATTCCTTTCTCTGCCGCCGACATGCGTCCTGCGGTCAATCCTAAGTGTTTTTTTGAAATTCCGCAGCCGAAAAACAGCCGCGTTCCTGTGATGTGCCGCCCAATCCCCCCTAATTTATGCAGTGTTCTTTCTATTATAGCATAACGATCAAAAAATTTCAATATTTTCCGGGAAAAATTATAAAAAAATTTCCATTTGATTGAGGATGTTGAAATGTTCATGAATTGTTAATAAAGTTTGCAGAAAGTTCACTCATTTGGACGCTGTATCCGGTTTGCCAATATTGACAAACGCTTGAATTTATAGTACAATAACCTTAATCAATTCATGATAATTTTAAATTACATAACAGAACAAAATCAGGCGGTTGTTCCACGGGGCAATCGCCTGTAAGATTAGGAGGTATTGCTTTGGACAATGCAGAAATAAAGGCACTGGAGGTTTGCGCGCTTTGCAAAAGCTACGGTGGAAAGAAGGTTTTGGATGACGTTTCCTTTTCGGTTGACCGCGGCGAAATTGTCGGTTTCCTCGGTCCGAACGGAGCCGGAAAATCAACGACCATGAATATCATTACAGGGTATCTGTCGCCGGGCAGCGGCGATGTTTCGGTCTGTGGGATTCATACGCTGGAAAATCCGTTAGAGGCACGAAAGAAAATTGGATATTTGCCGGAGATTCCGCCGCTTTATACGGATATGACGGTTATAGAATATCTGAATTTCGTTTATGATCTCAAGAAATGCGGCGGCAAAAAGGAAGAAAAGGAGCAGCACATTGCCGAATGTATGGAGCTTGTGAAAATTCAGGACGTGGCGCAGCGTATGATTAAGAATCTATCCAAGGGATATAAGCAGCGTGTCGGGATTGCACAGGCGCTGCTCGGAAATCCGGATGTTTTGATTTTGGACGAGCCGACCGCAGGACTTGACCCGGCGCAGATTATGGAAATACGGGATTTGATTCGTCACCTCGGTACCTCGCGTACGGTTATTTTGAGTACGCATATTTTGCAGGAGGTTACGGCGGTCTGCAATAAGGTTGTAATTATCAACAAAGGCCGTATCAAAGCATGCGATACGCTGGAGAATCTTGAAAACGGCGAGAATAATACATACCGGATTCTGTTGGCGGCGGAGGCTGAAGCCTGTACTGCGGTTTTGGAGCAGCTGGGCGTAGCGTATGAGCCGGCTGATGCGGAAGATGGCGCTGCATTTACGATTATCGTTCCGCGTGAGGAGGATCGGCGCAGTGAAATTTCCGGGGCGTTTGCGGCTGCCGGAATCGGGCTTCTGGAATTTTACAGTACCACACAGTCGATTGAGGATGTATTCAGACAGTATACCGAGGACAGCGATATTTCGGAAACTTCGGAATTGCCGGAGATTGCAGAGGAAAATGCAGAGCCGGCGGCAGAGGAAGCTTTGGAATCGGCAGAAAATGAAACGGAGGAGAACGGACAATGATTGCAATATTAAAAAGAGAACTGAGGAGCTACTTTTTGTCGCCGCTCGGTTATGTGTTTATGGCAGTGTTTCTATTTTTGAACGCATTTTTCTTTGTCATGAATTCTATTGTTTACGGTGTAGCAAATGTATTTGCGCTGTTTTCGAACGTGAATGTCATTTTCCTCTTTTTGATCTCCATCTTAACGATGCGGCTGTTATCGGAGGAAAAGAATAAAAAGACCGATCAGCTTTTGCTGACCGCGCCGGTGAAGGTACATGAAATCGTTTTGGGGAAATATCTTGCGGCGGTATGTGTATTTTTAATTTCGCTTGCCATATCCTTGATTTTCCCGATTATCCTTTTCATTTTCGGGGATCCGGCACTTTCCGAATGTGTCGGCGGATATTTCGGCTTTATTCTGATGTGGGGAGCGTTAATATCAATCGGATTATTCATCTCTTCGCTAACGGAAAACCAGATGATTGCCGCAATTCTGACGTTTGGAGTGCTGCTGGTACTAAGCTTTTTGGAGAATCTTACTTCGGGAATTTCCAATCCGATTTTAAGCGGAATTGTGAATGCACTGTTGATTTTCAAACGCTATAATGAATTTCAGACCGGCGTTTTGAATTTGGCGAACGTCATCTATTTTCTGAGCTTCATTTTCGTTTTTCTGTTTCTGACAGTGCAATCGGTCAACAGACGGCGGTATTCATAAAGCGAGGACGTACCTGTCCAATTCAAAAAAGAGGAGTTTCGATCAATGAAAAATAAATTAAAGCTAAATGCCGCGCTGACTACGGTTGCAGTGTTGGTATGCGTGATTTTACTGAATCTGATTGTTCAGGTCATTTCGGAAAAAAAGCCGATAAAGCTGGACATGACGCGTGAACGGATTTATGAGTTTTCGGATCAGACCAAATCTGCGATGGAGCAGCTTTCTTCCGAGGTGGATGTCTATGCGCTGATTCCCGAAAGCCTATCCAACAAATACATAGATTATGTGCGTGAGTATCTTTCCAAATATTCCGCGCTTTCGGATCAATTCAAGGTTTCGTATATTGATCCCTATAACGATCCCAGCTTTGTTAAGAAATACGAATCAAACGGGGATACGATTGAGGTCGGCAGTATTATTGTAACCTGTGGGGATAAATTCAAGGTCGTTTCCTTTAATGATTTGTATTCCCAGACCCAGACGAATGCGGTTTATATTGATATGGAGCGCAAAATTACCGGTGCGGTGATCCAGGTAACGGGCAGCGGCAATAAGATGAATATTCTTTTTACCGAGGGGCACAGCGAGGATGATTGCTCCAATCTGACAGAACTTTTCAAAAATGAGGGATATTCCTGCAATACGGTGAATCTATCATCCGCATCCATCGGGGACGACACTTCATTGCTGGTTATTGCAGCGCCGACAAAGGATTTCACTGCGGCGGAGATTGACGCGATTGACAATTATGTCGATAAAGGCGGCGATATCCTGTTCCTTGCACCGCAGCCGGGTGTGGAAATTCCGTCAACGCTCGCGAAATATCTGGCAGATTGGGGAATTACCATTGAGAATGACTATGTAATCGAGAGCAACGCAACACGCGCATATCGCTCTGCGTATGGCGGTACAATTCCGGCTCCGGAAATGCAGAGCTGCGATTTTACCGATAATCTGATTAAGCAGAAGATCAGTTTCCTTGCACCGATGCCCAGAAGCATTACGGTGAATGAAAACAATACTTATTCGGCACAGATTCAGAGTATTCTGAAAACCTCATCGGATTCATGGGGAAAGGTTGACCTTTCAGCGCAGTCTGCGGAATATGCGGAGGGCGATCATAAAGGGCCTTTGGATGTCGGCGTTTTGACGGTTCGGTATAATTCGGAGAATCAAGCCGCCAATATGCTGGTACTCGGATCTCTTGCGGCGGTGGAAACGGATGGGATTCTGACGCAGAGCAATTATGCAAATGGTGATTTTATGCTGAACAGCGTTGCTTATATGACAGAGAGTTCATCGGCGTTGGATATTCATCCGAAATCCGTCAGTGACTCCATGCTGACCATCACCCAGGCGCAGGCAACCGTTGTATCCATTCTGGTTCTGGGGGTTCTGCCGCTGCTGATTATCGCAGCCGGCGTTGTGGTCTTTATCCGCAGGAGGAATCTGTAATGAATAAAAAATTAGTACGAAATATTATTTTGTCAGTTGCGGCAATCGCGGTTTTGGCATTAGGCTACTTTTTTGCGGTAAAATGGGAACCGGCGGAGGATTCCTCTGCCGAACCCACACCGACGGCAAAGGCGGAGATTGTTGTTATGGCACTGAAATCGGATGATTTAACGTCGATGGAAATCCACAATCCATCGGAAACGTATACGATTATCCGAAAGGATGACGGATATACGATCCGAGGCTATGAGAACGCGGATTTATCATCATCGCAGTTGGAAAGCGTCTTTAAAAGTCTTGAAAACCTAACGGCAACGCAGACGATTCAGGCATCGGACGATTTGGCGGCATACGGATTGGCGCAGCCTGCCTGCACCGTTACGGCAACTATGAACAATTCATCGGTTCACACGCTGAAAATCGGTGATAAAACACCGACGGGCGATGGATATTATTGTATCGGAGAGGATGGAAAAACTGTCTATCTGATCGCTTCGGGTACGGCGGAACGCTATCTGCGTAAGGTTTCGGATTATCGGAATTTGTCGGTGGCAAAGGTGGACTATAATTCTGTTTCGGCGTTTGAAATTGATGAAAACGGCAAAAATAAGGTTAAAATGCGGTTAAAAAATGATTCCGATACGCTCGGAGATACTTCCGCGGGCGGATGGGTTATGACGGATCCGTATTATTGCTATATATCGGATGAGAAATTCGCAAAGCTGTTCGAGAATCTTTCCGAAATTACCGCGATTTCGGTTGTGGAGGATTCAACGGCAAACAGCAGCCAATACGGAATCGGGAAATATACACTGCGCATCACTGATACGGATGGAACAAAAACCATTTCCCTGGGCAATACCGATCATGACGGAAACGTTTATGCGGTGGTGGACGGTCAAAACCGAATCATTACGCTTTCATCGTCCTGGCTGAAACTGGCGGCGGATTTTGTGCCGTTTGAATATATCTCGAAATTTGCACACATTTATCAGATTGACGATGTATCCAAAGTGACGGTTCAGTATCGCGATACGGAGCAGACGCTGCAAATTGATCGCAGCAAGAGCGATCCCGTTTACATGAAAGACGGAAAGACGATCGATGAGGATGCCTTTAAGAAGGCTTATCAGCAGGTGATCGGGATTCGGTTCACCGGCGAAGCAGGGGAGAAAAAAGCCGGGAAGAAGATTGCGACGGTTACCTTTGAGTTTACGGACGGAAAAAAATCGGTAAACGAATATTTTGAATATGATGAACGGAATTATTTGGTACAGTGCAGCGATGGGAGTCGGTTTGTGATTCTGAAAAAGAATCTGGACAATGCGGTTTCGGCATTGCAAAACGATCCGCAGGCGACAGAAAAACCGTAAAACGGTCATTGTGAAATGGAGATTGTTATGACAAAAAAGGAAAGAGTAACGCTTTTGCTTCAGCTGATGGATGAAGCGTATCCGGAGGTCAAATGCTCCCTGAATTATTCAACGCCGCTGGAGATGCTGATTGCCACCCAATTAAGTGCGCAATGCACAGACGCTCGTGTGAATATTGTGACAAAGGAGCTGTTCAAGCGGTATCGTTCGGCGCAGGATTTTGCGGATGCGGATTTGTTGGAATTGCAGGAGTATATCCGTTCTGCCGGATTTTATAAGAATAAGTCCAAGAATATCATTGCATGCTGCAAGCGGCTGGTTGAGGTGTATGGCGGCGAAGTGCCCGATACGATGGAGGATTTACTGACGCTTGCCGGAACCGGCAGAAAAACAGCAAATTTGGTTTTGGGTGATATTTTCGGGAAACCGGCGGTGGTAGTGGATACGCACTGTATTCGGCTGACGAATCGAATCGGTCTGACAACCCATAAAGAGCCGGAAAAAATCGAGATGGAGTTAAAAAAGCTGATTCCGCCCGAACGTCAGTTAAAGCTGTGTCATCAGTTTGTATATCACGGTCGCGCGGTATGCACTGCCAGAAGCCCCAAGTGCGATGTTTGCACGATTCGTCCGGCATGTAAGCGTGTGGGAGTTCAATAAGCGTTATCAGTGAAAGAAAAACGGGAATATGGTATGCTTGAGAGCGTGCTGTATTCCCCCGGATTTCGGAAAGGATGGGGTTATGGGCATGTTTTTCGGCGGACTGGGAAGTCTGCTCATTTTATTTGCGGCATTCGGCGTGATTTTGTGCTTTTGCCGCGAGATGAAATGGATACGGAAAAGCACGGCGGAGACGGTGTGGAAAATATCGGCTTTTTCGGTTGCGGTCGGCTTGACGTATTTAGCGGCGTTGGCATATATCCGGACTTGTCTGTATGATTCTGTGAATTGGTTTGATTTTTCGGCACTATTCCCGGAGGTATCCATTCGAGAGGGATGGATCGGGAGATTGTGCTTCGGAGAGTATGCCGCAGTTGCGGAGGTAACTTCGCTGATCGGCGCGAGCGTGTTTTTTAATTTTTTATATTTTATGCTGCAAAACATCTGTCCGCGGCAAAGGGCGTGGGATATTTTGATTTTTGCGGCTTTTTTTCCGGGATTTTTTTGGCTGTTCGCGCCAACGTATTTTGTATGGATTTTTGCCGCGGCGGCATTTTTGCTGTGGCTTTTCATGCATTGGCGGAAACGCTGTGTCGGACTTGAGAAAGTCTTAAATGGACATGTTTCGCCGATGGTGCGGATTACGTTGTATGCGGCGGAGCTGATTCTGAACGGATTTTTGCTTTATTGCTCTGTTTTGAACGGTTGGTAGTGTAAAGTAGCATATGAAAAAAGAAGTGTGTTAAAACCTACCGTCACCC
>CAUGRT010000037.1 GCA_959602045.1 uncultured Clostridia bacterium | reverse complement strand
GAAGTATCAGCATACGTCGGCGCCCGAAATAGAAACAATCTGCTTGCTTCTTTTCCACATTAAGCAACAAGGGAAAATAAGCGGCGCGTTTTACTCCAATTTCGGGTTTGAAGTATCAGCATACGTCGGCGCCCGAAATAGAAACAATCTGCTTGCTTCTTTTCTACATTAAGCAACGAGGGAAATAAGCGGCGGATCTTGTCGGAAAAAAGCAAAACAGTTTATGGCATAGATGCACAGGATTGAAATATGCTATAATAACCGAAAGGTTTTTATATAAAGACAATCGGATGGTTACGGATTGTAATCTGTCTGAGAATAACCGAAAGGAGGTGCGGAAGATGGAGGAATTTGAGAAGGTAAAAGCCGTTATCGTGGATCAGCTTGGCGTTGATGAATCAGCGGTAACAATGGACGCTTCTTTTGTTGAT
The DNA here is from genome assembly GCA_959602045.1 of uncultured Clostridia bacterium. Classification (GTDB taxonomy): domain Bacteria; phylum Bacillota; class Clostridia; order UBA1381; family UBA1381; genus Ornithomonoglobus_A. The sequence goes on along the minus strand of CAUGRT010000037.1, from coordinate 26,541 downwards.
GATCTCGGCGCTGATTCGTTGGATCTTGTAGAACTGATTATGGGTCTTGAGACTGAGTTCGATATCGAAATCCCTGATGAGGAGGCAGAGAAGATCAGCACAGTAGGAGATGCGGTAAACTATATTAAGGAAAATGCATAAGCAATTATCTGCCGCAGGCCGGTCACAGCCTCCTGCGGCAGGGATTCGGAATTTTAATCAGCCGTAATTGATACGGTTTTTATATAGATTGAAGGATTTGTGCCTTCGGCACGGAAAGGAATGGTTATATCAATGAGACGAGTTGTAGTAACCGGTATCGGAGCGGTAACGCCGATCGGAAATAATGCACCATCATTTTGGCAAGCCATACGAAACGGCGAATGTGGAATTGATACCGTAAAGAGTTTTGACGCATCGAATCTGAAAACACAGATTGCCGGTGAAATTAAGAATCTTGAGGTGACGGACTTCATAGAGAAAAAAGAAGCCCGTAAGATGGATAAATATACGCAGTATGCAATGATTGCGGCGATGGAGGCTGTTACGGACAGCGGTTTGGATATGGAAAAGGAAGATTCGTGGCGTGTCGGTGTTGTCACCGGTACGGGAATCGGCGGAATCCAGACTTTGGAGAGTCAGCATCAGACCTTATTGGAAAAGGGACCGGGACGTGTCAGCCCGTTCTTTATTCCGATGATGATCGGGAATATGGCGGCTGCACAAATTGCGATTCAATATGGTATGCGCGGTATTAATGAAAACATTGTGACCGCCTGTGCATCCAGTACCAATGCAATCGGTGACGCGTATCGGCATATCCAATACGGCACGAATGATGTCATTATTGCCGGAGGTGCGGAGGCTACGGTGAGTCCGTTGGCGTTTGCAGGATTTTGTAACATGAAAGCAATGTCCACCCGAAATGATGATCCCAAACACGCGTCCCGTCCGTTTGATGCGGAGCGTGATGGTTTTGTTCTGAGCGAGGGTGCGGCATTTGTGGTTCTGGAGGAACTGGAGCATGCAAAGGCAAGAGGTGCGAATATTATTTGTGAGATGGTAGGCTACGGTGCAACGGATGACGCTTATCATATCACCAGTCCGATTCCGGGAGGAGCCGGCGGTGCAAAGGCAATGGAACTGGCAATCAAAGACGCCGGGATTCAACCGTCCGATATGACGTATATCAATGCGCATGGAACCTCGACAAAATATAACGATCACTTTGAAACCGAAGCGATTAAATCGGTATTCGGTGACGCGGCTTATAAGGTAGCGGTATCCTCAACAAAGTCCATGACCGGACACATGTTGGGTGCGGCAGGCGGCGCAGAAGCGATTGTTTGCGCTTTGGCGATTCGGGACGGATATATTCCGGCAACCATTAACTATGAGCATCCCGACCCGGACTGCGATTTGGATATTGTTCCGAACATAGGACGTGAGCAGGAGGTTCGGTATGCAATGTCAAATTCTTTGGGATTTGGTGGACACAATGCAACGATAGTATTTAAAAAGTACGAATAGGATATGACAGAGGGACGGTAAAACCGTACCCTCTTGTTCTGTATATATAGGTATGATAAAATGACAAAGATAGAAGATAAAATTGAGAAAAGCATAGGGTATCATTTTCAAGATTCAACGCTGCTCAGTATTGCATTGACACACAGCTCCTATGCGAATGAGCATAATCTGAGAAGTAACGAGCGTATGGAGTTTTTGGGCGATTCGGTGCTCAGTATTATTATGAGCGATTATCTGTTTCGCCATATGCATAATGTCAATGAGGGCGATCTCAGTAAAATTCGCGCAAGTTTGGTCTGTGAACAGTCTTTGGATGTTGTGGCGAGAAGAATCGGTCTGCATGAGGCGATCAAACTGGGCAGAGGTGAGGAAATTACCGGCGGCAGAGAGCGTCCCTCCATTGTGTCGGACGCATTCGAGGCGGTTTTGGCGGCGATTTATCTGGATAGTGATATTCATACGGCAACGCAATGGCTGATTCCTTTAATGAAGCACGATATTGAGGATGCAATGGGAGGGCGGCGCGCTATGGATTATAAGACGCAGCTCCAGGAGAAAATCCAGAAACAACATTCCGGACAGATTTCTTATGAATTAATCAAAGAAGAGGGCGAAGCGCATCTGAAACGCTTTACGGTTCGTGCTATGCTGGGTGAAAAGCAGATAGGAATCGGAATCGGAAACAGCAAAAAGGAAGCGGAACAGAATGCGGCGAAAGCGGCATTGAAAAAGGCATGAGCAAATCAGTTTATAATATCCCGATTTTTGTGCCGCACAAGGGTTGCCCCTATGATTGTGTTTTTTGTAATCAGCGCAGGATTACGGGCAGCATTAAAGAGGTAACGCCGGAGAACGTGCGCAGTATTATTCGTACCGCGCTGAAAACATTGCCTAAAAACGATCGTCAGGTTGAGGCAGCATTTTTCGGCGGCTCTTTTACCGGAATCCCGATTCCGGAGCAAAGCGCACTGCTGTCTGCGGCGGCAGAATTTAGGGATGAACTGGACGGGATTCGCTTATCCACGCGCCCGGATTATATTAATCGGGAGATTCTTGATAATTTGCTGAAATACGGCGTGACGACCATTGAATTGGGAGTCCAGAGTATGGATCCGGAGGTTTTGAAAGCATCAAACCGCGGACATACGCGTGAACAGGTCATTGAGGCGGTGCGGCTGATTCGGGAATATCCGTTTACGCTCGGCTTGCAGATGATGACAGGTTTACCCGGTGATACCCCGGAGAAATCCTTGAAAACCGCCGATGAGCTGATTGCACTGCATCCGGAAATCGTGCGGATTTATCCCACGCTTACCATCAAGGATACTTATCTGGAAAAGCTTTATCGGCTCGGACGCTATCAGCCGGAGAGTTTAGAGGAGGCGGTGACGCTTTCAAAGGAATTGCTGCTGCGGTTTGAAGCGAATGGGATTCGCGTGATTCGGCTGGGACTCCAGGCAACAGAGGAAATCTGCGAGGAGGGTTCGGTTGTTGCAGGCCCCGTTCACAGCGCATTTCGGGAACTGGTGGAAAGCCGGATTTATTATGACATTTTGACGGAGAAATTAAAGGGATTTCGCGGCAATGTTACGGTATTTGTGAATGATAAGGAATTTTCCAAAGCGGTCGGAAACCGCCGTGAGAATATAGAAAAAATAAAACGCGAATACGGTATTGATTTAAAGATAAAAGGAAATAAAGAACTAAAAAAAAGAGAGGTGATCTGTGCTTGCTGTTAAAGAGATTGGAATTGCAGGGCTTTAAGTCCTTTGCGGATAAGACGGTGCTTTCGTTTGTGGATGGAACAACTGCGGTAGTAGGCCCGAACGGCAGCGGAAAGAGTAATATTTCCGACGCGATACGCTGGGTAATCGGCGAGATGAGTGCGAAAACGCTGCGCGGCTCGAACATGCAGGACGTTATTTTTGCCGGAACAGCAACCCGAAAACAGGTGAATTTTGCGGAGGTCAGCCTTGTTTTGGATAATAGCACCCATATTTTTGATATTGAATTTGACGAGGTTATTGTAACGCGCCGCCTTTTTCGGTCGGGAGAAAGTGTTTACCAGATCAACCGCACCAATTGCCGCTTGAAGGATATTCATGAGCTGTTCATGGATACCGGATTGGGGCGTGACGGTTATTCGATTATCGGACAGGGAAACGTATCGCAGATCCTTTCAACCAAGGCAGAGGACAGAAGAAGCCTGTTTGAAGAAGCGGCAGGCGTATCCAAGTACAAATACCGCAAGGAGGAGGCGACAAGAAAGCTGACCTCCGTTGAGGAAAATCTGGTCAGAATCAATGACATTACCTCGGAATTGGAGGGGCAGCTGAACCCGTTGAAAAACCAATCCGAAAAGGCGAGAAAGTATCTGGATTTGTATGGGGAATACAAAACGCTGGATGTGAACTTAAGCTTAATCACCTTAGAAAGAAATGCCGCGGATACGGCGGAGGCGGAAAAGCTTTATCATTCCGTTGAGGATGAATTAAACGGCTTACGGGAGCAGGAATCGGAAACGGAAAGAAAAATTTCCGCGTTATATGATGAGAATAAGAATAAGGATACGGAGAAAACCGCCCAGAATGAGCAGTTGATCGAGAATGAGTCCAAGTCAATGACCGTCAAGAACGACATTCGGGTGAGTGAGAATAATATCAAAAACAATCAGTCCAATATTCGCCGTATTGAGGATGAGATTGCGGCTTTGGCAAAAAAGAATGAGGATCGTGCGGCAAGGATTGAAGCGTTTAAGGCAGATTCGGCGGAGAAGGAGAAGCAGGCGCAGGAGATTCTGGAGCGTTTTGACGCGATGCAGGAGGAAAGCAAGGAGATTCTCAAAGAACAGGAAAATATTCATCATATTATCGAAACAAAACGTGCCGAATCGGTGGCGCGGCTGAATGAAGTTTCGGCGAAAAAGGCGCAAATCAGCGGAATTGAAGCGTTGCGCACGAGCTTTTTGGAACGCCGTGAGGCGGTTTCGGAGGAATTGAAAAATTTCAACCGCGATCAGGAAAATACGCGCCATGAGATTGAGAATACGGAAAAAGAATTGACCTATACGCGTGAAAAAGCGGAAAAGCTGAAGAAATCCGTAGATTCATGCCGTGAACGTGAGGAACGGTTTAAGCGTGAACTGGCGCAGATTACGGAAAAGAACAATGCCATGAAGGTGGAGTATAATTCCAAAACCTCAAAGCGCAAAATTTTAGAGGGCATGGAGAATGACTATGCCGGCTATGCCAAGAGCGTTAAGATGGTCTTAAAGGCAGAGGAATTAAAGCATCTGGCATTATACGGAACGATTTCGGGGTTGATTGATGTAAAGCGCGAATACGTTATTGCGATTGAAACGGCATTGGGCGGTGCTTTGCAGAATATTATTGTGGAATCCGAGGAGGACGCAAAGCAGGCGATTGCTTATTTGCGGAAAACGCACGGCGGACGGGCAACGTTTTTGCCGATTACTTCCGTAAAAGGACGGATTTTAGACAATATTCACCAGGTATCCAAATGCGATGGTTTTATTGGTGTAGCTTCGGAGCTGGTGACATACGATAAAAAGTATGACGGGATTTTAAAGAGCCTTTTGGGGCGCGTTGTGGTAGTGGATACGATTGATCACGCCATTGCGATGAGTCGTAGCTTCGGCTATAAATTCCGGGTTGTGACCTTAGAGGGTGATATTTTAAATGCCGGCGGTTCGATGAGCGGCGGAAGTGTGAATAAACAAAGCGGATTTTTGTCGCGTGCCACTGAAATTAAGGAACTGGCAAAGGAAATTGCTTCTTTGACTTTAGAGATTCAAGAAGTCGGAAAGAAACGGGAAAGCATGAATCAAGATCTTTCCGTATTGGAAAGTCAGTTAGCGTCCTATGTACCGATGCTGCGTGAATATGAGGATACGATTTTGCGGTTGGATAATACGAGAAAGCATCTTTTGCAGACCGCGGAGGCAAGCGGTTCTACCGAGGAAAATTATAAATCGGAGCTGGAGCAGATTGAAACACAGCTATCGGAAACCTCAGAGAATATTGCCGTTCATCTTTCGGAGGTGCGTAAGCTGGAGAGCGAAGCGGAGCAATTGCAGCAGGAAGTGTCCGAATTGGACGAGCAGCATGCCGAGGTTGTACGCCGCAAGGATGAAAAATCAAAGCATATCATGGATGAAACGGTGCGTTTGGCGAATCTGCAAAAGGAAACGGAATTATTGAAAGAATCCATCAAGACCGCACAGGCGGAAACAGCCGAAGCACAAAGCAGTACGGCGTTAAAGAAGCAGGATATTGAACGGATTCATGCGGAAAATCAGTCGCTTGCCGACTCGATTACAGAAAAGCAGGAGCTGATTGCGCATATGGAGCAGTTATCCGAGGAGATTAAGAAAAAGATTGCGGTGATTGATGAGCAGAAAGTGAAGATTGTCGATACCTTGAAAAAGATTCAAAGCTCCAACAAGGATTTGACCGATAAGCTGCTGAATTTGCAGCAAGAGTTATCCAGAGTGGAAACCAAGCGCGTGAAGCTGAATATGGAAAAGGAAAATACCATCAATCGTCTTTGGGATGAATATGAATTGAGCGTGAGTGCGGCTGAGGAAATCAAGTCCGAGGTTGAGAATCAAAAAGAGGCATTCAAGCGATTGGCTGAACTGAAAGGCAAGATTAAGGCGTTAGGCTCGGTGAATATGGACGCGATTGAGGAATACAAGAGCGTGAAAGAGCGGTATGAATTTTTGACAACGCAAAAAGCCGATCTTGAAAAATCAAAGGCAAACCTTCTGGAGATCATTGATTCGATGGAGGATTTGATGGAGGAGCATTTTGAGGAACAGTTTAACAGCATTAACGAGAGTTTTTCAACGGTATTTACCGAGCTGTTCGGCGGCGGAAAGGGCAGATTGTATCTTTCTGATCCGGATAATGTTCTGGAAAGCGGCATTGAGATTGAGGTGCAGCTGCCGGGCAAGGGCTTACAGAATATTAATTTGTATTCCGGAGGCGAGAAGTCTTTCATTGCGATTGCGCTGCTGTTTGCAATTTTAAAGGTTAAGCCAACGCCGTTTTGTATTCTGGATGAGATTGACGCGGCTCTGGATGATGTAAACGTTTCCAGATTTGCGACCTATCTTAAAAATTATATTGATCAGACGCAGTTTATTGTAATAACGCACCGGCGCGGAACGATGGAAGCCGCGAACATTCTTTATGGTGTTACCATGCAGGAGAAAGGTGTTTCCAAGCTGCTGTCGCTGCATATTGATGATGTGGAGCCGGAAATGGTCAGCTGATGCATACCGTCTGATCTGTTTGAAAGGAAAGAAATAGAATGGGCTTTTTTGAAAAGTTAAAAAACAGTCTAAAAAAAACGAGTGATGCCATTTCAAATCAAGTGAATAATGTATTCAGCGTTTTTGTCAAAGTCGATGAGGAGCTGTTTGAAAATTTGGAGGAAGCGCTGATTATGGCAGATATTGGCGTGGAAACCTCATCCTATATTATTGAGGAGCTTCGTGATCGCGTAAAGCATAAGCACATCACGGACGGAAATCTGGTTAAGGAGGAATTGAAATCGGTTATTGCGGATATTCTGGAGGAACAGGATTCGCAAATGCATTTGGATACGCAGCCGTCGGTTGTACTGGTGATCGGCGTCAACGGCGTTGGAAAAACGACCAGTATCGGAAAACTGGCAACGCACTATAAAGCGATGGGTAAAAAGGTAATTCTTGCGGCGGCGGATACGTTCCGTGCGGCGGCAATCGACCAGCTGGATATTTGGGCAAAGCGATCCGATTGTGAGATTATCAAGCACCAGGAGAACAGCGATCCGGCGGCGGTTGTATTTGACGCTTGTGCGGCGGCAAAGGCGAGAGGTGCGGACATTTTAATTTGCGATACGGCAGGGCGGCTGCACAATAAGAAAAATCTGATGGCGGAGCTGGAAAAGATTAACCGCGTCATCAGCCGTGAACTTCCGGATGCGTCGAGAGAAAACTTGTTGGTTTTGGATGCCACAACCGGACAGAACGCTGTAAGTCAGGCAAAGCTGTTCAGCGAAGCGGCTGATCTTACGGGAATTGTGCTGACAAAGCTTGATGGAACAGCAAAGGGCGGAATCGTTATTGCGATTTCGAAAGAGCAGAACCTGCCGGTGAAGTTTATCGGCGTCGGAGAGGGCGTAGATGATCTTCAGGAATTTAACAGCAAGGATTTTGCAAGAGCTTTATTTGAAGAATAATCAATGGGGACAGTTTTTTGACTGTCCTTTTTTGATGTATAGTATAAGCGTTATAGGCGTGGTGCATGGTTAAAGAATATCTCTGTTTTTCATTCTACTCCGGCTCAAACATCCGCTACGTTGCGCGGAACTCGCCTTCATAGACTGAAAAACAGAGATATTCTTTAACCGAAATGGAGATTTGCCGAACACCCTATTAGGGGAGAAAATAAGAAAATCATCTTATTATTCGCTATTTTTTTGATTTTTATCCGGGTAATTTAAGATTTCCTATTGAAAAACAGTGTAAAATATAGTATAATAATAAGATAGAATACAAAAGCTGCACCGAATACGGTCGCTTGTGGGGACGCGATGCAGTGTGATGGAGGAATAAACAAATGGATTTGGAATTGAAAGAAATTGAAAAAGCCGCACAGCGATTAAAGGGAACGATACATCGCACCAAGATTGAAAAGAATACAACATTTTCAAATATGGCAGGCGGAGAAGTCTATTTAAAGTTTGAGAATCAGCAAAAGACAGGTTCTTTTAAGATTCGCGGAGCGTCCAATAAGATTGCCGCATTGATTGAGCGCGGAGAGATTAAAGCGGGCGTTGCATCATCCGCCGGAAACCATGCGCAGGGTGTGGCGTATGCCTCACATGTACACGGAATACCGGCAACGATTGTTATGCCGAAATCCACACCGATTGCAAAGGTTGCCGCAACCGAGGGTTATGGCGCAAAGGTGGTTTTGCATGGTGATTGCTACGATGACGCTTACAATAAGGCGGTTGAGATTCAAGAAACAGAGGGCGCAACCTTCCTGCATCCGTATGATGATCTTGAAGTTATGGCAGGTCAGGGTACAATCGGTATTGAAATCCTTGAGGATTTGCCGACCGTGGATATGGTGCTTGTTCCGGCAGGCGGCGGTGGACTTTTGGCAGGTGTTGCGGCATGTATTAAGCACATTAATCCGAGAGTTCAGATTATCGGCGTTCAGGCAGAGGGCGCACCGGCAATTGCGGAGTCCTTTAAACAGAAGAAGCATGTAACAACCGATTCGGTCAAGACTATTGCGGACGGTATTGCCGTAAAAGTACCGGGAACGAAAACGGTGGAGCTAATCAACAAGTATGCCGATGATGTTGTGACTGTTTCGGAGAATGAAATCAGTGCGGCAATTTTGCTGTTGTTAGAGCGTACCAAGCAAGTGGTAGAGCCGGCAGGCGCAACCCCATTGGCGGCAGTTTTAAACGGCAAAGTGGATGTGAAGAATAAAAAGGTTGCCTGTGTATTATCGGGCGGAAATATTGACGTAAGCTTTATTCAGAGAATTATTGATTTGGGTCTTGCATCCCGTGCCAGAAAGCTTAAGTTCTGTACGACCTTATTGGATATTCCGGGAAGTCTGGAGCATCTTTCGGGGATTTTATCGGAGGCAGGCGCTAATATTATTATGGTACAATATGACCGTTTCAGCGCAGAGCTGGATCCGAATGAGGCGATCATTCATATGGCTTGTGAAGTGGGCGGAAGCGAGCATGGCCGCCGTGTTGTAAAGCTATTGGAGAAGAACGGCTATCACGTCATCAGAGAATAACGCGAAAAATAAGCGGCGCATCTTGTCCCTATTTGGGGCTTGAAGTATCAACATACGTCAGCGCCCCAAAAAGAAACAATCTGCTTGCTTCTTTTCCGCGTTATGCCAGAGGGGGAATAAGCGGAGCATCTTGCCCTTTTTGAATGCTTGAAGTATCAACATACGTCAGCGCATTCTCAAAGAGCAATCTGCTTGCTTCTTTTTCGCGTTATGCCAGAGGGGGAATAAGCGGCGCATCTGGCCCTTTTTGAATGCTTGAAGTATCAACATACGTCAGCGTATTCTCAAAGAGCAATCTGCTTGCTTCTTTTCCGCGTTATGCCGGATGGGGATAAGCGGAGCATCTTGCTCCTATTTGGAGTTTGAAGTATCGTCATTCGAATGGCGGTATAAAATATCATTGTTTGCGAGGTGATCACGGTGATAACCAAAAGGCTTATTTCGTTGATTTATGAAGCGGCGGCGATTCAGCGGTGGAACGATCATATTCGTCCGTGGACGGGGTTTACGGAGTTGGATAAGCAGGCGCATAAGATGTTCTATGCCTATGTCCTGGCAAAATGCGAGGGCAATGGCGTGGATATGCTGAAGCTGATTGAGGGAGGAATCTTTGAGTTTTTCCATCGGTCGGTTTTGACGGATATTAAGCCACCGATTTATCATAAGTTGGTTAAGGAAAAAGGGCCGCAGATTGATAAGTGGGTTATGGATGAGCTTCGGGCGGATCTGGAGCCGATTGGCGGCGATTTCTTCGCAAGGATGGAACAATATTATGCCGATCCGAATTATTCGGCGTTGGAAAAACAGATTTTAAAAGCTGCACATTATCATGCAAGTAATTGGGAGTTTCGGATTATTTATTCTATGAATCATGAGACATTTGGGATTGAACAGGTAAAGCGTGAAATGGCGCAAGGGTTGGCTGCGTGTGACACCTTTCCGGGGTTTCGGTATTTTGCCGGAAGTGAGTATTTGCAGGAGTTCTTGTCCTTGATCGGCAAGCTTCGGTATCAGCAGCGGTGGGCAAAGGCGGTGCGGATGCCGCAGACCTTTGTTATGGGACACATGTTGGTGGTAGCGATTCTTTCGTATTTTGCCACGCAGGAAATGACGGAACGGCCGTGCGCGGCACGATTGGTTAATAATTTTAACTCCGGCTTGTTTCATGATCTTCCGGAGGTGATGACGCGCGATATTGTATCGCCGGTCAAAGCGTCGGTAAAAGGCTTGGATAGCATCATTCATGAAATTGAGGATGAGCAGATGAAAGCGGTGATTTATCCGCTGTTGCCGCCGGCGTGGCATGAGGAAGTGGATTATTACACCAAAAATGAGTTTTCCTCGAAAATTAAGATTAATGATGAAGTGAAAATTGTTACTTCGGATGAGATTACCGAGCATTATAATGATGATTATTTCGATCCTCTGGACGGAGAAATCATTCGTGGCTGCGATCATCTGTCTGCCTATATGGAGGCGTATTTGTCCTTGAGTTATGGGATTCGTTCGGAGCAGATGGTTTCGGGGTATCACCACCTATCGGAAAAATATCGGGATAAGGTGATCGGCGGTGTGAATTTCGGAGAGTTGTTTGGATATTTTAAAATAAATGATGAAAAAGAATAATGAACCGCTGACTTACGAGCAGGCAAAGGAAAAGGCGCTGCGGCTGTTGGAGTTTCGTTCACATTCCGAAAAAGAGTTGCGCGATAAGCTTCGGCGTGCCGGGGCAGAGCGTGACGATATTGACGCGATTCTGGACTTTTGCCGGGAATATGCGTTTGTGAATGATGCAGAGTTTGCAAGACGTAAGGCGGCGGACTTAAAGAAGTTGAAAAAATACGGGAAAAAGCGAATCCAAAATGAGTTATATGTATTGGGGATTTCTGCGGATATTATGGAAGAAGTTCTGTCCGAAATGGATTTTGAGGACGAGGGAGAACAGTTATATCCTTTGGTGCAAAGAAAACTCGGCGGTGATTTTGATAGAAAAAGCAAGGATCGGTGCATTCGCTATTTTCTGTACAGGGGCTATGATTTCTATGACATCAAGCGCTGTATGGAGCAGGCGGAGGCAGAGGAAGAATAGAAAGGAATTGATATATGGGTTATAACATAGGCATGGTGTCTTTGGGGTGTGCGAAAAACCAGACAGACGCGGAGATTATGCTGGGATTGTTATCGGCAGACGGATATGCATTGGTGGATAATCCCTATGAAGCGGATGTTCTGATTGTCAATACCTGTGCATTTATTGATTCTGCAAAACAGGAATCCATTGACGCGATTTTGGATATGGCGCGATATAAAACAGAGGGGCGCTGCAAGCTGCTGATTGTTACGGGATGTCTGGCGCAGCGGTATCGTGATGAAGTGCTGATTGAGATGCCGGAGGTGGATTATATCGTGGGAACCGGTGATTTTGACCGGATTTGCGAATGTATTCAAAAGGCATTCGGCGGTGATCGCGGTGCAGAGTGCGGTAATGCCGACAGAACGCCGGATGATCATTTGCCAAGAATCTTGACAACTCCCTCCTATACGGCGTATTTAAAAATTGCGGACGGATGTGATAACAATTGTACGTATTGCGCAATTCCCAAAATACGCGGTCACTTCAGAAGCCGTCCGATGGAAAATATTGTGGATGAAGCGAAAGAATTGGCACAAAAAGGCGTTAAGGAACTGATTTTGATTGCGCAGGATACAACGCGTTACGGTCAAGATCTTTACGGGAAATACGCATTGAGCGACTTGTTGGAAAAGCTTGTACAGATTGATGGGATTGAGTGGATTCGCGCTCATTACTTCTATCCGGAGGCTGTGACGGAGGAGTTAATTGATACAATGGCACGGCATGATAAAATCTGCAATTATATTGACATTCCGGTGCAGCATGGAGATGATGAAATTCTTCGGAGAATGGCAAGACGCACGCATCAGAAAGAGATTCTTGAAAAAATTGCGATGATTCGCAGTAAAATGCCGGACGCGGTTCTTCGGACTTCGATTATTGTCGGGTTTCCGGGGGAAAGCGAGGAGGCATTTGAACGGCTATATGAGTTTGTGAAACAGGTTAGGTTTGACCGCATGGGCGCTTTTACGTATTCTCAGGAGGAGGGAACGGCAGCGGCAAATTTTGCGGATCAGATTGACGAGGAGGTTAAGCAGGAACGATTGGATCGTCTGATGACCTTGCAGCAGGAGATTTCCTTAGAGCTGAATCGTGAGAAAATCGGTAAGGTGCTGGAAGTGATTGTCGAGGGCTATGATGAAGAAAGCTTTTTGTTTTACGGACGCAGCCGCGGCGACAGTATTGATGTGGACGGTAAGGTTTATTTCGGAACGGAAGACGAGGTTGAGGAGGGTGACATCATTCGGGTGGAAATCCTGGATGCGGACGCTTATGACTTGACCGGAAAGAAGGTGGAATAAATGAATACAGCGAATAAATTAACTCTTTTTCGGGTGGTGTTGGTTCCTGTCTTTATGGCGCTTTTGTTGATAGATTCCTTTGCGTGCCAGATGGCGGCATTGGGTGTGTTTATTGTTGCGTCACTTACGGATATGCTGGACGGACAGATTGCCCGGAAACGGAATCAAATTACGACATTCGGAAAATTCATGGATCCTTTGGCGGATAAGGTTCTGACAACCGCAGCGTTTGTGATTTTTTTGCAAAAAGGCGTTATCGGATCGTGGGCGCTGATGCTGATTCTGACGCGTGAATTTATGGTTGCCGGCGTGAGATTGTGTGCAGTCGGTGAGGGTAAGGTTATTGCGGCTTCTTTTTGGGGGAAATTTAAGACGGTATCGCAGATGGTCGCGATTATCGCATCCATTATTATCTTGAATTTGCCGATTATTCCGCAGCCGACCGGGGTAATCATTTCGGCAATCCTGATATGGATTTCGATTGTTTTTACCGTTATTTCCGGAATTGAATACTTAATGCAAAATTGGTCTATGATGAAATTAAAATAAAAAAGAAATGCGTGCAGTACAATTTCTTAAAGAACTTTCATCTGTTTTTCGTTCAAAGGAGGCGAGTTCCGCGCAACGTAGCGGATGTCTGAGCCGGGATGAACGAAAAACAGATGAAAGTTCCCACCGCAACATCTGAGGCGTTGATTTTCATCAACAGCTAAAATTCAACACGCGATTGTAAAGTACGATTTCTTAAAGAATTATCAACCGTTTTTCATTCCAAGGAGGCGAGTTCCGCACAACGTAGCGGATGTTTGAGTCGGGATGAACGAAAAACAGATGAAAGTTCCCGCCGCAACATTCGGGGCGTTGATTTTTATAAACACCCAAAATTCAACAGGTGATTGTAAAGTACGATTTCTTAAAGAATTATCAACCGTTTTTCATTCCAAGGAGGCGAGTTCCGCACAACGCAGCGGATGTTTGAGCCGGGGTGAATGAAAAACAGATGAAAGTTCTCACCGCATTTGGATTGTTGCAAACACTGAAAATAAAAATAAAGGAGATAAGACATTGAAATATGATGAAAAGGGATTAATCCCTGCCGTTGTGCAAAATAAAGAAACAAAAGAGGTTTTGATGGTTGCTTATATGAATGAAGAAACCTTCCAAAAAACTGTTGAAACCAAGAAAGCCACATTCTGGTCAAGAAGCCGCCAAGAGATTTGGATTAAAGGCGATACCTCGGGAAATTACATGTTTGTCGATGAAATCAGAGTGGATTGTGACGAGGATTGCGTTTTGCTGCTGGTGATTCCGGCAGGCCCGGCATGCCATACGGGAAACAGAAGCTGTTTCTTTAGAAAATTGGAGAACGGTGAGCTGATTGAGGATACTGAGCCGAAAGCGGTTTCTGATATTGTGGCAAGGGAACAAGCCGTTATTCAAGACAGAAAGCAGAATCCGGAAACGGGAAGCTATACGAATTATTTATTTGAAAAGGGCGAGGACAAAATTCTGAAAAAGGTCGGTGAGGAAGCGGCTGAAGTCGTCATTGCCGGAAAAAATCGCAGCAAGGAAGAAATTACTTATGAGGTTGCGGATTTGATGTACCATCTGACCGTCATGCTTGTGGACAATAATCTGACATGGGATGATGTCTATGAGGAAATGGAAAGCAGAAGAAACTAATCGAAAACCCGTTGGAGCATTACAGCATCCAACGGGTTTCTGTCATTTTTTTCAGTAAATCAAAGTAAGACCATCCCAGAGCCTCGGCTGCAATTATCGTAAGGCAGTTCTGGTTCATGCGGTGCGGACGAACTGCACCGGTTAAATTGGGCTTTAGGTTAAAATCAAACATTTTATATTTTCCGCTTTCATCCGCGCGGCAATCAATCCGGACAAGTCCGCGTAACGAAAGCTTTTTTACGGCGGTTTCGCAGCAATCCTTGATTTTTTGCAATTCTTCATTATAGCGCGTAATCACCCGACTGTTCTCGATGACCGGAACATCTCCGTTATACGGTGCAATCCCGTTGCAGTGATTAAACCTTTCCACAATCGGCAAGGAGAATCCATCGGGGAATACGGAAATTGTAATCTCTTTGCCACTCAGAAATTCTTCCGCCATCAGTTTATCTCCGAAAATTCCTTTTTCAATTTCAAGCTTTTTATAAAAATCAAATTCTTCTTTGGAGCAACACTTGACAACACCTTGACTGCCGCGGCCGCGAATCGGCTTCAAGATACAAGGAAACTGACCGCTATAATCGGAATGAATCCCGATCAGCTGTTCTTCCACCGCCGGGAATCCGTCCTGCCGCAATAGCTGATTCATGGCATATTTGTCATCGTATTTGTCCACATCAGCAGTTTGATGCCCGATAATGAACACGCCTTTGAATTGCTCAATCGGATGCCCTTTGTATAAGACAGTGTTCAGCCATAACGTGTCTGCACCGGTGCGAAGTGCGCTTTCAATACCGTCTGCGGTATCCGGAAAGACCCAATCCATATCACGCTGCACATCCGGATTCGATACCGGTGTGATAACGTCTGTTCCGTTTGAACGCAGGCAAAACGCAATATCCGCGCCGCTGTCACTGTAGCCGCCCGGCTTCATCGGTTTTTGGATTCCGTTGATGATCGGCGGCTTGTTCTGCTGGTATAAAATTGCGATTTTCATAAGATCATGACACCTCCAAAATGCGACTTATCGGCATTTTTTATTTTACCACATCTCTCGAAAAAAATCAACTCATAAAAAATGTAAGATTGAAGTTGGGTGCTACTAACCCGATAAGTGAAGAAAAGCGGAGTTAGAATCTGCTGACCACGGGATATTACGGGATTATAAAACTGTACAAAATATCACAAAAAAGAAAAAAGAAAAATGTTGAATACATAAAAAATAAAATTTCATGTGTTTTTTATGAAAAAAGCATTGACAAACACACGCGGTTATGCTAAACTAACCTATGAGGGTTAGAAAATGCTAACCCAATATTCTGAAAGATGAAGGTTAGAATGTGCTAATTAGAATGGAGGGACAACATGATGCCATTAACGCTATCCGATGTTGGAACGGACAATATTATTAAAAAGATCGGTGGAAATCCGGAGGTCAAGAAACATCTTGAAAATCTGGGTTTTGTCGTAGGCGGACACGTTACCGTTATCAGTACTTTGGGCGGAAATGTGATTGTAAATGTCAAGGAATCGAGAGTTGCAATCAGCCGTGAAATGGCACAAAGAATTATGGTATAACAGATGGCGTTGCCGTCTTGATTTTAATTTTAGCTAAAGGAGGGTACATCATGAAGACACTGAAGCAGGCAAAAATAGGGGATACGGTCAAAGTGGTTAAGCTGCATGGTGAGGGAGCTGTAAAGCGCAGAATCATGGACATGGGAATCACCAAAGGGACAGAGATCCATATCCGCAAGGTTGCACCGTTGGGAGATCCTGTGGAAATTACGGTGAGAGGCTATGAGCTTTCTTTGCGTAAGGCAGATGCCGAAATGATTGAAATAGCATAACTGTATAAAGCTTAAGGGGTTAAAGACTTTTGTGAATACAGAAAGAGAGGAAACAAAGTATGAATTTAAGAATTGCCCTTGCGGGTAACCCGAACTGTGGTAAAACGACATTGTTTAACGCTCTGACAGGTTCTAATCAGTTTGTCGGAAACTGGCCGGGCGTTACGGTTGAGAAGAAGGAAGGAAAGCTGAGAAAGCATGATGGCGTTACCATCACTGACCTTCCGGGTATTTATTCACTTTCTCCGTATACTCTGGAGGAGGTTGTGGCAAGAAATTATCTGATCGGTGAGCGTCCGGATGCGATTTTAAATATTGTTGACGGTACAAACCTTGAAAGAAACTTATATCTTACCACACAGCTGACAGAGCTTGGAATCCCGGTTGTTATTGCCGTAAACATGATTGATATTGTAAGAAAGAACGGCGATAAAATCAACATTGCAGAGCTTTCAAGAGAGCTGGGCTGCAAGGTTGTAGAGATTTCGGCATTAAAAGGAACCGGAATCATGGAGGCTGCTGAAGAAGCGATTAATGCTGCAAAGCATGGCAAGACGGTTCCGATGCACACATTCTCCGGAGTTGTTGAGCATGCGATTGCGCATATTGAAGAAGCAGTTCTGCACACCATGCCGGAGGAGCGTCAGCGTTGGTATGCAATCAAGATTTTTGAGCGTGACGAAAAGGTTATTTCGCAGCTGAATATTGCGCCGGAAACACTGGCTCATATCGACCAAGATATTAAAGCGGCGGAGGAAGAATTGGATGATGACGCAGAGAGTATCATCACCAATGAGCGTTACATATATATCGCGCAACTGATTAAGGGTTGTTATAAAAAGAAGAATGCCGGAAAGTTATCCAGCTCGGATAAGATTGACCGGGTAGTTACAAACAGATGGTTGGGACTTCCGATCTTTGCGGCAATCATGTTCCTGGTTTACTATATTTCAATGGTAACAATCGGTTCAATGGCAACGGATTGGGCAAATGACGGACTGTTCGGAGATGGCTGGCATTTGTTCGGAATCGGTTCATCAAGCTACACAGAGGTTGCGGATGAATTTGGCGAAGCGTCACAGGTAGTAAACGGTTATATCGAGTATGCAGGTGAGCAGGGCGTTGATACCGAAGCGGTAGAAACGGCACTGGATACCGAATCTGAGGATTTTGACGCAGAGCAGGCAAAGATTGCTTTAGCAGACTTTACAGAGAAGGTAAAGGATATTCCGGAGGCAACTTATTCGGTAGTTGATGAAGAAACTATGGCGGATGAAGAAGAAACATCCTCTTATGATGATTTACTTTCTGCGGTAGAGGTTTATGATAAGTATGACTGCACAGAGCCTGACCCGGCAGATTATGGCGTTTGGGTTCCGGGTGTTCCGGTATTGGTAGAGAACGGACTGGACGCGGTTAATTGTGCAGAGTGGCTCAAGGGCTTGATCTTAGACGGTATCGTTGCCGGTGTCGGTGCGGTATTGGGCTTCGTTCCTCAGATGTTGGTATTGTTCCTGCTTCTGGCATTCCTGGAGGCGTGTGGTTATATGGCACGTATCGCGTTCGTATTGGATAGAATTTTCCGTAAGTTCGGTCTTTCGGGTAAATCATTTATCCCAATGCTGATTGGTACGGGCTGCGGCGTTCCGGGTATCATGGCTTCGAGAACGATTGAAAATGACCGTGACAGAAAAATGACGATTATGACGACAACTTTTATTCCGTGCGGCGCAAAGGTTCCGTTTATCGCAATGATCGCCGGTGCAATCTTCGGCGGTTCGGCTTGGGTAGCAACATCAGCATACTTCGTAGGTATGGCAGCGATTATTGTATCGGGTATCATGCTGAAAAAGACAAAGATGTTTGCGGGAGATCCGGCACCGTTCGTTATGGAATTGCCGGCATATCATATGCCTACATTGCTGAACGTTCTTCGTTCCATGTGGGAGCGTGGCTGGTCCTTTATTAAAAAGGCAGGAACGATCATCTTGATTTCAACGATTCTGGTATGGTTTACAACCTATTTCGGAACAATAGACGGTCATTTCGGTATGCTGACCGAGGATCAGATTGATAACAGTATTTTGGCAGTTATCGGAAATGCAATTGCATGGATCTTCAAGCCTTTAGGTTGGGGAGAATGGCAGTCGGCGGTTGCGTCTATCACCGGATTGGTTGCGAAAGAAAATATCGTTGGTACGATGGGTATTCTGTACGGTGGTTCCGGAACGGTTTATGGCAATCTGGCTAAGGCGTTCACGCCGATCAGCGGTTATTCATTCCTGGTATTCAACCTGCTGTGCGCTCCGTGCTTTGCGGCAATCGGTGCAATCAAGCGTGAGATGAATAATGCAAAATGGACTTGGTTTGCGATTGGGTATCAGTGCGTATTCGCTTATGCGGTTTCGTTGATGATTTATCAGTTCGGTACGATGTTTACCGGCAGCGGAAATGTCATCGGATTCGTAGTTGCTCTTGCGGTACTGGTATTCATGATTTACATGTTGGTTAAGCCTTATAAGGAATCCAATAAATTGACAACAAAGGTAAAGATGAAAGCGTAAAAGCGTAAACACTTTAGGATTCGCGCAGAGGAGGGGATTTAGATGCTTACGTGGATTGGCGAAAATATTTCAACGATTTTGATCTGCATCGTGCTTGCGGCGGTAGTCGCCGGGATTATTGTTTCAATGACAAAGAATAAGAAAAAAGGCAAGTCCTCGTGCGGATGTGGCTGTGAACATTGTGCCATGTCCGGCGCATGTCATAGTAAAAAGCGATCATAATAAAAAATACGGGTTGATTGACATCAGCCCGTATTTTTTTACTTCCTGCAAAACTGGGAGGGGGTCTTGCCGGTTACTTTTGAGAAGGCTTTATAAAAATTGGAGGAACTGGAGAATCCGCATTTTTGGGCAATATCCAGTTTTGTGAGGTCGGTGGTTTTCAAAAGCTCAATAGCCTTTTCCACGCGCTTGATCGTGATATATTCCCATGGTGCGAGGGAGTTCATCTTCTTGAAAACGGCGGAAAAATAGGTGGGTGACATGGCGGCACGATTGGCAATGTCTTTTAACGAGAGTGGGTTTTCGAGGTTTTTATCAATATAGTCCAACGCTGCTTTCATCGGCTTTGCCGTATTTTCAAGATAGGCATAATCGGTGTTGGGATCAATATAGTCATACTCGCGCACAAGCGTCAGCAGCATGGAAAACAGGATATATTTTGCCATTATCGGATAGCCGTCACGCTTTTCTAAAAGTTCATTATGGAGCTTTTGGATTTTCTCATGAATTTTCTTTGTATAAGCATTGTTTTCAATTTTGTTTTCAAAACGTTCACTTCTTGCAAAAAATATGCGCAATGCGGAAAAGGCGTCACTATCTGTCCACAGAAGCTGCGGCTCAAATTGCACGTTTAACAGCAGAAAATGATCTGAAATATCGGTCAGACAATGAATCTCGTCGCCGCCAAATAAAAACACATCTCCGGCACAAAAGGGATATTCGGTTTTGTTTACCGTATAGATTCCGCTGCCGGACAGGATGGTTGAAAGCTCACATTCTGCATGGTGATGCTCGCGATATTCCCGTTTCCCCCGGGGAACGGAAGAAAGAAAGGTTTTTAATACCGTTTTTCCGCTTTTGTCGGTCAGCTTTGTTTCATCGTATCGCATATTAACACCTCTTAATCATAAAATAGTGGATAGATTTCATAAAATAGTGAATGACTTTTCTGTTTATCTATGGTATATTATAAATGGAAAATATAAAAAAGTCAAGGAGAAGAAAAAATAAGTGCATTGTAAAGCAGGATTCTTCTTCATTGACATCGCTTTTGCGGAGGAACGGAGGATTTTATGAATAGCAGTATCAAGGATATGGTGTCGGAGAACGTGAACGTTTGCTCGTCACCGTCAGAACTTAAAATAACGGACATTCGCGTTGCCAATATCAATGGTGCGCCGAAGCATTGTCCGCTGATAAAAATTTATACCAATCAAGGCATTGTCGGCTACGGCGAAGTGCGTGACGCGTCCAGTGCGACGTATGCGTTAATGTTGAAATCGCGTCTTTTAGGAGAAAATCCGTGTAATGTGGATAAGCTGTTTCGCCGGATTAAGCAATTTGGCGGACATTCGCGCCAGGGCGGCGGTGTATCCGGTATTGAGATTGCACTGTGGGATTTGGCAGGCAAGGCATGGGGAGTGCCGCTTTGGCAAATGCTCGGCGGTAAATTCCGTGATAAGGTTCGCATGTATTGTGATACTGATGTGGACGGCAAGCACACCGGAACCGATATGGGACATGCTCTGAAAAAGCGGATGGAGCAGGGATTCACATTCTTGAAAATGGATTTGGGAATTGAGCTTATGCTGGATGAACCCGGCTGTCTGAATGCGCCGGTGGGATTTTTAGAGGATATTAAAAAGTATTCGATGAAAGCAATCAACCATCAAAAGGGTTCGATTGATATGGATATGATGCTCGGCAAAAATTATGAGGTTTTCACCATTCCGCATCATGCAACCGGGATTCACATGACGCAGAAGGGCATGGATTATCTTGAGGACTATGTAAAACAGGTGCGTGATGTGATTGGTTATGAGGTTCCGCTGGCGATTGATCATTTCGGGCATGTATGCATTGAGGATTGCATTATGTTCGCAAAGCGCCTGGAGAAGTATAATATTGCGTGGATTGAGGATATTGCGCCGTGGCATTATACAAAACATTTTGAAAAGATTTCAAATGCCTGCCATGTTCCGATTTGCACGGGCGAGGATATTTATTTGGCAGAGAATTTCCGTCCGCTGATGGAGAACGGCGGCGTGTCGGTTGTTCATCCGGATATTCTGACGATTGGCGGCGCATTGCAGATGAAGAAGCTGGGGGATATGTGTGAAACATACGGTACGGCAATGGCAATTCATATGGCGGAAAGCCCGATTGCGTGCATGGCGGCAATTCATGCGGCTGCGGCGGTTCAGAATATCTTAGCGGTTGAATTTCATTCGGTGGATATTCCGTGGTGGAATGATTTGGCGATTGGTATTGACAATCCGCTGTTCAAGGATGGTTTCGTGAATGTACCGAATAAGCCGGGACTCGGAATCGACAGCTTGAATGAGGAATTAATTAAAGAGCATATGCATGAAAAATATCCCGAAGCATGGGGCGATACTTCCATGTGGGATCATGAATGGGCAAACGACAGGGAGTGGAGCTAATGAAAATAAGATGGCTGGGACAGAGCGGATACCTTTTGACCGATGGGAAAACGACCATTTGTATTGACCCATATCTTTCAGATTGCGTGAACCGTATTGCAAATCGTCCGAGGGTAAGACCGGTGCCGATTCAACCGCAGGATTTGGCGGCAGACGCAGTAATCTGCACGCACAATCATCTTGATCATGTGGATATTGACGCAATTCCCAAAATGAATCGGGCAATTTCGTTTTATGCGCCATCCGACTGTGAAAAAACGCTTTCAGAGCTGGGCGTGACGAAATATATGCCGTTTGACGAGGGGATGGAATATCAGATCGGGGATTTTAAAATTACCGCAGTCTTTGCCGATCATACCGTTCCGGCGGTAGGGGTGTTGCTTGAATACAATGGAGAAAAGCTTTATTTTTCGGGCGATACATACTATCATGAAAAATTGGAGCAGATTCAATGCGATTATATGTTTATCTGCATTAACGGAAAGCTGGGGAATATGAATGTAGATGAGGCGGTAAAGCTGACGCAGATCATTAAGCCGCGTATTGCCGTTCCGAATCATTATGATATGTTCGAGAGTAATTCCGAAAATCCCGAAAAGTACACAAGTCGTGTGGAAAATGGTTTTGTAATGGAATTTAACAAAGAATATGAGGTGAAAGACGGATGTTTGATTTAACCGGAAAAACCGCACTTGTAACCGGTGCAACACAGGGAATCGGCTTTGCGATTGCAAAGCTGTTGGCGGAGCACGGCGCGAAGGTTTATGTCAATGGCGCAACGAGTGAAGAAAAGTGCAAAAAAGCGTGTGCGTCCATTCCGAACAGTATTCCTATTCGTGCGGATTTGAACAAGAAAGCGGAGAGAGAAGCGCTGTTTGCCAAGACCGGCGGTGTGGATATTCTTGTCTTAAATGCTTCGATTCAGTATAAGCGCAAATGGGATGAATTTACCGAAGAAGAATATGATCTTCAGATGGAGTGCAATTTAAAGAGCAGTTATTACATGATACGGCAGTATGCACCGCATATGCAGAAGCAAAAGTGGGGGAGAATTGTTACGATCGGCAGCGTTAATCAGTATAACAATCATCCCGAATTATCACTTTATGGGGTATCCAAGGCGGCGCAAAAGAAGCTTTGCGAGAATCTGGCACCCTATCTTGCGCCCGATGGCGTGACAATCAATAATGTTGCGCCGGGCGCGATTTCTACACCGAGAAATGAGGCGGCACTGGCGGATGAAGCGTTCAATAAAAAAATTATAGCCGCCATTCCTGCCGGCAGAGTCGGAGAGCCGGAGGATATTGCCCCCGCAGTGCTTTATCTGTGCTCCAAAGAAGCCGGATATGTGACCGGTTCGGAAATTGTAATTGATGGCGGCATGAGATTATGAAGTTTGAAACAGGCAGTTATCAGGAACTGAATTTTATTTTAACGAAGCCCGATGATTTTTCGAAAGACAAGAAATATCCGCTCATTCTCTTTTTGCATGGCGCAGGAACGAGGGACGATGATGTCACAAAGGTAATGGAGAATCCGTTTTATGAACAAACCAGCCGGATGAAAGACTTTCCTTTTATTACGGTAGCTCCGCAATGCAGCCGGGATACGTGGTTTGACATGTTTGAGCATTTAATTGCTTTTGCGGATTATGCCGCAGGGCTTAATTTTGCGGATTCGGATCGGATTTACGGTATCGGCGCAAGCATGGGCGGATATGGCATATGGCAGCTGGCAATGAGCAGACCGGACTTGTTTGCGGCGATTATTCCGATATGCGGTGGAGGAATGTACTGGAATTCGGCAAGATTGAAAACAGTTCCGATATGGGCATTTCACGGTGACAGCGACCCCGTTGTTGATAAAAGTGAGAGCGTGAAGATGACAGAAGCGGTCAATCATGCTGGCGGCAATGCCAGACTTACAATCTATCCGGATTGCGGACATGACGCGTGGTCTGAAACTTATGGAAATGCAGAGGTTTTTCAATGGCTTCAAAATCAAAGAAAAACAAGCTGCGCACAAGAAACAAATCAATTTAGTAATTCAAAATATTATGGGTAGGAGAACTTAAAAATGCATTTTAATGACAGAGAAGAAATTATTGCTTTAACGCCGCAATGGAAAGGCGAAAGATTTGACGATGGCAGACCGAAGGTGGAAGATCAATATCTGAAAGCATTGAAAACGCTTACGCTTGAGGAGGTTTGGAAACCGATTTTTGTGAAAGGCTATGAAAGTCAATTTGAAGGGCGGTTTCATACACTGCACAATGATGGCAGAAAGCTGATCGGGCGCGCGGTGACAGCAACCTATTGTCCTTATCGTCCGGATTTGGATGAGGTGGTAAAGGATATTGGTCGGAGCGAGGGCAGAACCGGAACCTATAATCAGTGGGTTATCGATAACCTCCAAGAGGGGGATGTCCCTGTAATCGATATGTATGATAAAATCTACAAGGGTACGTTTTTAGGTGGAAATCTGACAACTGCGCTGAAGAATAAAACCAAGAACGAAAACGGCGGCGCGGTAATCTGGGGCGGAGTCCGCGATACCGAGCAGATGAAAAAGGTGGAGGATACCCAGGTGTATTATCGCGGTATCGACCCAACACCGATTCGGGATTTTATTATGACCGGCTATAACACGGCAACCAGAATAGGCAATGCAATCTGTCTGCCGGGGGATGTCGTATTCGGAGCAGGCGGCGGCGTCTTATTTATACCGAGCCATCTGGTTGAGGAGGTTGTCGGCGGCGCAGCAAAAACACAGGTCAAGGATTTATTCGGGTTTGAGATGATCACACTGAATAAGTTTACGACAGCGCAAATCGACAAAAACACTTGGACAAAGGAAATGCTGGATTTGCTGATGGACTTTATCGAAAATGATGATCGGGCGGCACAATATCGCGGCATGGACTGGTCGCATGAGTATGATTTGGCGATCAACGGCGATCCGAATGACACGCAAAGTGCGTTATAATCAAAATAGAAAAAACACTGTAGGAGTGCATGGACTTTTACAGTGTTTTTTGTTAGGACTATTTGTATTTTCCGGGAGTGATTCCGATATGCTTAATGAAAGCTCTGGTAAAGGTCTTGACACTGGCATAGCCGACACGATCGGCAACATCGCTCAACACGCAGTTTTCCGATTTAATGATTTCACAGGCTTTTTCAATTCTGACTTTATTCAGATAATCGGACATGGTTTCGCCGGTTTGCTGTTTAAAGAGTTTCAGAAAATAATCGCGGCTCAATCCCACGCTGTTCGCCACAATGTCGCTGGTAAGCTGAGAATCTGAGTAGTTTTCATCAATATATTTCTGAGCCTTTTGCGAAATGGACGCAGGCTTTTCTTGATTTTCGTTAATATAGGCGCATACAATATCCGCATATCGGGTTAATGCATGAATGGGATTGCAGGCATTGTTCATAATCTGTTCAATCGGTGCGTTTTGCTGAATAAACCGATGAATGTTCATTTCGTTTATAGATGCAATACTCGACAAAGCGCTATTGATTGAGGAAACCAGACAGGTAAGGATGTACCGCGCATAGGGCTGTGACAGATCGGAGTTGATGGAAAGGCACATATTATTAATGATGCTTTTCGCCTGCGCCGCATCACCGCAGGAGATACTGGAAAATAGCGCCTTGCTGCAATCCAAAAGCCGGATTGTCGGGGTTTCGATGCTGAAATCCATATCATCATAGAAATGGCAAATATCCCGATTGGCGTTCTTTTCGTGCTGCAAAAGCGTTGTTGATTCCGTAAACGCATGATGAAGCATATCGTAGGAATGATAGGGGGCGCTGCAAAAATAGTCCGGCTCAAGATTAAATTCTTTCTGAACAATGGAGGAAATTTCCTCAAAGATTTTATTAAGCTGACTTTTGTAATCAGAATCCTTGTCAAATAAAATGATTACGGCAATGGAGGATTCAAACTCAATCATTTTATTTGGAATGGATTTTTCCGAAAGCATCTCAGAGAAAATATTTTCAATAATAAATTTTGCGATTGAGATGTTTTGCTCAATCCCCTGTGGGTTGTACTCAAAAAACAATTCCTCCGGCGAATAGAAGGTGATAGATACCACCACATAAACGGAAGCTTCGTCCAACACAAAAATCTCTTCCGGATGGGCAGGGATTTTGTTATACCTTAACCACTGTGACAAATGCATCGAAAGCAAGAGATTGTTTTGCTCAAGATACGATTCCCGTTGTTCAAGGATTTCCTTTTCGAGATTGCCGATGTTGGAATTGATAAACTCAAAGGAATCCACATCATTGCCGGTGTTGATATGGGATTTTATGTATTTGATAATATTATTAATCGGTTCGTATTGGATTTTTACAAACAGTCCAAAGAATACAATACCGATTAATAATGTGATTACGAAAATGACAGAGGTGATGATCATATACGTTTTCTGTGAAGCAGAAATCCCGAAGATTATTACGGGATTCGAAACGATACGCTTGAACCGTTACCGGAGTCGGATCAAAGCGATGCAAAATGGCTGCCGACCGATATAAGAAAAAATGCCGATCATTTAAACAAATGCGGCAGCTGCTGGAACAATGCGCTGATTCGTGCCGTTGACGCTGAAAATATTGCGATTATCGGCGAGAAGGGCGCTTATATTGACGGAGCGGATTGCTTTGACGAAACCGGTGAAGAACACTATCGCGGCCCTCATGCAATTGATATGCACCGCTGCAAAAATATACGGTTTTTCGGATATACCGTTCAAAACAGCGCCAATTGGGCACATGCGATTTTTGAATGTGAAAACATCACAGCCGAAAACGTGTCGGTAAAGGGCGGTCATGACGGGATTCATATCCGCTCCTGCACCAATGTGACGATTCGTGATTGTCAATTTTATACGGGCGATGATTGTATCGCAGGATTTGACAATCTTAATGTCATCATCCAATCCTGTATTTTCAATACGGCGTGCAGCGGAATGAGATTCGGCGGAACA